>NZ_JAENWM010000046.1 GCF_016650035.1 Clostridium sp.
TGCTGGCTAAAACAAATTATACTAATAAAATGATGTTTTCTTATTTATAAATTGATTTCTTAGAGGTAATCTGACGTAAATCACCTACTAATAATAGAAATAAAATGACTTTTCAATTAGTTATAATTTGACGTTCAACACGCATACTCCCTTTACAGTACAGCCTTTACAATTGGCTGCTTCTTGACATTGATAACAAAACATAGACATACGAATCGCCCTCCATCTTTTTCTTTTGTAAGCACATATGTGCCTTGGTTATGGTATTAGTATACTAATTTATAGCCAGGCTGTCGGTAACGTATGTTACGAATATGTTTTTTAGCTGAAAAAATAGAAAATTATTATTTAGGGGTAAAGCCACAATAGCCTATCTCATCGCATCTCCTCTTCATATCCTGCCATGTTTCTTTCCCTATTATAGATTCTATTGCTGTAGGGTATAAAATATAATTTTCTTTAAATATGTGATCTCTTAAATTAAATATAATATATTTCGATGTGTCATCTACTTTTTCTTTAAACTCAATAAAGTTTGAATTAGAAGCCTCTTCTGCTGCCGCTTTCAAAAACTTCTTCTTGGCTCTTAAATCCTCATGCTCCATTCTCATAATTCGAGTAGGACCAGTGATTTGCCTGTCCTCCATCTCAGTAAACAATACTTGTTCTTCTCTTTGGTGGTGATTTTCTGCATCCAATATGTTAAATGTAACAGTCTTTAATGCCTCAATTTGTTCTAAAGCGTTATCATAGCTTTCACTCTTTTGAATTTTAAGATTAATTTCTTCAAGTTGTGTTAGAAATTCAAGAATTTTATCATGCTCAGCAATAAGGGTATGCACAACATGCCCCGGTTCAATTTTTGTTTTGATTTTATCAAGTTCATCTTTTAGAACTTCCATATGAATATCGCAAAGATGTCTTAGATCCTGTGGATTCATACCTTTTTCTATTAAGTTTTGTTCTGCAATAGAAAGTTCAATAGGGCTTATGTTAGCAACAATGTCTAAAGCCTCTTTTCTTAAAGCTTCCGTTACACCCTCCTGATTTAATTTTTGCAAAATTTGAGTTAACTTTTCTATTTTTTTATTATCCATTTTCAAATCCTCCTCTATAAATTTAGCTTTTAGATCTCGTATTCCAATGTCATAAGTTTAGCTAACTTTGATATATAAAAATATGATTTGAATCAAAATTTAAAAAAATAATCCCCTTAAGGTAAACAGATTCTTATTATTAATCTGTTTACCTTAAGGGGAGCATGTTAATAATGCGTCGCAAGGTTTACTTAAAGTTATTATTCTACATATGACTTTAATTTATCTAATTGTTTTATAATAAGTACTTTGTTTCCTTTGAGACTAATGATACCCAAATCTTCAAATATACTTAACTTCCTGCTTATGGTTTCTCTTGTGACTCCAACATAATTCGCCATCTCTTCTCTATTAATAGGTAATTTGATTTGCAATCCTTCATCTATAGGGGCACCATACTTTTCCCCAAACTCTAATAGCATAAAGGCAATTCTTATTTCTGCATCATTAGTAGCGAGATTTTGGGCAAGATTTTCAGTCTGAGATAGACGTTTTGAAATAACTTGTAATAGCTTTAATGGTATTCCTGGATTACTCATGATAATTTTATCCATATCCTGTTTAGTCAATGTACATATTTTAACGTTTGAGATAGCATAAGCATCAAAATTAAATAATTCATCACTACTAAATAAGCTTAATTCTCCAAAGAAATCACCACCAGTGAAGATATGAACTATTTGCTCCTTACCTTCTTTTGTTAATTTAGATATTTTAACTTGACCTTCATTAATAATGAATAGGGTATCTGATTTTTCACCTTGACTACATAACATATCACCTTTGTTATAGACTTTATGTCCTGTCATATCAATAATTTTTATAAGCTCATCATCAGATAGAAATGAAAAAATCGGTACTTTCTTAGCGCATAGACTATGATTACAATTTTCACAATTACACTTTTCCATATATATATCACCTACCATCTAATATCATAACATTTTTAATTTATTGTGGTCAAATAATAATAAGTATAAATTGTTTATTTTTTCAATTTGTGATTTAAATCATATTCTTAAAATGAAAATCATTATAGAATGGGGTCATAGGAAAGCAAGAACACATTAGAAAAAAATAAATGAAATGCAGGGGGAATACATTATGAATGAAAACATTATGCTAAGTGAGAATATATATTGGGTTGGTAAGATTGATGATAGAGATGTACCTTTTCATAGATTAACATTAACTAAAGGGACAACTTATAATAGTTATTTATTAATGACTGAAAAACCAACAATTATAGATACTGTTGATATGAGTTTTGGACGAGAGTATGTAGAAAACTTAAAAAAGATAATAGATCTTGAAAAAATCAAATACATTATAATTAACCATACTGAGCCTGATCATTCTGGTTCGCTTGGAAGTTTGGCAGCTAATGCTAAGAATGCCGTAATTGTTTGCACAAATTTGGCTGTAGATCAGCTGAAGGAAATGTATAAACTTCACAATAGAGAATTCCTAGTAGTAGGTGATGGCGATACGCTAGATATAGGAGGCAAAACGCTCAAATTCATCGAAACACCGTATCTTCATACAGCGGAGACAATGATAACTTATTGCATAGAGGATAAAATTTTATTCCCTTGTGATATTTTTAGTACTCACGTAGCCAACTATGAGTATTTTAATGATATGGCAAAAGAGGACATAAATGATGATTATATTGGGTATTATAAATTGATAATGCACCCTCATAGAAGATATGTTCAAATTATGATCGAAAAAATTAGAAATCTAGATATAAAGATGATAGCACCATCACATGGATATATCCTTAGAGATAATGTTCAAAGATTTATAGATATTTATGATAATATGAGCAAAAACACAGAAACAAATAAAAAAACATTGGTTCTATACTCCACTATGACAGGTAGAACAAAAAAAATTGCTATGTTTATTAAAGAAAAATTTGAAGAGTTAAATATAGTTTCAGAGACTATAGATGTAAATAAAGTAGCAAAAGAAGAAGTATTGAAAGCTATTAATGAAGCTGATGCTATTTTGTTTGGTAGCTCAACAAAGTATGCTGATATGATTGGAAACATGGAAGATATATTAAAAGAAATGCATGCACTAAACCTAGAAAATAAAATAGGGGCGGCTTTTGGTTCTTATGGTTGGAGTGGAGAAGCTATAGAGGTAGTTCAAGATTATTTGAAGCAAAGCAATATTAAAGTCTTGAGTACTTCTGATGTAATTAAATCTACTGGTATGATCGATATAGAATTCCCACTAAGAATTAGATTCTCACCAAACGACGACAACTTAAAGAGCATTGAAAGAGCAGTTAATTATACTGCTGATTTACTACTTGCCACAGTTTAAAAATAAGAGGAGGAATTAATTATGGAAAAAATTATAAATAAAAACCAAAGTCTCGGCGAAATAGTTTCAATTTTCCCAGGTGCTGCGGAGATATTTAACAGATATAAAATAGATTATTGCTGCGGTGGACATGATACGTTAGCAGGAGCCTTGGACGAGATGGAAATAGACCATGATAAAATTATTGAAGAACTTAATAACGAATACGAGAAGTTTATAAAATCAAACTCAGAATATAAAGACTGGAGGAAAGAAAAACCTTCAGTAATTATAAAACACGTAGTACAAACTCATCATGAATTTACAAAGAAACAACTTAAAGAAATAGATACGTTATTATTTAAAGTACTCAAGGTACATTTTCAGCATCATAGTGAAGAACTGTTAAAGGTGCACAAACTTTTCGGAGGATTGAAAATAGAACTTGAGGAGCATCTCATCAAAGAGGAAGAGCACCTGTTCCCACTTATTGAAAAATTTGAAATAACGAAGGACGATAGTGTCTTATCAGAAATACATCAGGTTATAAAAGATACAGAGAGTGAGCATGACGCAGCTGGGAATATAATTAAAGAATTAGAGAAGATAACTAGAGATTTTAATGCTCCAGAGGGAGCGTGTACTTCATTCATACTAGCATATACAAAAATTCATGACTTAGAAAAAGATTTATTTATTCATATTTATCTAGAAAATAGTGTCTTGTTTAATATGTTTCAAGAGAAAAAGAGTTGCTCTATAGTCTAGTTAAAGTTCTTCTAAATGTAAAATTAAAATGGTAAATGAAACTCCGAGGCATGCCTTGGAGTTTTATTTTTATTGAATTACCACATACTATGCACCGCCTGAACATCCATACGGTACGGTTCATGAAACAAAAGAAATTGCAGAAGCTGCTGAAGAGAACCACGACTACTAATATCAAAAGATATTTAAAAAATATGTCCCAATAAATGAGCAATATTAAAATGTATGTTAAAATTTACATAGACTAAAAAATAAACATCTAATAATATTAACCTTTTTAAAACTATTTGAGCTGTTATTACGAATATATAGTTAGAATGGGTAGAAAGTGAGTAAGGTAAATATGGACAAGCAAAAACAATGGATAAAGCAAATTAAGTTAAAATCAAATCAAGTAGCAGCAAATGAGCTTATTTATAAATATTATAAAGAAATATATTCCTACATATATAAGCAAACATTAAAAAAAGAATTATCTATGGACCTTACGCAGGAAATATTTATAAATATGTTACAATCTATAAACAATTATGATGAAGGTAAATCCGCCTTCAGAACTTGGTTGTATAAAATAGCAACCTATAAACTTACGGATTATTATCGGTCAAAACAGTATAAAAACACTAGTATAGTAGTATCTATTGATGACTACGATTTACCAGATACTATGGACTTTACAATTAGTATTGAGAACAAACAGGAGGCTCAAGAAGTCATAAATATAGTAAATAGATTCGATGCTTCTTCTCAGCTGATTCTTAGACTTAAATTATTTGCACAGTACACTTTTTTAGAAATATCAGACGTTATACATATATCCGAATCTACAGTAAAAACAAAATACTACACAATAATTAAGAAAGTCAAAAAAATCATATCGGAGGATAATGATGGATAAATATGAACCTTATATAGATTTTCCAGATGATATCACTATAAAAGCTCAAATAAAAACGATAATAACCAAAGGAATTTCTCCAAGTGAATCATTTTGCTGTTATTTAAAAAACATGTACAAGCAAATAGGTATGAAATTTTTATTCCATGACATAACTGAAATTGTTTTCGCAGTCTTAATTGCTTTGTCAATTCTAGGCTTTATAGCTATTACCTCTAACAGTTTCATTAATATAAACAATATAAATAATGGGAGTATTTATTCTTTTATTTTTATGTTTTCACCTATTTTATATTTGGCTATATCTTTAGTATCTTTTGTAAACACAAAACAAAAGATGACATATGAAGTAGAAATGACCTGCAAATATAATATATATCAGTTAGCAGCCTTTAGAATGCTAGTGTTTAGTGTTTTCTGTATTGTTTTCAATTTTTCAGCCCTCTATCTGGTTTCTACACTTTATAACCAAATAAACTTACTACAAGCTTTCATGATATCAATTACTTCACTATTTTTATTCTCAACTATTTTTTTATATATAATATTAAAAATGCACTCTAAACTTACAAAATATTTTGTACTGTTTGGTTGGGTAGTTATGAACTTAGAATTATCCATATTTAGCAGTTCTATTTACACTATATTTCTAAAAAACATTCCCATTTACGTGTATCTGGCTTTAATAGTTACTTGTTTATGTACTTATATTAATAGTCTTAAAAAACTTATTACTTTTAACAATATAGAAGGGGTGATTTAAAATGTTAGTAGTTAACAATGTCAGTAAGGATTTCGGAAATTTTACTGCTCTTAAAAATATCAATTTAGAATTAACAAATGGTGTTTATGGTTTACTAGGCCCTAATGGAGCTGGCAAAACCACACTGATTAAGATGCTTACCACACTCATTTTTCCTACTAAAGGCGAGATATTATACAATGGATGCGACATAGTAAAACTAGATGAAAAATATCGTGACATATTAGGCTATCTGCCCCAGGAGTTTGGATATTATAAAAACTATAGTCCCAAACAATATTTAATGTATATAGCAGCACTAAAAGGTATGGACAGCAGTAAAGCTAAAGATAGAGTCTTCCAGCTTTTAAAGCTTGTTGGTCTTGAAAGCGTAGAAAATAAAAAGATGAGAAAGTTATCTGGAGGAATGATTCAACGCGTGGGGATAGCTCAAGCAATGTTAAATGACCCTAAGGTACTTATCCTAGATGAACCTACTGCAGGCCTTGATCCAAAGGAACGAGTAAGATTTAGAAATTTACTTACGCAGCTATCTAGAGATAGAATAGTTATTCTCTCAACTCACATAGTAACAGACGTGGAATCCATAGCAAATGAAATTATTATGATAAAGGATAAGGAATTGCTTTATAAAGATAGCATAAATAATATTTGCAAAATAATTGAGGGGCGTGTTTATGAAACGGATATCGAATTTGATGATGCCCAGAACTTTAGATCGCAATATTTAACATTGGCAGAAAAGCAAGAAGAGGGAAAATTAAAAGTTAGATTTATTAGTGAAGAGTCTACTAATGACAACTGGAATGCTGCTAAACCAAACTTAGAGGATGTATTTTTATATGTTTACAAAGATGAACCCTTAGCACAGGAGTCATAGAGCTATGAGTGTAAAATCATATGAACTTAAAAAGGTGATTACTTCCCCAGTTATAATTGGATTAATAGCCACTTTTATTGCTTTTAATATTTTTATTATATTCAGTAGTACATATTTTAATAGTGAATTGAAAATTTTAAATAAAATTGTAGACAAATTTGGTTATGAAATAAACGATGACATGATTGCTAATTTTGGACTATATTATAAAGGTAAGTTAAAAGAGTTAAATAAGATCACTTTGGAAAAAGAATCTAAGACCTATGAATCTGCTACTGTGCTTACAAATAATTATAACCAATATGAAGTTTACAATAAAGAAGAACTTGAATTTTTTAATGAAGTAAAAGTTATTGGAAATTATTATGATATTGCAAAAGATATTGATATAAGGTACAAGGGTATTAATGTATTAGACATTGGAGAGGCTGCAATATCTCAGTATAAACTTAGTGGTAGAGCAGCTGATACGGTAAGAACTCAGTATAAAAAGCTATCGAAAAGATTTGATAAATTAAAAGAAAATGGAGAATATAAGAATTTATTTTTCATAGGAAGATCTTACAAAATGCACTCATTGCTTTTTAAATCTTTATTTAGGAATTTCATCTATGAAATCATGATTCTGGTTGTTCTTATTACCGGGTACCTTATAAATTATGAGTTTGAAAACAAGACGCAGCTTGTTGTATATTCTACTAAAAGAGGACGAAATCTCGCCCAAGATAAATTTTATGTATCTATATTTGCCAGCATATTGGTTACCACAATTATTATTAGCATAACACTTGTCGTGTATTTTAGCGTAGTCAGCTACTCAGAACTTTGGACTGTTCCTATAAGCAGTGGATTCAACTCGGATTATGGTTCACCATATATATCTTGGTGGAATATGTCATTTATAATATATTTGATTTATTGCATTGTGCTTGTTTATTTATGCGAATTACTATTTACTTTTATTGCCTACATAATATCAAGCTTTATAAAAAATAGTTACATAGTATTCTTTACATTTGCAATAATATTCGGAATAGCGCTAGTTATACCAGGCCTAATGCCAGGCAACAGTATGGTTATATTCGCAGCTAACTTTACTCCTTTTGTACTTATCTCAAATCCATCTTTATGGTTCATGGAAAAAGGTATCCTTACTTTTAAATACTATGAGGTGATTACAATCTCCATATGGACGATTATACTTTTAACTATATGTGGCCTGTGCACTAGGAGATTTAAAAAACAAAATTTATATTAATGAGGGGAATTATATCATGAGAATAGTTTTTAATGAGATAAAGAAAATATTTAATTTTAAAATGGTTATTATGATTATGTTTATTAGCTTAATAATGTATTATCTATTCATAAGTAATAATTCAATATATTCCCTAGGTGGAGAAGAATATTATAAAACAAATGTTCAAATGGTAAAGGACTATGGGAATTCTATGGATAGAGAAGAATTTCTAAATTTTAAGCAGGTATACAATAATCGAATTGAGGATGCTAACCGTTATCTTCAGTCTAAACCAGAGCTTGTATCCGCAGGAATAGGTACCTATGAAAAATTTAACGATATGTCTACTATAATAACAGATGATAAGTTAATGAAATTACGCGCCAAAGTTTTTGATGATAATGCAGATACCTTCTTTGAGTTAGAAACACGAAATAGTATAATAATTGATTACGAAAGAATTGAGGGAAGTGTAGGTAGGAACGATGCTAAATTAAATAAAATTCAATTAGAAAGATATAGTGAAGTAGTTGAAAATGAATCTATAACCTCTATACTTCCTTATTATGTTTTTGAAAATTATAGTAGATCAATAAAAAGTGCATTTATACTTATAGTTTTTAGTATAATATTCATGATTTCCCCCATTTTTATAAAGGATAGTACAAACAAAATAAATCACCTTCAATATACATCCAAAACAGGAAGAAAAACATTTAAGACTAAGGTATATGCATCATTGATTTCAAGCTTTATAATAATAAGCATAAATTTTATTTGTTTTTTCATATTTTATTCACGTTATAAAGCTGGAATATTCTTAAGTTCTAGCATAAATTCAATTTTTAACTTGTGGTATTTATCTTGGTTTAATATTAGTTTTATACAATATATAGCACTTACAGTATTGGCGATATATGTACTAGGATTTGTTATTACTTTAATAGTAACCTTTATTTCCAGGATAGCACCTAATTACATGACACTTATAGGAGTGCTAGTACCAATAACTTTTATTGGTATATTCATATCTAATAATTTCCTCCTTAACAGATTAACAGTTGTTTCAGTTCCTAAATACTTTCTACTAATAGCTTATTCCATTTTAGTTTTAATTGGATTAATGCTAATAGTTATTCGGTGGAAAAAAGAAAAAATGGTAGATATTATTGATTAAGATAAGTGTGGTAAAATGTAATAAATGGTATAATTATGGAAAGGTTTAATGTGAATAAATACATAGAGGAGAATTTATTATGGGAAACAATTCAAATATTATTAAAAAACTGATGGCACAATACGACAGACCTTTCTACATCTATGATGGAAGTATTATTTCCAAGCAAATTACAACACTTTCAGAAAGATTTTCACGATTTGAGTTTTTATACTCATTAAAGACTAATCCATATACACCTATAGTTAATTTTATAGTATCAAGGGGGTTTGGTGCAGATGCAGCTTCAGCGGCGGAAGTAATTATAGCACATGAAGCAGGCTTATCTTATGAAAAAGTATTATACTCATCTCCAGGAAAAACACGTAAGGATATTGAAAAAACATTGGATAAGTCAATAATAATAGCAGACAGCTATAATGAGCTAGCATTGATTAATGATGTTGCAAAACAGAAAAAATCACATATAAAGGTAGGTTTAAGAATAAATCCCGACTATACTATGGATATTGAAAAAGGAGTAAGTAGTAAATTTGGTGTTGATGAGGAGACAATTGTTAATCAGAGAGATTTTTTTAATAGTTTGACTAATATAAAAATCGTTGGTATTCATGTTCATCTGCGCTCTCAGGTTCTTGATCATAGTAAAATTTATCGATACTATGAGAAAATTTTTGAAGTAGCTTTATTTTGTAAAGAGAGCATGGGATGGGAACTGGAATTTATTAATTTTGGTGGAGGACTTGGTATAGTATATTCATCATTAAATGATATCCCTCTTGATCTTGATCTACTTAGTGAT
This sequence comes from Clostridium sp., assembly GCF_016650035.1. GTDB lineage: Bacteria > Bacillota > Clostridia > Clostridiales > Clostridiaceae > Clostridium_AD. The sequence goes on from NZ_JAENWM010000046.1 coordinate 9,942, forward strand.
GAATGTGAAAGATTATTTCAAAGATTTAGGGATAAAATAAGTGTAAGACTTATCATTGAAACAGGTAGGTTTGTAGTCTGCGAAGCTGGTCAATATGTTACTCATATAGTAGATGTAAAGGAATCTAGAGGAACAAAATATTTAATCGTAGAAAATGGGCTTAATGGTTTTTTAAGACCTTCTATTGCAGAACTTTTAACGGATTATGCGCCAGGGGGAAGCAAACTTAAGGGTTGTGAACCATTATTTACAGCTAAAGACGCTTTTGAATTTACTATTGTTGAAAGAGAAAAGTCCTTTCTTGAAAAGGTAAGCATAGTGGGTAATTTGTGCACATCAGCTGATATAATGGCGAAAGAGATAATGCTTCCAAAAGCTAATATTGGAGATATATTAGTAGTGTCAAAGGCTGGAGGTTATTCATATACATTGACACCGTTATTGTTTGCAAGTCAGCCTCTACCATTACAGTTTTACATAAAGGAAAATGGTGAAATATGTATAGTATAAGCAGTGAATCGAATAGTATTTGAAATAATAAATATAGGTCGATGAAGTTTTTGTCGATAAACAATGCGAATTATGTTATATTAAAAGAAGAATTATCGGCGAACATATAAGTAGAGTATATACAAAAGAACAGTGAAACGGAAGTGATGAAAATTATGTTGAATGAAATGGATAGCCAATATTTAAAAATAGCTGAGAATATTTTAAAAAGAGGATATTATGGTCAAAACCGTACTGGAGTTGCGACATACAAACTCCCTCATCAAATTATGCAATTTGATTTAGAAGAGGAATTTCCAATATTAACAACTAAATTTGTTGCTTTTAAAACAGCGGTAAAAGAATTGCTTTGGATTTTTAAGGACCAAAGTAATGATGTTAAGAAACTTCAAGAGCAAAATGTGCATATATGGGATGAGTGGGCTTTAGAAGATGGAACAATTGGAAAGGCGTATGGTTATCAAATAGCCAAGTATCATCAAATTGACTCACTTATTGAGGCTTTGAAAAATAATCCGCAAGACCGAAGAATGATGATGAATTTGTGGAATATAGAAGACCTTCCACAGATGGCGCTTCAGCCTTGTTGCTTTTTAACACTTTGGGATGTAACTGATGGAAGACTTAACTGTATGCTAGTACAAAGATCTGGTGACACAGCACTTGGAGTTCCGTTTAATACAACTCAATATGCCGTATTAGTTCATATGTTAGCAAAGGTTACTGGACTTAAACCAGGATTATTTACGCATGTTATAAATAATGCCCATATATATGAAAATCATATTGAAGGTTTAAAGCTACAGATTTCAAGAAAATCAGAAGCTTTAGATGCTCCTGAAATTTGGATTAACCCAGAAATAAAAAACTTCTATGACTTTACACCTGAAGATATTAAACTCATAGATTATAAGCATCTTGGGAAAATAAATATGGGGAGCGTGGCTATATAGTGCTTACATGTATTGTTGCAATTGGAGATAATTTCGCCATAGGAAAGAATAATAACTTACTTTGGCATTTTTCAAAAGATTTAAAAAGGTTTAAGCAGATTACAAGTGGAAGTACTATTATAATGGGGAGAAAGACATTTGAGTCACTTCCTGGTATTCTACCTAATAGACACCATATTGTTATTACTAAAAATAAAGATTTTGTAGTAGATGATGAAAGAGTAACTGTCGTAAGTTCTAAGGAAGAATTATTTGATTCTTTAGATGATAGCAAAGAATATTTTGTTATAGGTGGAGGACAAATTTATAAGTTATTGCTACCTTATTGCAACAAAATTCACTTAACGCAAGTGCATAAGGAATATGATGCTGAGGTGTTTTTCCCAAAGGTGAACTATTCTGAGTGGAATATTAAAGAAGAAGAAACTGGATTCATTAATGATGACAAAACAACAGCATTTAGTTTTTTAACTTTGGAACGGATTAGTGTGAATAAATAATAATTTATAAATTTACATTTTAGGCTCTGAGAATATCTCAGAGTTTTTTATCTTGTCTTTATTGGGTTTCAGAAAAGCTTTTGAATCCAACTATTGAATTATAATTTTTACTGGGGGGTGTATAAGTGAAATCACTAAAACAGTTTATTAACAAATGGATATTGCCAGTACTTTTAGCAATAGTTTTGGCAACTCTAATAAATAAATTACTCTTTTACCAAATTAAAGTTCCTTCATTATCGATGTATCCTACTATGAAGATGGGGGATAGAATTAGGTAGTAATCTGCTTAAATAGAAAATACGGTACATCTCACTTAACTTTTAAGTTGAAATTTAAGGCTTTTGACAAATCATCTATATCACCATTAAAAGGGAAACAAGATAATTTGTCAATGTCCTCAAAAATTAGAAAAAATGGTGGATCACTTTTGGGGATTATTATATAAACCTCACTTATAACTGTGTTTAACCATTTACCATGGGTATTAACAGCAGGGTCAAGTGGAATTCTAATTGCATATCCATCATCGTTAACTGGATTACTTTTACCATACAAGCGATTAACACCTTTTATTGAGCAAACAACAATATTTTGTATTTCTGAATTCATTTGAACTTCTTTAACGACCTTGTTTTGCCTTGGGTCGAAGATTTCCGCATATTGAAACTCCTCAGCACGAATCACTGTTGAAGATATAAGTATAATGAATAAGAGCATCAACAAAGAAATCTTTTTAGTCACATAAATCACCTCTTATGTAATATGCCAATAATTGATGATGGTTATGCTGTGGTATCTTAATATTTTTTGGCGCAATTGAAATTGTTATTTATTTAAACACTGGGTAGCGGTTTAAAAAATAGTGAAATAAAGAGAGGAAGGTATTGATTTATGACAGAAAAGGAAAAGATGTTAAATGGGAAACCTTATAAGGCATTTGGCGAAGAATTAACATCTGAGCGTCAATATGCAAAAGAAATGATATTTGATTATAATAACTTAAGCCCAAAGGAAATTAATAAGCAGAATGAAATTATAAAAAAAATCTTCGGTAAGGTAGGAAATGATTTTAATATAGAACCGCCATTTAGATGTGATTATGGGTATAATATTTCTGCAGGAGAAAATTTTTATGTGAATTACTGATTAATGTTCATTAACTATTAAACCGCCACCGATTTATTTTTTGATTTAAAACTATAAGAAACAATTATTGTAATAACAGGAGATAGATAACATAAAACCGCGTAGGGAGCATAGGATGTTGCAGATATTCCCGTAAGAGATTTAAGGATAAGAGCATTAATATTCCAAATCATTAACGGCGCAATTATGGTGCCAGTATCAGAAATAGTCCTTGCAAGTAAACTTGTATCAACACCAAGTTCATTGTATTTATCTTGAAGAAGTCTTCCAGGAAGTAAAATTCCAACTGTTTGATCACAGGTAATTATAGTAAGCAAACTACTAATTAAGGATGTTTTAATAATAAGCTGTCCTTTAGTCCGCGTTCCATTGGTTACCTTATTAATTAAAGGGACTATCATTCCAGTTTTTTCGAATAGACTCGTTAAACTAACTGCACCCATAACTATAAGAACAACCTCTATCATAGATTTAATACCGCCACTTACCAGTATTTTATTAAGGTCAGCGGAGGCAGTAGAACCCTTGTATCCAAAGAAAAGTGAGTTTATAAGGCTAGCAAACGATACATGCTGAAAGATAACGCTAACTATGCAACCTGCCAAAACACCCATTAATATTGTAGGAATCGTTTTAAAACCGAAAAGGGGCATTATAAGAACTATAGCAGGTAGAAAAGCAATGTACGGAGAAATTTTAAAGCCCTCTAATATAGCATTTTGATAATGCAGAAGACTGTAAGAGTTAGTGCTTATAGTAAAATTCATACCCATTAGATAATATACTACAGCGGTAATTAAAAATAGTGGTATGAAGGTTGGAAGCATTGCAGTAAGGACTTCCTTATAGCTTTTTTTTGTTGCTGTAAGTGTAAGATTTAATAGACCTGAGATTGGAGACATCTTGTCTGCAATAAAAGCGCCGGATACTATTACGCCAAGAAGTAGAGGAGCCGGAACTTCAAAGCCTTTTCCAACGCCGAGTAAGGCAAGACCTATAGTACTAACCGTTCCAATTGCTGTGCCCATGAATATGGATACTAATGAAACTATCAAAAAGGTAGCCAAAAGAAAATTCATCCCCTTCATATATTGAAACCCATAATACATTAGAGAGGGTACCACACCAGAAGCTAGCCATACCGAAGCTGCGGCACCAATAAGTAGAATTAACACATACAGTGTCCATGCTTCTTTTAGCCCTGAAAGAATTAGCACTATTATATCTTTTATGGTGTATCTGTATTTTACAAGTATCAAGGACATAATTATAATACCACCCAAAAATCCAAATGCCAGTGATGTGTTGGTTATAATACAAGTAGAAATCAGAATAATACTTGCTGCAATAATAAAATATGAATGCGTCTTTGATATGCATTTTTTGCTCATATGTCACCTCGATAAATTATTTATTATAGTAATAATTATACACTTAATAATGTAGTTATAGAATATTTTATTGTTATAGTTATTGAGACTGTTTTTAGTAAGTAAGATGGCACCGAAGTGGCGAATTAAAAAATCAAAAGGGTATATCATAAAATATTATGTATATAATAAACTTATATAATTTAAAGGAGATGTTTTATATGGATAAGTATGTTTGTTTAGTATGTGGATACATTTATGATCCGGCAGAAGGAGATCCAGATGGAGGAATAGCAGCAGGTACTAAGTTCGAAAATATTCCTGAAGATTGGGTTTGCCCATTATGTGGAGTACCTAAAACAGAATTTGAAATAGTTGAATAAAAAGATCCGAGGATATCCTCATTTGTTGTGTAAGGTATAATTAAAAATAGCTCCCACCATTTGGTGGGAGCCATTATATTTAGTTGTTACTAAAATCGAATAAATCCTTTTGGGGAAAAAGTCCGAAGAGTCCACCTGTATGAATAAACAATATATTTTTAAAGTCCTTGAATTTACCTTTCCTTAGTTCCTGCGAGAGACCATACATTCCTTTGCCTGTATAAACAGGGTCAAGAATAATTCCCTCGAGTTTTGCAAATTCACTTATAAAATTAAGTTCAACAGGAGTACTTAGAGCATATCCGCGTCCTACATAGCCATCTATTATATTTATTTCACCCTTATCAAATGGAACATCTATATCCAAATAACTGCTGCTTTCTATAAGTATTTCATGAATTTGGTTTTTGAAATGATCCTCATCATCGCAGACATTAACTCCAAAGATTTGTGAATCGCTTTTGAAAATTTTACTTCCAAGAAGTAATCCCGCATGGGTTCCACCTGATCCCACTGCTATAAAAATCCCATCAAAATGGATACCCATCTCTTTTTCCTGGGACATTATCTCTTCCATTGCATTAAAATATCCAAAGCTGCCAATTCCATTAGAAGCTCCCTCAGGTATAATGTATGGTTTAAATCCCTTAAGCTCCATTTCTTCTTTTAATTCTTCCATGATTTCCATTCTTCTATTTTTATAATCAAGCGGTGTAATGAATCTTATATCAGCACCTAAAAGTTTGTTTATAAATAAATTACCATCTACTTCAGTATCTTCATTACCTCTTAAAATAATGCCTGCTTTCATTCCCATTTTAACCGCTGCAGCTACTGTGGCTCTTGCGTGGTTAGATTGAATACCTCCACAAGTTATTAAATAGTCACATCCCATATCAAGGGCTTCCTTAATTGCAAACTCAAGCTTTCTTATTTTATTCCCCGACATCTCAGTACCAGTGTAATCATCTCTTTTTATATAGATATTAGGTCCACCCATTAGTTTTGAAAATCTATCAAGTTTTTCGATTTTAGTTGGAAGATTTGCTAAACTAATTTTATCTGGTATTTTAATCATAATTATAATCCCCGCTTTCAATTAATATTTATCTCTATAATATACCAGTTGTCACCCACATGGCAAGGGACAAACTAATTTAAAAAGAAAAAACTTCTTTACATTCAATTCAGATAGTGATACTATAGGTTTAATTTAATAAATCAATTAATTCTCATCAAGAGAGGTAGAGGGAATGGCCCTATGACACCTCAGCAACCACCAGATATTATATATCTGAAAAGGTGCTAACTCCTGCACTAAGTTTATTTGAATTTAGTGGAAGATGAGAGAGGTGTCCTTGTAATTTATACCTCTTTCATCATTTTATTTTGATGAAAGAGGTTTTTTGTTTTTAAAGTAAAATTAAATATCTTATCAAGAGAGGTGGAGGGAATGGCCCTATGAAACCCGACAACCAGTATCATTTAGATGATACATGGTGTTAAATCCTGCAGCATTGCTGCGAGATAAGAATAAGTTTAGTGTAAGAGCTCAAGTTTATTCATTGGGTTCTATTTTTTCGTGCAAAAGCTTAAGGTTGTCAATATTAAGGATGAAGGAGAAGAGATATTATGATTAAAGTTTGCAATGTATATAAAAGTTTTTCGACAGAGAAAGTACTTTCTAATGTTTCTTTTACAGTAAATGAAGGTGATATATATGGTGTAATTGGTCACAGTGGAGCTGGAAAATCCACACTCCTTAGATGCTTTAATGGCCTTGAAACATATGACACAGGTACCATTAACATAATGGGAAAAGAGGTAAAGCAGCTAAGTTCTAAAGAGCTTCGAGAGTTTAGAAAAAATGTAGGCATCATTTTTCAGAGTTTTAATCTTATAAACAGAAAAAATGTTTATGAAAATATATCATTCCCACTAGAGGTATGGGGAATGGATAAAATTTCTATTAAAAAAAGAGTGGATAGCTTAATAGATTTAGTAGGGCTGAATGAGAAGGTAAATAGTAATATACGCGAACTTAGCGGAGGTCAGAAACAAAGAGTTGGAATCGCAAGAGCGCTTTCACTTAACCCGAAAATATTACTTTGTGATGAAGCTACTTCTGCACTAGATCCCAAAACTACAAAATCAATATTGCAGCTTTTAAGAGATATCAATAATAAATTAAATATAACAATTATTGTAGTTACTCATCAAATGGAGGTGGTAAAAGAGATTTGCAACAAATTTATTTTACTCGAAGGAGGAGAGATTAAAAGTCATGGAACTACCGATGAATTATTCGTGAGGCCAACAAGTGAAATGAAAACACTTATGGGCGATGAAGAAGTATTACCTAGTACAGGCCATAATATTAAAATATTTTTCCCAAAGGAAATAAGCCGAAATTGTTTAATTACATCCATAGCCAGAGAGCTTGACATAGATTTTTCAATAGTATGGGGAAGGCTTGAAAAGTTTAGAGATAACGTAATGGGAAGTCTTATAATAAATGCAAGCCAGGAAAACAAGGATAAGATATTAAAATATTTAGATCAAAAATCTATAGAGTGGGAGCTGATATAAATGCTATTTAAAGATGTTTTATTACCTGCACTTATAGATACTATATATATGGTGGCGCTATCAACAATTTTTACAATGATTTTAGGGTTTATATCAGCAGTGGAACTTATTATAACAGGTCCTAAAGGTCTAAGACCAAATATACTAATTTATAAAAGTTTGAATTTAGTAATAAATGTACTCAGGTCCTTTCCCTTTATTATATTAATGATATCTATATTCCCATTAACTAAAATTATTGTTGGGACAACCATAGGGACTAATGCAGCTATAGTTCCACTAACCCTTGGAGCAGCACCTTTTGCTGCAAGAATAATAGAATCTGCGCTTCTAGAGGTAGACTACGGCATCATTGAAGCAGCTAAATCTTTTGGTGCAAAAACCTATCAAATTATATTTAAGGTTATGGTAAAGGAAGCAATGCCTTCTATAGTCCTTGGAGTTACACTAACAATAATAAATATTATTGGTTACTCTGCTATGGCTGGAACAATAGGCGGAGGAGGCCTTGGAGATGTAGCAGTAAAATATGGCTACTACAGATTTAAAACGGATATCATGATATACACTGTGATTATATTAATTGCAGTTGTTCAAATAATTCAAGCTTTAGGAAATTTACTATACAGAAGAATGATTAAATAAGAGGAGGAAAATAAAAATGAAAAAAATATTAAGTGTATTATTAACAATAGTTGTAGTCTTAACAGTAAGCGGGTGTGGAGCAAAAGAAGAAGCGGCTACAACTGAGAAAAAAATCATCAAAGTAGGCGCATCACCAGTACCTCATACAGAAATATTAGAGGTGGTAAAGCCTCTACTTGAAAAAGATGGATATACCCTTGAAATAGTAGAATTTACCGATTTTGTAACACCAAACACCGCACTAGCGGAAGGGCAAATAGACGCCAATTTCTTTCAACATGTACCTTATTTAGAGTCTTTTAGTGAAGAGAGAGGACTTGACCTAGACTATACTGTAAAAGTTCATATCGAACCTATGGGCTTATACTCTAGTAAATACAAAGAACTCAGTGAATTAAAAGATGGAGCTGAGATAGCTATTCCAAGTGATGCTACAAATGGAGCAAGAGCACTTAGAGTACTTGAAGCTGCCGGACTTATAAAATTAAAAGATGGAGATCTAATTTCTAAACTTGATATTACAGAAAATCCAAAGAATTTTAAAATAACAGAACTAGATGCTCCACAACTTCCAAGGGTTTTAAAAGATGTGGATGCAGCAGTTATAAATTCTAATTTTGCAATAGAAGCAGACTTAAATCCAACTGAGGATTCACTAGCTATAGAAGCAACAGATTCACCATATGCAAATGTACTTGCGGTGAGAAGCGAAGATAAAACTAAACCTTATATAGAGGCACTTTCAAAGGCACTAACTTCTCCAGAAGTTAAGAAATTTATTGAGGATAAGTATAAAGGAAATATAATTCCTGCTTTTTAGGTGTAAAAAAGGATATATACTTAGGAAGATGGGAATTAATATTAACAATGTATTAACATCATGTTTAAAAAGAGGGAAAACATACTGTTTATAGAATACATTGAATATACATTTTTTTCTCTGTAGAGAAAAACAAGGAGGTATTTTATGAAAACATTAAAAGGTACAAAAACAGCTGAAAATCTTATGAAATCATTCGCAGGTGAATCACAAGCAAGAAACAGATACACTTTTTATTCTTCTGTAGCAAAAAAAGAGGGATATGTTCAAATAGCTAATATTTTCACGGAAACAGCAGGTAATGAAAAAGAGCATGCTGAAAGATTCTTCAAATTCTTAAAAGAAAGTTTAAATGGAGAAGTGGTAGAAATTAATGCTACATATCCTGTAGGCTTATCAGATACTAAATCAAATTTATTATGGGCAGCAAATGGAGAAAATGAAGAATGGTCTGAACTTTATCCAGCATTTGCAAAAGTTGCGCAGGAGGAAGGTTTTGCGGATATAGCGTTTGTTTATAGAAAGATTGCTGAGGTTGAAAAACATCATGAAGCAAGATATAGACAACTACTAAGCAGGGTAGAAAACAGTGCAGTATTCACTAGAGATACAGAAGTTATGTGGAAATGTAGCAACTGTGGTTATATTTTTGAAGGCGCAAGCGCTCCAAAACTATGTCCAGCATGTGCACATCCGCAAGGCTACTTCGAGATATTAGCTGAAAATTATTAATATAAAGTATATATGTGAAGTGAGAACGGATTGTTAAGAAAACAATCCGTTCTCGCTTTTTTTATTGGAATACTATATAATACTTTTGCACTCTCGAGAAGCTTTAGTTTTATATGAAAGATAAAGAATTTTTGTTGTTGACAAACAATCAATTTAAGCATAGTATGTACATATGCTCACATGGGTATATAAGAATTTAACCTATAAGGATGTGAAATTAATGGAAAAATTAATGAATTTATTTAAAGTGCTGTCTGATGAAACGCGACTTAGAATTTTAGTCCTCTTATATCATAAGAAGCTATGTGTGTGCCAAATTCAAGGAATTTTAGAAGAAACTCAACCTAAAATTTCAAAGCACTTAGGTAAACTAAGGGATATGGGCTATGCATGCGATGAAAGACAAGAGCAATTTATATATTATTACTTAGACAGAGATAATGAACTTCTAATAGAGATACTGGAGAAAATAATTTTTAATTTAGAGGATTATGCTACTTTGCAAAAAGATTTGAAAAATCTTAAAAAGGGTGATGAATACGTAGAAACTTTCAAGAAAAAATGTAATTGCAATAATTAATTTAACTCATGATTCTACAAAATATTAAACAGGTAGGTGACCATAATGAATGTAATAACACAAATATTTTCATTTCTAAATGATGCGCTTTTGAAAATGACTTGGCTTTCAGACATTATTAAGGCTCTCGTGGAAAATGTATTTGGACTGTCAATGGAAGAAAGATTAGGTGGTAGCGTACACTTTTTTATATATGATATTATAAAAATATTTATACTATTATCAGTATTAATTTTTGCTATATCCTATATTCAAAGTTATTTTCCTCCAGAAAGAACAAAGAAAATTCTTGGAAATATCAAAGGGGTAAAGGGGAATATACTAGGAGCATTACTCGGAACTATTACACCCTTTTGTAGTTGTTCTAGTATTCCAATATTTATAGGGTTTACTTCAGCAGGACTACCGCTTGGGATAACTTTTTCCTTCCTTATATCTTCACCACTGGTGGACCTGGCATCATTATTAATTTTAATGTCTTTCTTTGGTCCTAAAATCGCCATAGCATATGTAGTTGTAGGACTAATTTTAGCAGTTATTGGTGGAACTATTATAGATAAATTAGGACTTGAAAAGTATGTAGAAGGATATGTTAAAGAAATAGAAAACGTTGATGCAGAAGTAATTGAGCTTGCAAGAAATGAGAGAATATCGTATTCGAAACAGCAGGTTAAAGATGTATTCCACAAGGTTTGGCTATATGTTATAATTGGAGTTGGTATTGGCGCTGCAATTCATAACTGGATACCTCAGTCAATAATAGAGAATGTAGTTGGGAATAATAATCCTTTTGCAGTACTTCTAGCAACAGCAGTAGGCATACCAATGTATGCGGATATATTCGGCACACTCCCAATAGCTGAAGCATTGTTTGGAAAAGGTGTAGGTATTGGTACAGTATTATCCTTTATGATGGCTGTAACTGCTCTTTCACTTCCATCATTAATTATGCTTAGTAAAGTTGTTAAACCTAAATTATTATCTATATTTGTTGCTATAGTTGCAACAGGTATAATTATAATAGGATATTTATTTAACGCATTTTCATTCTTACTTGTTTAAAAAAATAAATTTAAAAGGAGAAATATTATGATAATTAAAGTTTTAGGTTCAGGATGTGCTAGTTGTAAAAAATTAGAGGAAAACACAAAAAAGGCAGTAGAAGAGTTAGGAATAGATGCAACTATAGAAAAGGTTGAAGACTTTAAAAAAATCATGGCCTATGGAGTTATGAAAACTCCTGCTCTAGTAGTAGATGAAAAAGTAAAAATTATGGGTAGAGTGCCTACGACTGAGGAAATTAAAAAATATTTATAAGAAGCTTCTTTAGAAGATAAAAAGCTTCTTTAGAAGATAAAACTACTTTAGTAGTTGGCTGATTTTAATAAGGGCCTGATTCTTAGGCCCTTAATATATGTATCATATATTATAATATTAAGATATAACGATTTTAGAAAGAATAATAAGGAGATTATAATGGAAAATAAACGTAGAAATACTATGCTCATGACCTTGGCAATAATGTCATTTTTTGCTAATGGTGATAATTATGCTGTTGCACCATTACTAATTAATATTTCGAAGGATTTAAATCTAAGCATAAGCACAGCTGCAATGTCAGTAACGGCTTATATGCTTACTTTTGGGCTTTTCACAATTTTATTTGGACCACTAGGAGATAGGTATGGAAAAACTAAAATAATAAACATTGCAGCATTTGGTACTGCTATATTCAGTATGCTAGGAGCATTTGCATTTGACTTACCTTCACTAATTTTCTTTAGAGCTATGAATGGTGCCTTTGCTGCAGGTATATTTCCTGTAACTATGGCACTTGTAGGTGAAAGTTTTGATAATTCAAATAGGCAAAAAGCTATAGGAAAGGTTATGGGACTTATGTTTCTAGGTGGAGCATCTGCTACAGCAATCGGTGGAGCCCTAGCATACTTTGGATCTTGGCGTGCAGTGTACTTTTTATATGGAGTAGCGGAACTTATAATGGCAGTTGCAATGCTTAAGATTTTACCAAAGAGCAGTGGAGTAATTGATAAGCTTGACTTTATAAGTGTTTACAAAATAGCGTTTTCTAATAAAAAGTTTGTAAGCGTCGTATCTACCATTATGTTAGTTGGATTCAGCGTGTTTGGAAGCTTTACTTTTTCAGGAAAACTAGTACAAATGAGAACAGGTTATAATGTGTTTTATGTAGGACTTATATTAACCTTATTTGGTATAGCTACTGTAATTGGTGGTAGAAAAGCGCCAGCCTTAAGAGCAAAACTCAAAGATAACTTTTTATTATTTGCTGGAATATTAGGAGGCACTTCATTATTAACAATAGCCTTTGCAAGTAATCCAATTATTATTGGTATAGCATTGTTCGGATTTGGGATAGCATTTATATCTATGCAATCCACATTAGTAATGACGGCTCAAGAAACTATGCCTAAGTTAAGAGGAACAGCTATGTCACTTGCTTCCTTTAATATGTTTGTAGGTGGAGCTATAGGAACAAGCATAAATGGTAAGATAATAAGTGTAGGGAGTATAGGAACAGTATTTTTAATTGCTGCAGTGACAATGCTTTTGGCAGGAACTATAGGTGCAATAGTAGTAAAAAAAATTAGTGGTAGCAAAATTTAACAATTGAACGATGGCAATTAGAGAGGGGATGAATTTATGAATATAGTGTCTTTGTCTAATCTAGATTTATTTCGGGTAGTAGATAGGTGTACACATAAGCCATGTTATGGTTACCACCAAGAATGTTATGCCACAGAGTGGCAACGTCTATCAGGATGCGGCCCCTCAGCAGCGACAAATATTATTGCTTATTTAATTCAAACAAGGGCTGATTTGCCACTTGCACATAATTTTAGTAACAAAGAAAACTGTTTGCCAGCAATGGAAGAAATTTGGGAGTATGTTACCCCTACAACAGAAGGGATACCAACAACTAAAATGTTTTATGAGGCCGTGATTTCTTATACACTAGCAAAAGGGCTGAATGTTGAATATGATTATTGTGATATACCTGAAGATAAGGCTAACCGGCCTGAATTAGATAAAATAATAAAATTCATAAATGGATCCCTATTAGAAAATGCTCCTATAGCCTTTCTGAATTTATGTAATGGTCAGGTGGAAAACTTTGCGCCTTGGCATTGGGTAACAATAATTTCACTTGAGTATGAAGATGATGGAACAAGCGTGTTTGTAAACATTTTGGATGAAGGCCAGATTAAAAGAATAGACCTTAAATTATGGTACAATACAACAACGCTTGGTGGGGGATTTGTATATTTTACTTGGTAAGCACTTTTATAAAACTATTGTTAGTTTAGATTAAAAAGCTATGAATTGTAGGTTTAACACCTTGATTTCATAGCTTTCATTTCTTTTGATACAGAACTTTGAAATTATCTATGTATAAATATATAATACAATTCATAAATTTATATAAATGTGAGATTAAAATTATAATAGGGGAGTGCGTTTGATGAACGAAAAAAAGAATATAAAGTTTTCTAAAAATCTCGGTAAAATAATTATACCTATACTTATAGTTGCGGTAATAGGAGCAATATGGTATTTTAAAAACTCTAATAAAACACCCATTGTGGAGGAGGATAATCCATCTTTTGCTCTACACGTAACTGATAGACTAGATATTGAAAAGCTTAAATCATATGGACTTCCAATTATGATCGATTTTGGTGCTGATTCCTGTGTTCCTTGCAAAGAAATGGCGCCTACTCTAGCGGAGCTTAATAAAGAACTTCGTGGGAAAGCAATAATAAAGTTCGTTGACGTATGGAAGTATAAAAGTTTAGCAGAGAGCTATCCAATTAGCGTAATTCCAACACAAGTTTTCTTTGACAGTGATGGCAAACCTTATACTCCAAAAGATCCAGAGGAATTGCAAATGAAAATGTATTCTTCTAAAGAAACAGATGAACATGTATTTACAACTCATGAGGGTGGACTTACTAAGGAGCAAATCCTCGCTGCATTTAAGGAGATGGGGGTGGAATGATTACAGAATGGTTAGATGTATTAGCAAAGCTTATTTCTGGGAGCTTTTGGTTTGCACCTTTAATTGCACTCCTTGCAGGCTTATTAACCTCATTCACACCCTGTGCACTTACTAGTGTGCCCCTCGTAATAGGTTACGTGGGTGGAACTGGGAATAATGATACAAAAAGAGCATTTAGGCTATCACTAGTTTTTGATGGTGGGATGGCAGTTACTTTCACAATTCTAGGCACCATTGCGTCTATTCTGGGAAAGCTTATGGGAACATCAAGTTCCCTTTGGTATATTGCACTAGGTGTTTTGATGGTACTTATGGCACTTCAAGTGTGGGAGGTATATAATTTTATACCATCGGCCTCTTTAACAAGTAAAAAACCAAAACGAGGTTATCTAGGCGCTTTTGTAGCAGGAGTCCTAGGAGGTATATTTTCATCGCCATGTTCAACTCCAGTACTTATAGTGTTACTTTCTATAGTAGCAAAGGAAGGCAATATCGCAAGGGGTTTACTGCTTTTACTATTATATTCAATAGGGCATAGTTTCCTAGTTATAATAGCGGGAACATCAGTTGGTTTTGTAACAAAGATTACTTCAAGTAATAAATATGGTGCCTTTAATAAGGCGTTAAAATATATTATGGGAGCCGTTATTTTGATTATTGCTTTTTATATGTTTTATTTAGGGTTTTAGAGGCCTTTTGAAACCTGTTGACAAAACAAAAAGTTGATATTACAATATGAGTATAAACGAATATAAGAATATACAAAAAGGAGAATCAATATATGAAACCAAAGGTAGCATTTATATGTGTTCATAATTCATGTAGATCACAAATGGCAGAGGCATTGGGTAAATTATTTGCATCAGAGGTGTTTGAATCATATTCAGCAGGGACTGAAACTAAGCCTCAAATTAACCAAGATGCGGTGAGGATAATAAAATATTTATACAGTGTAGACATGAATGAAACTCATACATCAAAATTACTAGATAGTATACCAGAAGCTGATGTTGTAGTGAAAATGGGATGTAATGTAGTTTGTCCAATAATGGCTCATAAGCATGAAGAGGATTGGGGACTTGATGACCCTACTGGAAAATCTGATGATGAATTTATAAAGACCGCAAAATTAATTGAAGAGAAAATTAAAGATTTAGCGGAAAGAATTGAAAGAAGTGAAATTGATTTAAGTGGAGAAGTGGTGTGGTAGTGGTTGATATATTTAAAGCGCTAGCAGAAGAAAATAGACTTAGAATATTAGCACTACTTATTGAGGGTGAAATGTGTGTATGTGAAATTGAACGGTGCCTAAATATGAACCAATCAAATGTTTCCAGACATCTAACGGCGCTTAAAAGATCTGGAATACTTGAGGATTATAAAAGAGCACAGTGGGTATATTACAAAATAGATGATAGCTTTATAGAAAAGAACCCGGATCTGTTTATCTATTTAACAAAAGAACTTAAGCAATTAAACTCTTATAATAGTGATTGCGAAAGATTAGGTATATGCAAGATTCAAGATTTATGTAGTGGTGAAAAGGAGTGATTAATATGGATGAAGTAAAGGCGCCTGAAATTGGATTTTTTCAAAAGTATTTAACAGTTTGGGTAGCTATTTGTATGGTAGTTGGCGTTCTTATTGGAAAATTCATTCCAGGAATACCAGAATTCTTAAATAAGTTTGAGTATGCTAAGGTTTCAATCCCAACAGCTATACTTATTTGGGTAATGATCTATCCCATGATGATGAAGGTAGATTTTCAAAGTGTTAAAAATGTTGGCAAAAACCCGAAAGGTTTATATGTGACATGGATAACGAATTGGCTTATAAAGCCATTTTCAATGTATGCAATAGCATCATTTTTCTTTTTTGTAGTATTCAAAGCATTTATAACGCCAGAATTAGCTACGCAATATCTTGCAGGAACTATCCTTCTAGGAGCGGCGCCTTGTACTGCAATGGTATTCGTATGGAGTCATCTTACAAAAGGTAATCCCGCTTATACTGTTGTGCAAGTAGCTACAAATGATTTAATTATTTTGGTTGCGTTCATTCCTATTGTTAAATTTCTTTTAGGTGTCAGTAACATTACTGTTCCTTGGAACACACTAATTTTATCAGTGGTTTTATTTGTTGTTATTCCTCTTATTGGGGGCATTTTGACTAGGATTACGGTAACAAAGAAAAAAGGCCTAGAGTATTTTGAAAATTCCTTCCTGCACAAGTTTGATAATGCAACGACTGTTGGATTACTACTAATGCTTATATTGTTATTTTCATTTCAAGGTGAAACCATATTAAACAACCCATTACATATTTTACTTATAGCGGTGCCTCTAACTATACAAACATTTTTTATATTCTTTATTGCTTATTTAACAAGTAAAAAGCTAAGACTAACACATGACATTGCTGCACCTGCTGGAATGATTGGAGCGTCTAACTTTTTTGAACTTGCAGTTGCAGTTGCCATTGCACTTTTCGGTATGGACTCACCAGCAGCTCTTGCTACAGTGGTAGGAGTACTCGTTGAAGTTCCAGTAATGCTGATTCTTGTAAGAATTGTAAACAAAACCAACCATTGGTTTCCAGAACCAGTAGTTCAAAACACTTGGATTTAATTGGGAACATCATTATCACACAAACGTATTGTACTTAACATATAGGTACGGTATACTATAATAGAACTTTTAGTGCCAAAATACACTAGCGTAGTAGCTAGTTGCTTTTCGTGAGATTTACAATAGGTTCAAACACAAAACAAAGAAAAGTGAGGCGTTAATTATTAAGAAAACACTAAAGAATGAATACTTATCAAATATTAACAAGGATATTATGGCAGGAATAGTTGTGGCATTGGCACTTATTCCAGAAGCAATAGGATTTTCCATAGTTGCTGGAGTGGACCCGATGGTGGGAATATATGGAGCTGTATGTATGGCCATTGTTACCGCAATACTAGGTGGCAGAATGGGAATGATTTCAGCAGCTACTGGGGCAATGGCTCTTATATTAGCAGGGTTATTTAAAGCACATGGAATAGAGTATATGCTAGTTGCAACAATACTCGCTGGAATAATACAAATCTTTCTCGGAATTATTCGCGTAAATAAGTTAATGAAATTTATCCCTCATTCTGTAATGATCGGATTTGTTAATGCGCTTGGAATACTCATATTTATGGCTCAATTGCCATCCTTTAGTGGAGAAAATTGGACAATGTATGCAATGGTTGCAGTGGGACTTGCAATAATATATTTATTTCCATATATAACAAAGGCTGTTCCCTCTCCATTAGTAGCTATTATAGTGGTGAGTGCTATAGCTATTTTTACGGGTAGTGGTGTTAGAACTGTAGGCGATATGGGAACAATAACAAACAGCTTGCCAAGTTTATTAATTCCTAATGTGGTTTTTTCACTTAATACATTAAAGATTATATTCCCAAATGCTATATCACTAGCATTTGTGGGACTTATTGAATCATTATTAACAGCAGAAATTGTTGATGGAATGACAGATACAAGCAGTAATAAGACAAGGGAATGTATATCACAAGGTATAGGAAATATAGTGGTGGGTTTTTTTGGCGGAATGGCTGCCTGTGCAATGATTGGACAATCAGTTATTAATGTTAAATCTGGTGGAAGAACTAGGTTATCATCATTAACAGCAGGAGTAGTTTTAATGTTTCTAATAATTGTTTTAAATAGCTTTGTTGTTCAAATTCCACTGGCGGCATTAGTAGCTGTTATGATTATGGTTTCAATAAGTACATTTGACTGGAACTCTTTAAAAACTATGAATAAAGTTCCTAAATTGGATACTGCAGTAATGCTAGTTACAGTTGGAACAGTTATATTTACACATAATCTCGCTATTGGAGTTTTTGTTGGTGTGGTTTTAAGCTGCATGTTCTTTGTTTCAAAGATTGCCAAAATCAATATAGAATATACAATAGATAGGAAAAATGGGGAAAGTGTATACAAGGTTCATGGGCAATTATTCTTTGCCTCAGCAAAGCATTTTGTGAATGAATTTAGATATGATAAAAATAAAAAAACTGTTCACATTGATTTTTCAAATTCTCATATTTGGGATCATTCAGCGGTTAATGCTATTGACAAAGTTATTTTAAAGTATCATAAAATGGGAATTAAAGTTCATATAGTAGGAGCCAATACTGATAGTATGAGCATCTTAGACCAAGTTGCAATATTTAATAAACCCGGTGGGTTAGACAGAGAAATGGGACACTAAAAACATCGTAATTATAGACTCTTATTTAGTGTTCTGGGCTAAATAAGAGTTTTTTTATGGGAATAAAGTATTATAATAAATTGGTCTAAGGAGGTATTTTTTGAAAGTTAAAGAAAAAATTAAACCCAAAAAGCTTCCATTTTTCTATGGTTGGGTAATTATAATTATCTCTGCAATGTCATTATTTTTTGCGGGACCTGGACAAACATATTCAGTTTCTATATTCATAAACGCATATATTAAAGAGTTCGGATGGAGTAGGTCTTTAGTATCTAGTATTTATTCTTTTGCATCACTATGTGCTGGACTTATGCTTCCCTTTATTGGAAGGAAAATTGATTTAGCAGGACACAGAAAGATGCTTACCATAATATCTTTTCTACTCGGAATGACATGTTTGTGGATGAGTTTTGTTTTTAATCCAGTTATGTTATTTATTGGATTTGTATTTTTAAGATTACTAGGTCAAGGATCAATGACTCTTATTCCGTCTACACTAGTTAGTCAATGGTTCGTTAAAAGGCGTGGTAGGGCTATAAGTCTCATGACAATCGGTGGGGTACTTAGTGCGGGAGCAGTGCCTGTGATTAATAACTGGCTTATAAACACAGCAGGTATGAGATTAACTTGGATAATATGGGCTACCAGTCTAATGGCCATAATGGCACCACTAAGCTGGATTTTAGTTCGAAATAAGCCAGAAGAAATGAAGCTTTTACCTGATGGTGAAAGCATTAAAAAGGGTGAAAAAGAAGCAGCTAAAAATGAAAACAATATAATAGAAGGAAAAATTGATTGGACTTTAAAAGCTGCAATGAAAACAAGGACCTTTTGGTTAATGATGTTCTGCATGACGGTTCCATCTATGATTAACACAGGGTTAACTTTTCATATGTTATCTATTATTGAAGAAAAAGGTCTATCAATTGCTTTTGCTGCATCAGTGCTTGGCCTAACTGCTGTAATTCAATTACCTTTAAATTTCCTAGCAGGGCATATGGTAGATAGAATAAAGGTGCATTACATAAGGGCTGTAAATTATTGGATTATGGTGCTGGCATTGGTTGCTATTTCAACAGCAACAACTAGTAAAGTTGTTATTTTATATGCAATACTAAGTGCTGTATTTAATGCCTTTAACTCAGTTACAACAGAAGCGCTATGGCCTGCTTATTATGGAAGAAAGCATCTTGGAAGTATAAGGAGTATGGCAACTACGGCAATGGTTATTGGTTCAGCCTTAGGGCCTCTACCTTTTGGAGTTGCTTTTGATATGTTTAATGGATACACGGAAATATTAATTATAATGATGATATTTCCAGTTATAGCGAGTTTTGCTTCAATTATATCTCCACCACCGGGAAATCCAAGCTCTATAGAATAAGAAAGAGAGGGATTACAAAATGGCAATGAGTTTAGCAATTATAATTATTTTAGGACTACTATCAAACAAGCTATTTGAAAAATTGAAACTTCCAGGACTGCTAGGAATGTTAATTTTAGGAGTATTATTAGGACCTTATGTTAGTAATATGATAAGCCCAGACATACTTAGAATTTCACCGGATCTTAGAAAAATGGCACTGATTATTATTCTACTAAGAGCTGGCCTTGGAATTAAAAAGGAAACTTTAAATAAAGTAGGTGTGCCGGCGCTAAAAATGAGTTGTATACCTGGTATTTTGGAGGGTCTTAGTATTATGTTTGTGGCAAGCTATATACTTTCTATATCAAAAATTGAGGCAGGAATGCTTGGGTTTATAATAGCAGCAGTTTCACCAGCAGTAGTTGTACCGCCTATGCTTAATTTTATAGCAAGAGGGAAAGGTAAAAAAAAGGGTATACCGACTATAATACTTGCAGGAGCCTCTATTGATGACGTTTTTGCAATAACTATATTCTCAACATTTTTAGGCTTATACAGTGGTAAAAATTCGAATATAGTAAAAAATATATTGGGTATTCCTTTATCTATTTTACTTGGAATAGCAGCAGGTGCTATTATAGGAATTGTATTAACAAAAATATTTAAAAAGCATCACATAAGAGATACGAAGAAAACATTAATATTAATTGCAGTAGCAATTATGCTGACAGGACTTGAAGATATGCTTAAAAATGTAGTACCCATTGCAAGTCTTCTAGGGGTAATGACTATCGGTTTTGTTTTACTTGAAAAGTATACTAAAGTAGCCAATAGAATGTCATTAAAACTAAACAAGGTATGGGTAATAGCAGAAATATTACTGTTTGTTTTAGTGGGAGCGCAGGTAAATATACATGTAGCCGTGGATTCAGGAATCCTTGGACTAATTATTATTACTATTGGACTCTCAGCTAGGAGTATAGGGGTATTATTATCATTAATAGGAACTAATTTAGACCGAAAAGAAAGGCTGTTTTGTGTGATTTCATATATTCCAAAAGCCACGGTTCAGGCAGCTATGGGCGCAGTGCCACTGGCAGCGGGGGTAAAATCAGGAGAGGTAATACTTGCAATTGCAGTACTTTCTATAATTGTTACAGCTCCACTAGGAGCTATAGGAATTAAAATAGGTGGAGAAAAGCTATTAACTGATGATTAGATTTAAGCTATTTAATTTTATCTTAGATAGTGATTTTTAGGAAATTAAATAAATATGGTATATTTTAAGTTCAAAAAGACGAAAATAAGTAATAAATAGGTTATATTCTAAAAGTGCTTGTAAATTGTCAACGATTACAACCGATAGTAATATAAGTGTACTATACAAAGTGGATAGAATATATCAATTTTAATGTCAAGCATTTTTGAAAATGTCCCAAATCATGTGAAACATTAGCACCAACTAATTGTTGGTGCTTTGCTTTTGTAAAAGTATGATTTTGGGTAAGCTTAACAGACCTACCGCGTGCTTTACTTTTTTAAAAAAGAAACA
>NZ_JAENWM010000047.1 GCF_016650035.1 Clostridium sp.
CAGAGAAGCAGATCTTCAGCTGTGGATCTCAAAATAAAACCTCCCATCGACTACTTTATCAAAGTATATCAAACAGGAGGTTAATTTACATTACGGTGTTTGTTCCATCGCTTACTGAAGGCATACCACCTTTTATAAATTTTGGGGGATTAATGTATGAATATGAATGAGCGAAAGAATCTTGTCTTAAAAGGTTCAATGTATAAAGTAATAATAACTTTGGCAGCACCAATAATGCTTAGTAATCTAATGCAAACTCTATATAGTTTAATTGATGGAATATGGGTAAGCAAACTTGGCTCAATACAATTTGCCGCAATATCCTTTGTATGGCCAGTTGTCTTTCTATTTATTTCTGTAGGCGTTGGCTTATTTATTGCTGGAACATCAATTTTGTCTCAATTTATTGGTGCATCAAAATACCACAAAGCATCACAATACGCTTCTCAGCTTATTGCAATTGCAACTCTATTTGGCCTTTGTTTTTCATTTGTAGGATATTTAGTGAGCCCAATTATTATAAATCTTATGGGAGCAAGCGGTGAACTAGCACGTTTTAGTGAAGTGTTCTTAAGAATCACATTTTTTGATATGCCCTTCACCTTTTTATTTTTCTGCTTTAATGCCATTATGAGTTCTGAAGGTAATACTCTAACACCAACAATATTAATTTCTATAAGTGTTATTATAAATGCTATCCTAGACCCTATTTTTATTTTCACCTTTAATATGGGAATAGCAGGAGCGCCTGTAGCTACGATTATTTCAAAGATACTTCTGGCCAGTGCTGGATTATATATGCTTCATAAATCCACATCGCAAATAAAACCAAGCTTTAAAAAATTCAAATTTGATAGAAACATCCTAAGTGAAATATTTAAGGTTTCAATCCCCTCTACTATTGGTCAAACTGGCGCTGCTCTTGGGTTTATAATACTTAATGGATTTATTGTATCTTATGGAACTGCAACTCTTGCAGCCTTTGGTATGGTGAATAGAATAACTTCTCTTATTATGCAACCAGCCATGGGCATAGGAGCATCATTAACAGCTATCGTTGGCCAAAATATTGGTTCGTCGAAGTTAACCAGAGTTCATGAGGCTTTTGTTAAGGCATTAAAACTTACCATAACTATTTCAATTATAGGATGTATAGTTCTTATTTGGAAAAATAAAGACATAGTGAATTTTTTTATACGCTCAAAGGATGATAATCAAGTTATATCTGAGGCCATTACTTATTTAACATATATTTCGTTTTCTATGCCCCTAATGGGTATCCTAAGCGTATTTCAAGGTATATTTCAAGGCTCAGGTCACACAAAATACTCTATGAGTATGGATATAGGAAGGCTCTGGTTTGTAAGACTTCCTATGATACTTCTTTTTAAATATTTTACAACAGTTGGCTCAAAAGGAATATGGATTTCAATGAGCTCTAGTAATTTAATTATCTGTTTATATGGATATTATCTTTATAAAAAAGGAAATTGGCAGACAACAATACTTAAGTGAATTAAATAAATTACATCAAAAAAACGTGGATGATTCCACGTTTTTTTATGTAATTTATTCATTAAGTCTTTCTGAATAAATTTCATTAATAATTTCTACTCTTTCCCTACCTAATATATAAGAAATTTTTGTAGATATATTGCCATCCTTGTAAATTCTATCTTCATTTGAATTAAACAAGATAGTTATTTTTGCTCTTAGCTTTTCATATGTGATAACACTGTCTAAATATAAATCTATTAAATCTTTTAAACACATTGCAAGTTCTTTTGGATCCTTGTAAACTTTTCTCATATAGTACTCCTTAATAATCATTTTAGTAAGTCATTTTTTCTTATGTATGCCCCCATATTATACACTAATATGCTTATAATTTAAAGATATCTTGTAGGAATGTTTTATATTGGATGCCATTACCATATTTATAAACGATTTTTATGTGGTATAATGTAAATTAATTAAGAAATAGGGAGGTTTTTCAATGGCAATACTTACGTCTATTAAGGATGCTTTTAACGCACAACAATATAAATCTGATATCGAAAAACTAATGGAGGAAAATAAAAATTTAAAATATATAAAACTAACCCCAACTCAACTAGGAATGAGTCAAATTTTAGCTAAAACCAAAGAACTTGAAGTGGAACTGGAGGGATATTCTAAATTAATTGAAACAAAAACAAAAGATATCGAAGATCTTAATGCCGAATATAATAGCCAAGCTGTATACCAATCTAAAGATTTTGAACAGAAATCAAATGAATATGATAATTTAATCCTATTAAAAAGCAAGGTTCTTGAAGATAAATCTAATGAATATGATGAATTCGTTGAAAAGAAAAGTAAAGAGTATGAGGATTTAATTGGGCTTAAATCCAGTGAACTGGAAGAGAAATCAAATGAGTTCAAAATTTTAATGGAAACTAAAACGCAAGCTATTGAAGAACTTAATTTAGAATATAATAATGTGAAAACATGCGTAGATACTTTAAAGTCTCAAATAATAACCTTAGATGGTGATATTTTAATGCAAAGCTTTGGAATTTCTAAACCTAAATATAATTTAATGGAATCAGAAAAGTCTTCGAAAATGTTACAGGAAATAAGAGAAAAGCAAATGAGCATGATTAAATCTAAGGAAGCTGTAGAATTCAAACAATGGATTGTAAATGGAAATATAAATGAAAATAATCAAGAAGTCGATAATACCACAGAAGACATGATTAAACTAGTTCTTAGAATTTTTAATAATGAGTGTGATTCTATAATTGATAAGGTGAAATACAGTAATTTAAAAGTAATAGAATCTATAATCAAAAAATTCTTTGAAGATTTGAATAAACTTGGTAATATAACACAAGTTAAGATATCCTCTAAGTTTTTTAATACTAAACTAGAAGAACTTTACCTTTGCTATGAATCTAAACTAAAAAAGCAGGAGGAATTGGAGGAACAAAGAAGATTATAGAATTAAAAACCTTACATATATACCTATAATAAGAAAGATCCTCAATAATTTTTTATTAAGGATCTTTCTTATTAATAATTCAAAACTTTTATATAAAACTTGCCCCTTGCCACATGGGTGGCACTATTCTGCCATTTCTAAAGCTATTTTCATCATATTAGTAAATGCACCTTGTCTTTCTTCAGATGTAGTTAACTCACGAGTTACTAAATTATCCGATACTGTTAATAAACAAGCTGCTTTTTTACCCGATATATTTGCATTGTGAAATAGTGCAAAAGATTCCATTTCTACTGAAGTACAACCGTGGTTTTTATAAATATCTTTATAATCATCAAAATTCTCACGGTAAAATACATCAGAGGAGTGAACTATATGTTTATGAACTTTAATATCTAATTCCTCAGCAATTTTTTCTAACTTGCTATTTAATTCAGGTGATGCAGCAATAATGTCAGATTCATATCCACTTTGAACTTTTGCATAACTAGATTCACTAAAAGCCTGCGTTACCAAAATCACATCATATAAATTTAAATCAGCAGTATAAGCACCGCATGAACCGATTCGTATAATACTTTCTACACCATAAAAATTAAATAGCTCATATGAGTAGATACCAATACTGGCCATACCCATACCACTAGCCATTACAGAAATTTTACGTCCTTTATATGTACCCGTGTATCCAAACATATTACGTACATTATTAAATTTTTGAACGTTCTCTAAAAATGTCTCTGCAATAAATTGTGCACGTAATGGATCACCTGGCATTAATACAGTTTTTGCAATGATTCCTTCTTCTTTTACTTCAATATGTGCTGTTGGTATCATATTGAACCCTCCTTATAATAATATTTTAATAACTTATTAGTAAAATTTAATGATACATTAATTATTATAACAATTAAAAACTAATAACAAATGACATATGTCACTTTTCCACAATATTTGTTGCAATTTTTTAAGAAGTTCTATTATTTAATAAGTTTTTTATGCGATTAGTAACGTCAAGTAGCGGCGCTATTGATCTATCATAATTTAAGTTATCAATTATATCAGCTATAAACTGTGACATATCAGCCTCACGGAACCATTTAGCTTCTTTAACCTCTTTAGGAAGATAGGTTAAATTTGTTGAATATATTTTTTCAATTAAACCCTCTTCATAAAATTTATTAAACTTTTCAATGCCTTCTGTAAATAGTGCAAAAGTTGCTGTAACAAATATTCTATTAGCTTTACGCTTTTTAAGTTCTAGTACTATATCAAATACTGATTCACCTGAAGCTATCATGTCATCAACTATGAGTACATCCTGTCCTTCAACTTCTCTTCCCATATATTCATGCTGCACTATTGGATTTCTACCATTTACTACTTTTGAATGGTCTCTTCTTTTATAGAAAAGCCCAATGTCAAGACCAAGCACACTAGAGTAATACACTGCTCTATCCATTGCACCGGTGTCTGGGCTTATTACTAACATCTTCGTTTTATCTATTAATAGATCAGGCTCCTCTTGTAGAATCATTTTCACAATTTCATATGTTGGGTATAAATTATCAAAAGATATAAGTGGTATTGCATTTTGAACGTTTGGATCATGAACATCAAAGGTTATAATGTCATTAACACCTAATTTTTCTAGTTCTTTAAGTCCCATAGCACAATCAAGAGACTCTCTATGCTTTCTTTTATGTTGCCTACTTGCATATAGTAATGGCATTATTACTGTTATTCTTCTTGCTTTTCCACCTAAGGCAGACAAAACTCTTTTTAAATCCTGAAAATGATCATCTGGACTTTTATGGTTTTCAAAACCAAACATTTTATATGTACAACTATAATTTCCTACATCACATAATATAAATATATCTTTTCCTCTAACAGTATCTTCTATAATAATTTTACCTTCACCGTTTGAAAATCTTATATCCTTCATTTTTATGAGAAAAGAATTATCTTCACCCTGGGCATAATTTACCGATTCACTTACATATTCCATACGTTTCTTCATTAAAATATCATTAATGCTATTGCTCAGCTCAGAACTACTTTCTAATGCCATAATTCCTATATTACAATAAGGAATACTAGGTGATTCTTTAATATCCATATAATACCTCCTTCAAATACAAATACTACTCGCCTATAATTTTACCATATATACAATGGTATATGCTATAATTATATAAAATCAAAAAGTTATATACAATTATAGATTGGAGATATGATGTCAATGCAGACAGATGAAAATACAACGAATTTTATACCAGCAGTGGAGCTATTATCACCTAAAACAAATGTGGATATTTATTTTTTGTTTTATAAAAATGAGTTATTAGTTAAATCTAAAGATAATAGTGCAGTAATACCCACTTTTATAGACTTAGAGAATTTAGAATTAATCAGTATTCAATACTTTGGATCTATAAATGGCCTAAATTGCTTTTGTGGGCAATTAGATAAAGATACTATAATCCCTAGTAGTATGTATTTCAGCAAACTTAAAGCTCTTACTCATAAATTATCGGAAGATATGTTTTGGATTAGTGGTAGAGCAATTCAAATAGTAAACTTTTACACTGCTCACAAATATTGCGGTATATGTGGCTCTCTTACTCATAATCTAGAGGGCGAAAGAGCTATGAAGTGTCCAAAATGCAACTTTGTAAATTACCCTAGGATTTCACCAGCCATAATAGTGGCTGTAATTAAAGAAAACAAATTGCTTCTTGCTCATAATAACGGATTCCCTAAGGATTTATATAGTGTAGTTGCCGGTTTTGTAGAGGCGGGAGAAACTCTTGAAGATTGTGTTATTCGCGAGGTTAGTGAAGAAACAGGAATCAATGTTAAAAATATAAAATATTTTGGGAATCAACCCTGGCCTTTCCCAAATTCTTTAATGATAGGATTTACTGCAGAATATGAAAGCGGTGAAATTAACGTTGATGGAAAAGAGATTGACAGTGCTAACTTTTATACCTCCCGTGATATGCCTTTGACACCTGATAGTATAAGCATAGCTAAAAAATTAATAGACTGGTTTACTAAAAATTATTAACCTTAAACAAAACAAATAGAAGTAAATTTTATGTTATAATTTTATATATATAACCGAAAATAACAGCGAAAAGAGGTTTAATAATGAATAAAAAAGAGTTAGCAAACATAAGAAAAGAGTTTAAATTAGATAGCGGCATGATGAAAATTCAGGAGATTTATAGTGTTTATCTTAAAAAAGATAATGTACAAATTGACTTTGAACCAGTTATTCATTCAGAATTTGATTTTTTTGACAGAATGGATATGGATAAAAAAGAATTATTCCTAGGTAATTTTAAAAAAGTACTTACTGGTGCTCTTGATACTAAAATTTTCGAATTAGACTTTGAAAATATAGAAGAAGATAATAACACTCAAAAACTTTTAGGCAGTGCTTTAAAAGAAACTAATAAAGAAGAAATACAAATCTGCATTAATAAGCTTATTGAAAAAATTGCATCTAACTATAAATATGATACTGATGTGGTTGTTACTTTTGTTAAAGCTGAGTACTGGCTTGGATCAAACCATAAAAATTTAGATGCCGATGAAAGTATTGATGATGCAGTACAAGCCTTTAATTTTATTTTATCAAGTGTAAACAAAATAGATATTCCAAAAAGAACTTTAAAGTATGACTATAACGATAAGGAATTTAGAGCTAATTCAGCTTTAGATACAGTTATAAATCTTAATGCACCTTTAGAGGGGTTCATGTTCCCTAGTCTTACCAATGGGTATTCCGACATTAATAAAATATTATATTATGCTTCAAAACCTAAGGAATTAAATATTCCTTTTATTGAGAATGTTCTTAACTGTGGTTTCAAATTTACTGCTGAAGACGAAAAAAATTGTTTTAGTGATATATTGAAATCTATAATCGGAGATAAGATTAAGCCTGAACTTATGCAGGATATTTATGCTAATATATATGAACTTGCACAGCAAGCGGAGGGCGGAGAGACTCCTATTCTTGGGATGATGGATGTTAAAAATATCCTTAATAATTGTGGTGCAGAGGTTTTATCCGATATAGAAATTGCATTTGAAGAAACCTGTGGTAGCAAGTACGATTTTAAGATAAATAATATTTTACCTGACTTTAATTCGAAATCACTTAAGATTACTTGTGAAACTGCAAATATTGCTTTAACTCCTAAGGATCTCAATTCAGTTAAGCAGGTAAAAAATAAGGATGGCAGAAGATGCCTACTTATTGAAATTGATGAAGATATTATCATAGATGGATTTAAATTAGAAACTGAAGAATTTTAATTAAAAGAGAATATTAATGCGTGTATTATAGCACTAATATTCTCCTTTTATTCTATATTTATTTTTAGGCCTACCCACTTTACCATATTCCATTTCAACCAAAAGTTTTTCTTCTTTCTCCAAATAATCTAGATATCTTCGAGCAGTTATTCTGGAAACTCCTATG
The DNA here is from genome assembly GCF_016650035.1 of Clostridium sp. Classification (GTDB taxonomy): domain Bacteria; phylum Bacillota; class Clostridia; order Clostridiales; family Clostridiaceae; genus Clostridium_AD. The sequence goes on from NZ_JAENWM010000047.1 coordinate 7,482, forward strand.
TTTTTTGCCATCTCATCGGATGTAAAAGTATTGTTTTCCATGTCAGATATACCCACTAATATTTTTTCGTAAGTGTATTGATTAAACCCCTTAATGTCTCCAATATAATCATCATATTCTATAACATGTTTCTTTTCTTTCATTGTATATTTATCAATAATTCCCTGGTCCATACTATCAATGTTTTTAAAACTATTCTTTCTGCTTCTAAATTGAAGCAATGCTTCCTTAAATCTATTAAATATAAAGGGCTTTACTAAATAATCCACTGCACCATATCTAAAAGACTCTTCTATGGTATCTGTGCTCCTATCTGCAGTTATTAGTATAGCATCACATTTGAAATTTTCTAGTCGTGTCCACTTTAATAGGTCTGTTCCTTTACCTTGTGGTAAAAAAACATCTAATAATATTAAGTCTACTTGACCACTTAATATAACTTCTTTTGCCTTTTCAATTGAATTAACTGAAGCATATAGCTCAAATCCCTCTACTTTTTTTAAAAATTTTTCATTAATCTCTCTAACCATTGGATCATCTTCAACAATAAGAACCTTAATCATTCTTTCCACCCCTCTTCATTGGTATATATATATCCCATATAGTTCCATTATCTTGCAGAATATTTATACTGCCACCAGCATCTTCTATTATTTGCTTAACAATACTAAGCCCAAAGCCTCTATTGCCATCTTTAGTTGTAAACCCACGAGTAAAAACACTTCCTATTATATCTTCGCTAATTCCAGGACCATTATCACTAATCCTTATTGTAAGTGCTCCATTAGAAGAATTTAAAAGTATATATATCTTACCATTCTCAAATTTCACTAATTCTTCAATGGAATTTTCTATTAAATTTCCAATAACAGAGCAAATTTCATCTTCTGTTATGGTTTTAGGAATTTTATCTAGATAAGAATTTGAATCGATCTCTACTGAAATTTTAGCTTCTGTTGCCTTATTATATTTTGCAAGCAACAGACCTGCTATATGCACATATTTAATTCTTTTGCAGATGATATCAGAAACTTCTTGTCGAACTTTGGCTATATCACTAATGTATTCAACCACTTCATCATATTCTTCTAACTGTATAAGTCCTGAAATAGTATGAAGTTTATTCATAAATTCATGGTTTTGCGCTCTTAGGGCACTGGTCATTTTTTTAATTCCAGTTAATTCTTCAGCCATATGTTTAACTTCCGTTAAGTCCTGAAAACTGGATACAACACCTATAATTTCATCTTTAGGATTTTTAAGTAAGCTATGACTGCACATTAGGGTTTTATCAGAGCACATTTTAATTTCTTGATTGTATACTGCCTCTTCATTTTTAAGTACATGCATAATTTCCTCTGAATACTTCATGTTCAAACCAGAAATATATTTACCTATATCTTCATCTTCTAGATTTAACATTTCCTTAGCTATTTTATTAAAGAGTATTACTTTACCGTCACCATCAGTAGCTATAATCCCATTTTTCAGATTCTGTAAAATCAAATCCTTTTGTCCCAGTAGAAGTGCTATTTCCTTTGGCTCTAATCCAAATATACTTTTTTTTATTGAATTTGCTAAAAGTGCCGCAGCTACTATTCCAAGTAATAATCCGACCACTAAAGATATCTTTAAATAAAGCATATGAACGCCAAGTTCAGCGTATACCGTAGCTGTTAAAAGGCCAACTAAAACCGCTCCTACTTGCTTTCCATTATAATATATGGGTACGAAGGCTCTTAATGCAGAGAACAACACATTTTTATCCTTAGCAACGTAAGATTCACCTTTTGTAAGCACATGTTTTTCTCCGCCGTCAGCATATTTTTTACCTAAGGAACGTCCATAAGGATAGGAGTATTTTATTCCCTCCATATCCATAACAATAATATATTGAAATCTTGTTTTTTCTCTAAAGCTTTCTATAGTATCTTGAACTGTTTTATAATCTTTTGAAGTTGCTAGTGTTTCTTCAATTTTATCAATAGAAGCAATAGTTACAGCTAAATCCATAGCATTATTTCCCATTTGAGTTTCCACAGAATTTTGAACTTGATAATAAGAAACAATTCCAATGCCACCAATTACAATGAATATTATAATGCTTATAAATATTGTTAATCTATACTGTAATTTCAATAACATTTCACCTCATATTATTATTATTTTAATGTCGCTTTACTTAATCCATCCTTTATGGCTTTAATAAGTGCTTTACTTGTATATGTAGCTCCTGCCACAACGTCAACATCTGGAGAATTTTCCTTTATTACGCTTGCCGGAATTTTTTTGTAAACTATGTCAGCTACTACTGGAGTTTCTTGTTGCTCCAGTATTACAATTTCTTTAATTTCATATTGATCTGTTACTATTTGTATCTTTATATTTCCAATATGTCCCTCAGCGTTACCCTCATAGATTCCTTCTTTATAAATTATAGGTTTATCACCACAAGAAACTAATGTAACTATTAAAACTATTGTTAAAGCTAACCCTAATAATTTTTTCAAATAAGTATCCTCCTTATTAGGCGCATGTTGGAAGTTCATAGCCATTGATATAATTATATCATTATTAAACTACTATGTCATTTCACTTATTTCCAAGGACAAAATATCACCTCTAAAATATCAATTAAGATAAAGAAAAATACACCAACTATACTTAAAATCAAAATGCCCGAATACATTTGAATATAGTTTATCCTCATCCAAGAATCCATAATGAAATACCCCATGCCATATTCCGTTCCAAAATTTTCAGTAAAGAATAAAACAGATATTGCTGTGCCAATGCTTAATCTAAGTGATGTTAATATAGCATTAAGTATTCCTGGGAAAATAATTTCTTTTGCAATTTGATAATTTGTTGCTCCTAGAGAATACATCGGATAAAAAACCTCTTCAGGAATATTTTTCACCTCATCGCGTATATTAACCACTACAGGAAAAAATGTAATTAAAAAAATCATAACTATTTTTGTTAAGTCTCCTAACCCGAAAATAAGCATTACTATAGGAAGCAATGCAATTTTAGGAATTGGATAATTAAAATATACAATTGGTGATAATATTAAATCAATTTTTTTAAAGTAACCCATTAAAATCCCTATTGGTATACCAATTGCCAAAGTAAACAATAGACCCACTATTATTCTATTAAAACTGTAGATAACATGGATTGCAATGTCATGTCGAAAAGTATTAAATATATTTATTAATATATCAAAGGGCTGTGGAAATAATGGCTTATTAATAAACATAGCCGCTATTTGCCACAATGCAAAAATGATAAAAAAAGCAATAACAAAATTAATTATTTTATATTCTTTAAGTTTCATTTTATCTATCCCCTTTAAGAATTTTCCTGAGTTTACTGTTCATTTGTATGTACTCTAAATCAACTTCTGTATTTTCTGTTCCAAACAATGGATTATGAATAACTTGTAGTATTTTCCCTGGGGTGGAAGATATTATAGCTATATCCTTAGCTAAATATATTGCTTCATTAATATCATGGGTTACAAGTATAGTGGTAACCTTATGTTCTTCCCAAACTTCTAAAAATAATTTTTGAACTTCCTCTCTAGTCATAGCATCTAATGCTGAAAAAGATTCATCCATTAAAAGTAGTTCAGGTTTTAGAAGTAGTGCCCTGGCCATGGACACTCTCTGCATTTGTCCTCCGCTTAGCTCGTGCGGATACCTTTTAACAAGGCCACAAAGATTTAACTCCTTTAATAGTTTTTTATAGAAATCCATATCTATATTTTTCTTTCCATCTTTAATTTTTGCTGAAAGAAATATGTTTTCTTCTACGGTTTTCCATTTAACTAGTCCATAATTTTGAGGTATTAAACCTATTCTATTTACTTTAGGATCTACTTTTTTCCCATCTATTAAAACGTCGCCAGTATAATCTAAAATAATTCCTGCTAGAACTTTTAATAAAGTAGATTTGCCTCCACCTGAGGGACCGATTACAGCACATATTTCCCCTTTTTTTACTGATAAATTTGCATTGTCTATTACCATTGTTACTTTATTCATATTTTTATAACAAACTTTTAAGTTATTTATTTTTATCATTTATTTCCGCTCCACTCATGGTATAAATCACTCTCCACATTTAAGCTTGCAAGGATTCTTCCTACAGTGGTATTTACGATATCTTCAATGGTTTTAGGCTTTTGATAAAAAGCTGGCATGGGTGGTATTATTGTAACATTTAAGTTACTTAAAAAAAGCATGTTCTTAAGATGGATAGAACTAAGAGGAGTCTCTCTTGGAATCAAAATCAACTTTCTTTTTTCTTTAATCATTACATCCGCAGCTCTCACTAGTAAATTATCCGAGCTTCCATTACTTATTTTTGATAGAGTTCCCATTGAACAAGGTACAATTACCATTCCATCAGTCTTAAAGGAACCACTTGCAATACATGAAAACATATCAGCTATAGCACATAATTTTAGCTTGCACTTATTTTTATTAATATTTTCAAACCATTTTTCAAAATCTATTTCAACCTCATACTCTAAAACTTTTCTACCATTGTCTGTAATAACTAAGAAAATTTCATTATCCGCTTTTGTTAATTCTTCTATAAGCCTCACACCGTAAATACTTCCACTAGCTCCGGTGATCCCAACTATATATTTACCCATATAAATCACCTCTTATCTATAATATAAAAAAATCTAATACTGTAAAAACAAATATTAAAACACTTACAACTTGATTTATGTTATAAGAAGCAAGTTTCATCTTTTTTTCATTTGAAGGAGATACAATATAATGTTCTAGGGCTAACAAAATAGCACTTATTAAAATACCAAACAAATATATTAAGCCTAAATGCATTATAAAATATAAGCTAATTAAAAGCAAAATAGTAATAAAATGAAACAATGATGATATATATAACGATCCCTTTAAACCAAATTTAGCAGGGATAGAAAACAGTCCTGATTTTCTATCAAACTCAATATCTTGCGTTGCATAAATTATATCAAAACCCGCTACCCACAAGGTTACAACCGCACCTAAAATAATTGGTGCTATGCCAAATTCACCTGTTACTGCAAGCCATGCTCCTACAGGAGCTCCAGCGCAGGTAACACCTAAAACTATATGACATATCCAAGTGAATCTTTTAGTATAAGAATAAATTATAAATAGAAAAAGCGCTACCGGTGATAGAACAAAACAAAGAGGATTTAATTCATAGGCTGCTAAAATAAATATAGAAAAGCATAAAAGCACAATACCAAAAGCTTCATAACTTTTCACCTCCCCTTTTGGCATATGTCTATTTGCTGTTCTAGGGTTCTTTCTATCAATATCCTTATCAACTATTCTATTAAGAGCATTCGCTCCATTTCTAGCTCCCATAAGTGCAACCAATATCCAAAATATTGTAGCAGCTGAAGGTAACCCATCAGCTGCCCAAATCATTGCAATTAGTGCGAAAGGAAGGGAAAAAAGCGAATGCGAAAACATAACTAACTCACCATAGCTTTTAATTTTCTTTAATACCATATTTTTCCCACCTCGCATCTACCAATTCCTTAATTTCCTTGGACATTTCTATATCATCTGGCCAAGGCCTTGTATGACCTTCTGTAGGCCATTTTTTTGTAGCATCTATACCTAGTCTAGAACCATAATATGGAGTGTTTGAAGCATGATCTAGCGCATCTAAAGGCCCTTCTGAAATTACTAAATCTCTACTTGGGTCTATATTGTTAAATACTTTCCAAGCAACGGTTGATATATCCGTTGGATCTATATTTTCATCTACAACTATAATCATTTTTGTATACATCATTTGTCCTAGGCCCCAAAGTGCATTCATTATTTTTTGAGCATGTTTTGGGTAGGATTTTTTAATAGAAACAATAACACAATTATGGAATACACCTTCCAAAGGGAAATTCATGTCTATTATTTCAGGACATTGAACCTTTATTAAAGGTAAAAAAATTCGTTCTGTAGCTTTTCCAAGGTAACAATCTTCCATAGGAGGCTTGCCTACAACTGTTGTAGGATACACTGGACATTTTTTTCTTGTGATTTTTTCAATATGAAACACTGGATACATATCTTCTAGAGAATAATATCCTGTATGGTCACCAAAGGGACCTTCTAGTCTTTTTTCATCTAAATCTACATAGCCCTCTAGTATAAATTCTGCATTAGCCGGCACATAAATATCATTAGTAATTGATTTAACTATTTCCACAGGTGATTTTCTAAGAAATCCAGCAAAAATCATTTCATCTATCATTTTAGGAAGCGGTGCAGTTGCTGCATATATAGTTGCTGGGTCACAACCGAGAGCTACTGATACAGGCATTTTCTTTCCAAGCTTTCTATATTTTTCATATATTTCTTTTCCGTCTTTATGTAGATGCCAATGCATACCAGTAGTATTCTTATCATAAACTTGAAGTCTATACATTCCAACATTTTGCTGATTAGTCTCTGGGTCAACTGTTATTACTAGAGGAAGTGTAATATACCGTCCCCCATCTTTTGGCCAGCACTTCAGTATAGGGAGTGTATCTAAATCGGCATCTTCTATTACCTCTTGGCAAGGAGCATTTTTTACTTTTTTAGGAAACACTTTTGCAAGCCTAGCAAGTTTAGGAATAGATTTCACCTTGTTAACTAAGGTTATATAATTTGAAACATCCATAAAATCCATTATAGTATCAGCGATATCATCAAGATTTTCTACTTCCAGCCCATAGTTCATTCGCTCGTAAGTTCCTAAAGAATTAATGAGTACAGGGTAATTAGAGTTTTTAACGTTTTTGAAAAGCAGTGCATTTCCGTGATTTTTTGAAACTCTGTCAGCTATTTCCGTAATTTCAAGGTCGCTGTCTACTTCTATTTGAATTTCATCCAGAAGTTTTTTTTCTTTCAAATGATGCATAAAATCCTGTAAATCTTTATAAGCCATAAATTCAGTCCTTTCTAGAAATCTTTAGGAATTACGATTTAATAATTTTTCTGTTATATCTTTAATTATTTTTTTACTTTCGCACTGTGGCAATTTCTCTATATAATCAAACGCTTTTTTTGTGTATTTATCAGCTAAATTTTTAGCTTTATCTATCCCATTAAATTTATTAACTAGAATAGTTATTTCTTTTACATTCTCTTCATTTAATGACGAGTTATCTAAAATAGTTGAAATTCTATTTTCTTTGTCTTCAGACATAGCATATATTAATGGTAGTGTATAATAACCTTTAATTAAGTCGATTTGAGCGGTTTTACCCAGTTTGGTAGTATCTCCACTGTAATCTAGCAAATCATCTATTATTTGGAAAGCCATTCCGATATAGTAGCCAACTCTTCCAAGTAGTTTTGAAGTTTTCTCAGTGCATTTCGATTCCCTTGCGCCAGTATAAAAACTAATAGCAAATAGCGCTGCTGTTTTTCCAGATATAACCTTTATGTATTTTTTAAGATTTGTATTTTTTACGTATCTCATATTATGTTGTATAATTTCACCCATACATATCTTAGATATAGCCTTTGAAATATCTTTTAAGTTTTCCGTAGAATAATTATATGATGCTAGCATTATAAAACATTGGCAAAATAAAAAATCTCCTATATACACTGCATATTCTTTACTATATTTGTGCTGTATAGTCTCTACGCCACGCCTTAGTTTAGATTCATCTATAACATCATCATGAACCAGTGTAGCCATATGCATCATTTCAATGGCTGCTGCTAAATTGTGCATTTTATCCTTGTCATACTCTCCAAATTTTGCTGCTAATAGTAAAAAAGCAGGTCTTAGCATCTTTCCTCCTGCGTTAACTAGTGGAGAAATAGCTTCATCAAACTCTTTCTCACTGGATTTCACATTATTCACAATTATTTTCTGTACAGCTTGTAATTCCTCTGTAATATCAGGGTAATTTTCCCATAATTCACTCATTTCATCACCTATGTCCAATTATTTTTTAATTTTTGTTGTTATGAAGATAATTCCTTATTATTACTATACCACTATAAAAACAAATGTCCTTTTAAAAATATTTAAAAGGACATTGGTTTTTTAAAAATTTAATTTTTATTTTTCTGTCTATTAATCAACATATAAATAAGATTTTTTTACCCATCCTATCCTCTTCCAGTATTTCTTTAAAATTGGTAGTACATAATAATCCATACCAAAAGTACTTCCTGATCCACCTATAAGCGCTACTCCAGCGGCTAAGTACCATAACATCTCGCTAGGCGCCATTCCTGAAGTCCATATCATAATACCCATAGCAATTGATGTTAGTGAAGCAATTGCACTGAATAGTCCAACTATCAGTAATAATCCTACCACTATTTCTGCAAGCACCATGCCTGTTTGGAAAACTGTAGCTAGACCTGTATATCCACCGTCTCCTGTATAAAAGAAAGTATCCATAGACCATTTAACTATTTTTTCTATAAATTCTGGCACCGGTAATGCTACCACTGCTGCTACCGTTGTTTCTGCTGCGCCTTCAACTGCAGCTGTTGCTGCGGATGCTCCATCAACTACTGGAGCAGGTATTAAGAAAATCTTTGTAGGATCATCTAATATCTTAGGTAATTTCGTAAGTCCTTCCGATAGCCACTTGTACCCAACGAACATTCTTAGTATTACTAACCAGAAATTTGGAGATGACTTTGAAAAATACCCACCCACAAGGCTTCTATTGTCTTTAACATGGAAAAACTCATGCATTAAGTATGACCAAGCTTTGTTAAATCCAGCAACCTGGATGAAATATACAAGGTTTATAAAGTGTTTAACAAATAATGCAAAGAATCCAGATAAACCAAAGAATTTAGTTCCTGCACCAACGTTTGCTACACCATATTTTCCGCCTATACATACCATTACACCATGGAACGAAGGTTTATAAGATTTCTTTTCCTTGCTTCCGTTTATATCGCTACAAATGTTATGTGCAATTATAGGGGCAGATTGTTCTGCGTTTTCAACCATCTGAGGAATAGGTCTTTCCTCGCCTTCAGGAATAAAGAAAATATTATCACCAACAATATAAACATTTTCATAGTCTAAAGATTGTAATTTATCGTTAGTTACTATTCTTTTTCTTCCCTTTTGTTCAATATCCATTTTTCCAACAATATCTGAGCCTTCAACACCAGCTGCCCAAATTACTGTGTCGGAATTAATGGTGCCTTTGTCTCCCATAGTAACAGAGTGCTCTGTAACTTCTGTAATACCAGAACCAGTGATTATTTGAACTCCTAATTTAACAAGCCTTTTTTTAGTTTTTTCAATTAACTTATCCGGTAAGTTAGGTAAAATTTTAGGCAGTGCATCTACTACGTATAACTTTACTTCTTCTTTGTCTATAACGAAATCTTTACATAATCTTTCTTTCCACTCAGCAAGTTCACCTATCATTTCAACGCCGGTGAAACCACCACCAACAACAACAAATGTTAGCATATTTTGTCTTTTCACTTTGTTTGTTTCTTTTACTGCTTTTCTAAACATTTTAAGGATATGCTCTTTTAACTCTACAGCATCCTCATATGACCATAATTTACGAGCATATTCCTCTGCACCTTTTGTACCAAAATAAGTTGGCTGACATCCAGCACCAATAACTAAATAATCATATTCGTATGTATTGTTTTCTGATTTTAATTTATTATTTTTAAAATCCAAATCAGTAATTTCATCTAGTACAACCTTTACCTTTCTTTTGGCAAATATTTTCTTTAGGTCAATTCTAATTGAATCCTCGGAAACTCTTCCTGCTGCAACTTCATGAAGTTCAGTAAGCAGAGTATGGTATGGTTTCCTATCGATGAGAGTAATTTCTACATTTTCATCTTTTTTAAATTTCTTAGCTAATTTTTTTGCTGTCAATACTCCACCGTAACCGCCGCCAAGAATAGCAATTCTTTTCTTTTCACTCATATTAAATCCCCCTTAGTTTAGATATTATTATTTATGGGATTGCATTTCATAAATATAATTCAAAATACGTTGTTAACATTTCATCTAGAAATTATTCTTTTCACTATCTTAGTTAAAATTTTATCATATTTTTTCACATTATTCATTAAAAAAAGCGATTTGGTCATTAATATTATATTTTGTTAATTTAGTTCATAGAACTATCAATTAGATTGTTCCATACAATGGGTTAATAGTCATTTACAACATGTTCTCTAAGTGTTATAATCACTCCGTTGTTTACATTTCATTACAATACTTTATAAATTTTATCCTATATTTCACTTTCTTTTAAATTTTAAATTTATTGTTAATAAAAATTCATATTAGGGTAAGATAAATTAATATTGGAGGTACATAATGAAAAAAAAATTTTTAGCACTTATACTAGTATTAATCGTAAACGTAAGTATAATTGGATGTTCAAGTAAAAAAGAAGAATCAAGCACAGAATCACTTAAAACATTAACTATTGGTGTTATGCCTGATGTAGACTCTCTTCCATTAATTATAGCTCAGCATAATGAATATTTTAAAGAAGAAGGTATTCAAGTTAAAATAGAGCATTTTAAAAGTGCAGCCGATAGAGATACAGCCCTTCAAACCGGTAAAATAGATGGAGCAATATCTGATATGCTTGCGGTAGTATTTTTCAATGATAGTGATTTTGACGTTAAAGTCACTTCAAAAACGGATGGTAGCTTTAAACTTATTTCCGGAAAAGATTCCGGCATTTCTAAAATAGAACAATCTACTGGAAAATCTATAGGAATTTCTAAAAATACTATTATAGAATACTTGACAGATAGAATTATGCAAGCTTCCAATATAGATGTAAACTCACCAGAAAAAGTTGCAATACCAAAGATACCTACTAGACTCGAGATGTTAAATAACGGTAAATTGGATATGGCTACATTACCGGAACCTCTCGCAAGTGCCGCCATAGCTTCTGGTGGAAGAGTTATAAGTAGTTCTGAAAAACTTGGCATAAATCCCGGTGTAATGTTGTTTACAACGGATGCAATAGACTCAAAACCTGAAGAAATAAAATCACTTTACAACGCTTATAATAAATCCATTAAATTCTTAAAAGAGGAAAAGACAGAAAGCTATATTGATTTTGTAATTGAAGAGGCTGGCTTCCCCGAAACTGTAAAAAACACATTGACTCTTCCAAATTATACAAAGGCTTCTATGCCCTCTGAAAAAGAGTTAGAAGAAGTTTTAATCTGGCTTAAAGCAAAAAAACTAACTGACAGTAATTATAAATTACAAGATGTATCAAATAGCTCATTTATAAAATAACTGCTCATTTATAAAATAATGCACCATAGATTAAAATATGACCTCTTTCTAACGATGGAAAGAGGTTATATCATTAGTTAGATTAATTAATTATCCCTTTGTATCATTTTTATAATTAGACCAGTTAAAGATTCTTTCTCTTTTTCATTTGCAACTTCGAAGAGTTCTTTTAAAAGACGTTGTTCCCTATTTTCCGGGTCCACGTTAGAGGATAGAAATTCTCCTATTTTTGAACCCAGGTTTGTTATTGTATCCTCTGATAGACCTACTTTTTCACCCACAGATATCACATTGTATAATGTTTTCTTCCATTTATCAAAGTCTTCAATTAATTTATTGTCTAAATCCATTTTTACACCTCCACACGTTATAAAATTATTATTCACATAAAAGAAGAAAAATATTATAATGCATTTTTAATAAAAAATTATTCGCTTTAAATGTAAAGAAAGGACGTTTTTATATGAGTAGATATTTTAATGATAAAGAAGTAGAATTATTAGCCCCTGCAGGAACCTTTGAAATATTTGAAAAGGTTATATGCAGTGGTGCTGATGCTGTATATTTAGGTGGCAAGAAATTAAATATGCGTATGCATAGAAAAGATTATAATTTATCCAATGATGAAATAGAAAATGCCATTGCTATTGCACATTCCCTAAACAAAAAAGTTTATATAACAGTAAATAATCTTTTAAGTCAGGAGGATTTAAAAGATGCGGAGGAATATCTAAGATTCTTAGATAAAGTCCAGCCAGATGCACTAATTATTCAAGATTTTTCCATACTGGAATTTATCAATAGTTTAAATTTAAAATTAACTCTCCATTCATCGGTAATGATGAATGTCCATAATTTAGAAACTATTAACGCTTTGAATCAAAATGGAATTTCTAGAGTTGTTGCCTCTCGGGATATGGATTTACAGTCCATAAAAAGCTTGCATTACCAAACCCCTATGGAATTCGAATATTTTGCTCATGGAGATATGTGTGTTGCCCACGGTGCTCAATGTTTGTATAGTGGCATGCTATTCGGAAAAAGTAGTAATAGAGGCCTTTGCATGAAGCCCTGCCGCTGGCATTTTACAATGAAAAAGGATGGCCTAATTTATCCTACAGAATATCCAATGGCTGTTAAAGATATGTATATGTATGAGCACCTGCCTGAAATGATTGAAGCGGGTATCTTATCCTTTAAAATAGAAGGCAGAATGAAGGATGCAGATTATCTAGTTACCATGATTAACTACTACAGCGATGCTATAGATAGATATATAGAGGACCCTATTTGTTATGATAGAAAAAAAGATTCAAAAAGTATTTATGAAACTCGAAAAAGAGACATATCTACCAGCAGTGCCTTTGGCAAACCAGGTCTCGCAAATATTAATAGACGTTATGAAGGAACGGGGATATTTTATAGTCACGGTAAAGTTTTTAGTAAGCCTATAGAGGAAATTGAAATTGGTAAACAGAGAATAGAAGAAATAAAAACCTTTTTAAAGGGAGATATTTCTATGGCATGCATACCTAAATTAAGTGTTAAGGTAAATTCCTACGCGCAAGCTAAAGTAGCAATTGAGGAAGGTGTAGACCGAATTTATTTGTCCGGAGAAGTTTTTAAACCAAATCATCCTTTTAGTAAAAGTGAAATACTAAAATTAACCAAAGACAAAAGAAATACAAAGGTATATCTAGGATTTCCAAGAATGATGCTTGAAGAAGATTTTTCAAAATATAGTCAACTGCTTAAGGAAACTAATTTAGGACTTGATGGATTAGTTGTAACAAATTTAGGTGCTATCAATAAATTTAAATCTCTAGGCCTTGAACTTATTGGTGATTACTCGCTGAATATTTATAATCACTCTGCAGCAAATTTTTATGAAAAGCAAGGCTTATCTATTGCTACTCTTTCTGTAGAAACTCCACTACTAGATGCTAAAGACGTTATTACTAAATCCTCAATTCCTATTGAAATAATAGTTCATGGCTCACCAGTGGTTATGTATATGGATCATGATTTATATGAGAATACTAAAATTTTAGAACCTATAAGCCAGGCGGATAATTCTAACGTTCCTAACAATGTACTAGTTTTAGTTGATGAAAAAGCACATGAACACCCAGTTTACATTGATAGCAATGGCCGGAATCATATGACGCTTAGTAAAGATCTGTGTTATCTTCCATTTTTGAAAGAACTTAATGATATTGGCGTAAATAATTTTAGAATCGAAGCCTGTCATTACGATACTAATAATCTACGAAAAATTTTGCATATTTACAGAAAAGCTATTGATGATTTAACTGTATGTGATGATTTATTCCATTCGCTAGATCAGGGTACTTGTGGATTCACTCTTGGAGCTTTTCAATTCAATTAAAATCTAGGAGGCAATATAATGTTTAAATATATAGGACCAGAAAAAATAATTCAAAAGAAAAAGGAATTTCTTTTCCCCTGCTCACAGCACTTTTATAAAAGCCCACCCCAAATTGTTAAGGGAGAAATGCAGTATTTATTTGACTCAGAAGGCAAAAAATATCTTGATTTTTTTGCAGGTGTCTCTGTTATTAATTGCGGTCACTGTAATCCTGAAATATTAGATTCAACAATAACTCAATTAAAAACCCTTCAACATACAAGTATTATATATTTAACTGAGCCGATAGTTACTCTTGCTGAAAAGCTTTCATATATTCTACCTGGAGATATTGTGCATTCTTTCTTCTGCTGTACTGGATCAGAGGCCAATGAAGGTGCTCTTTTACTTGCTAGGCTTTATACAGGAAGAAATGAATTTATTTCACTAAATAACAGCCTACATGGTAGAACTTATTTAACTATGAGTGTTACCGGACTCCCTATGTGGAGAGCAGACCCTATGCTATCTGATTGTGTTACCTTTGTGCCTAATTCATATAACAGTGATAAGACTCTTGAAGAAGCAGCTAAAGAGTCCTTTGAAGCTACAGAAAAGGTAATTGAAAATAAAGCCCCAGGAACAATTGCAGCCTTAATTGCAGAACCTATACAAGGTAATGGAGGCATTATAACTCCACCTAAATGGTACTTCAAAAAAATAAAAACACTACTTTCAAAACATGGTATATTACTTATCATAGATGAAATTCAAACAGGATTTGCAAGAACGGGCAAGATGTTCGCTATAGAGCATTACGATGTAGTTCCAGATATAATTACAGTGGCAAAAGCTCTTGGAAACGGAATACCTATATCAGCCTTTTGCACAAATGATAGAATTGCTGCAGCATTCACAAAAGCTTCTGCCTCTACCTTAGGTGGAAATCCAGTAGCATCAAGCACTGCCATAGCTGTACTTGACTACATTAAAAATAATGATTTGTGTTCGAGCGTAGAGAATTTAGGAGTAAAATTAAAAAATGGCCTTCTTAAGCTAAAGGAAAAGCACCCATTAATTTATGATGTTAGAGGTATAGGTCTTATGTTAGGTGCAGAGCTAGTACGCGAAAATGGTGAACCTGCATGCGAGGAAACTGACTTTATATTAGAGACATTAAAGGATGAGGGCGTTCTTTTAGGTAAAAATGGATCTGGTAGAAATGTTTTAGCCTTTCAGCCACCTCTAGTTATAACGGAAAATGATGTGGAATTAATTCTAAACAAGTTGGATTTAGCTTTTAATAAACTTATGAATCAAGTATAAAAAATGGACATAAAAGAAACCTCTACAATATTTTACTTGTAGAGGTTTCTTTAAATTATATATTATGAATTAACAACTTCCTTTGTATCTCTTGCTATCATTAATTCCTCATTGGTAGGAATTACAAATACTTTTACTGTTGAATCTGCTGTACTTATTTCCGCAGCTTTACCTATAACATTATTCTTTTCCGCATCTATTTTAATGCCTAAAAACTCTAATCCCGCGCAACAAGCTTCTCTAGCTTTCACTGAGTTTTCCCCAACACCAGCAGTAAATATGATACAATCCACGCCACTTAAAGCACCGGCATAAGCACAGATGAATTTTTTAACTTCATAGTGAAAAACATCTAAAGCCAGTTGTGCTCTTTTATTGTCCTTAGCTGCATCCCAAATATCTCTAAAATCACTACTTATTCCAGAAATTCCTAGAACTCCTGATTTTTTATTCATTAAATCCGTTACTTCTTGTGGTGATAAATTTAGTTCTTGCATTAAGAAGGTTATAATTGATGGGTCTATATTCCCTGATCTTGTTCCCATAGCAATTCCTGCAAGAGGTGTAAATCCCATACTCGTATCAATAGATTTACCATTTTTAATTGCATCAATACTTGCTCCATTTCCTAAATGACAAGAAATAATTTTTAAATCTTTTTTATCTCTATTCATCATCTCTGCAGCCACTTGAGAAACATATTTATGAGAAGTTCCGTGGAATCCATATTTTCTTATCCCGAGATCTTCATATAATTCGTATGGCAGTGGATAAATATATGAATACTCTGGCATAGTTTGATGAAATGCTGTATCAAATACTGCCACCATTGGAGTACTCGGCATAAGTTCCTTGCAACAGTTGATTCCAGTAATATTTGCTGGATTATGAAGTGGTGCTAATTTTGAACAATCTTCTAATGCCTCCATAACTTTTTCATCAATCAATACAGATTCAGAATAGTATTCTCCACCATGAACCACTCTATGACCTACGGCTGAAATTTCATCCACACTTTTAATTACTCCATTGATTTCATCAATAAGTGTTTTAAGGACTAATTTAATTGCATCTTTGTGATCCTGCATGTTTTGTTTTATTATGTATTTTTCTCTGCCATCTACTTTCTGAGTTAAAACAGATCCTTCACTACCAATCCTCTCAATTAAACCTTGAGCTAAACAATTTTCATCTTCCATATTAATAAGTTGATATTTTAGAGACGAACTGCCACAGTTAATAACTAGTACTTTCATAAAAAATTCCCCTTCCTACATGTTACTTATTTATTTTTGCCAGTTTTATTGTTTTTGTATATCACATTTCTTATATAGTATATCATACTTCATAGCATTTAAGAGATATTTAACTTTGTTGTAAATTTTTAAATAAAAAACCAAGTCTTGAATATAAGACTTGGTTTTTTAATTATTACATATCTTTTGGCTTAATATCATTAAGCATCTTTATAGTTCCTTTTATGTACCATTTAACTTCTGATTTCTCTCCTCTATGTACCTTGGCAAGTATTCCAAACTTAGTCATAATGCCCGCAAGTGAACCTATAAATGAAGGTGTATTTAGTCCAGTTTTTTTAATTTTGTTTACCTTACCTATTTCTTTAATTACAGGTTCTTTTTTAATTTTACTATTTATTTCTTTACTCGTTTTAGATCTTTCTATATTTGTAGCCCCGAATTCTTCTAGTATTTTAAAAATTTCTTTCATCATATTGATTTTTTTATCAATACTTATACTAGGTGTTTCAATTTCAGTGTATTCTGTTGATTTTTTCATAATCATCGTTCCTTCCTTTAGTTGTAACGTTCTAACAACTTTGCTTAAGACTATTATATCATGATTTGCTACAATATTAATAAAAAATGTTAAAATATATTCCACTAGGTTGATTATTTTATAACATTATGGATTTGTTTAATTTTATTTTCCATTACAATATTTATGCGGAAAGTCCACTCTCTTTAGGTGTGGGATGGATAGCACTACTAAAATATACCATTAGACATGGTTCCCAAACGTTCGTTCCTATTTTAGCATATTTTAATATAAAATAAAACACTTATTTAATTAAAATAAGTGTTTTATTTTGGTTTAGAATCATATTTTATCCTAATATTTGTTTTAAATCTTCCTCTGGTGTGCTTATAGGTTTAATTTCAAAATTATCAACTAGAAATTGTAATACATTAGGACTTAAGAAAGCTGGTAGTGTAGGTCCTAAATAAATTCCTTTTACTCCTAAGAATAGTAACGCTAATAAGTCGGCAACAGCTTTTTGTTCATACCAAGTTATAACCATTGCTAGTGGCAAATCATTAATTCCACACTTAAACGCATCAGCTAAGGCTAAGGCAATTTTAACAGCGGAATAGGCATCGTTACATTGACCAACATCTAGTAATCTTGGAAGTCCTGCTACTTCACCAAACTCTAATTTGTTAAAACGGTATTTGCCGCAAGCTAAAGTAAGAATAATACAATCTTTCGGAACAAGCTGCGCAAATTCAGTGTAATAATTTCTTCCTGTTCTTGCTCCGTCGCATCCTCCAATTAAGAAAAAGTGTTTAATTTTTCCTTCTTTAACTGCATTAATTATTGTATCAGCATGAGCTAAAGTTGCTTTATGACCAAATCCAACTAGAATTTCTTTTACTTCTTCATCTTTTTCGAAGCCACCCAGTTCTAGAGCTTTGTTTATTATTTCAGAGAAATCCTTATGACCATTCTCATCAGCTACTATATGTTTTATTCCATCCCAGCCAACAACACTTGTAGAAAAAATTCTATCTTTATAAGAATCTTTTGGTTTCATTAAGCAGTTTGTTGTCATTAAAATACAACCAGGGATACCATCAAATTCCTTTTGCTGATCTTGCCATGCCCCTCCAAAGTTACCTACTAGATGTGCATATTTTTTCAACTCAGGATATCCATGAGAAGGAAGCATTTCACCGTGGGTATATATGTTTATTCCTTTGTCTTTTGTTTGCTCTAGTAACATTTCTAAGTCCCTTAAATCATGACCAGAAATAACTATAAATGGTCCTTTTTTAATGTTAACATTAACCTTTGTAGGTGTTGGGTCACTATACTTCTCAGTATTAGCTTTATCTAATACTTCCATAACTTTAACACTCATTTCCCCAGTTTTCATTAAGTGTTTAATAAGGTCTTGAAGAGTTAAACTATCATCAGTCATTACTGCTAGTGCTACAAAATAAAATTCATCTACTTCATCACTATAATATTTAATAAATCTTGCTTGATGTGCATAAGCTGCAATACCTTTTAATCCGTATTTTATAGTTTCGCGAACAGAACGTATATCAGCATCTAATGTTTCATCATACATAACTCCAGCTTTTTTAGCATCTTCAAGAATTTGTTCTTTTGAGTCACTTAAATTATATAGTGCCTCCTCTGCATTTACTTTTTCACTGGAAGCTTTCTTTCTTACTTCTTCTTTTATCACTTGAGATTTTTTAAGCATATCCATATGTGATTTTGGATCGAAGTTTACATTAGTTAACGTCATAAATAGTGCATTTTCAACAAATGATACCCATGTCTTAGGGAGTTTTTCACCTTTATCTAAAAGTTTTGTAGCATAACAACTGATTCCTTTTAACTGGTAAATTAACAGATCCTGCAATGCTGCAATTTCTGGTGTTTTCCCACAGACTCCTATATTAGTACAACCTTTACCACCTGCAGTTTGTTCACATTGAAAGCAAAACATTTTCCCTTGCATATGTAACCCTCCTAATTTTTAAAAATATTTTAATAATAGCTTACACTATCCTAAGATAAATATGCAAGAAGATAGTTAAGATTCACCCTTATATTTCACGAATTAACTATTTGTTCAAATAATATCGCTGCCTATTATAAAAACAAAGCTGCAATTGACAACTATAAGCCGTTATAGTACATTTATGATAATTATATTTAATAAAGCATCTTTATTTGAAATAGTTGGTTATGAGGAGGGATTTTGTGAGAATTGGGTATGATAGTTTTAATTCCCCTATTGGGCTTATCTATGTGGTTGTGGATGAAATTGGCGTTAAAAAAGTGGAACTTTTCGAAGAAGATTGGGTGGAATACAAGAAGAAATACGACAAAATACCCAAAGATAAAGAACTATGTACAGAAATTATATCTCAGCTAGAAGAGTATTTTAAAGGTAAACGGAAGTATTTTGATATTCCTTTATCTATTGATGGTACGGAATTCAGAAAAAAAGTTTGGAAAGCTCTTAGGGATATACCTTATGGTGAAGTTCGGTGTTATTTACAAATTGCAGAAGCTATAGGAAATCCTAAATCTGTAAGGGCAGTAGGGCAAGCTAATAAATTTAATAATTTGCCTATAATTATCCCCTGCCATAGAGTTATTGGTAAAGGTGGTAAATTAGTAGGGTTTGCAGGTAATAGAACCCCCACACAAAAACTACTATTGGAAATCGAAGGGGTTAATGTTGATAAATGATTTAGGTCTTCAAAAAAATTTAAATTAGCCACTGCTAATTTAAAATTTTTATCAAATACAATCCATGATCTAAAATACTTTGTTCACAACTAAACTTAACACCCATATCAATAAGTTCAAAACACACATCCCTTGTGCTATTTATATCAAATAGACACTTACCTTTTTCATCTAAGGATTTTACAGCATCCGCGTGAATTCCTTCCCTTAAAAGATTGTCTTTAATTTCATTATTTAGCATTTCCCCACCTCCATTCTCAATTGTTGACTCTATATATAGTATACTACATTTTTTATTTTTTCTAGTCTTTAAAATAAGGGCTATATTGCCCTTATTTTAATTTCTAGCTCGAACTAATTTTTAAAAACCATAATTGTTGCATCAAAGCCTGCTTCCGTTAACCTACGAACTTGATTAGTCGCATTTTCTCTCTCTGAATAAGACCCTACCATAACTCTATAAAGAGTTTGTCCACTTGTTGCCTCTGGCACTACTGAATTCTCAATATAGTTTACACTTATCTCCGTAAGAATAGCTTTAGTTAATGCTTTGATAATCTCACTTCTATTACTATCGAAAATATTATTATCATTAGTGTTATCAATAAATCCAATCTCAATAAGTATCGCAGGTGCTTTAGTTGCTCTAAGCACCTGAAAATTAGCCGTCTTTACTCCTCTGTCTACAAACCCTAAAGCTACAAGTGATGCTTGTATCCTTTTAGCTAACCCTTTAGAACTTGTACCTGAACTTAGGTAAGTGTAGGTTTCAACTCCTTTAGCCTTCTCAGGCATATATGCATTTCTATGAAATGATATGAAATAATCGTATGTGTTTTTATTTTCAAAATCACTTCTATCTCCAAGACTTACGGTAGTATCACTACTTCTTGTCTCATCTACAATAATTCCATACCTTCTAATTTCTGTAGCTATTGCTCTACCTAAACTTAAAACATCATTAGATTCTTTCCTTTCATTATATAAGGCCCCACTGTCTTTTCCACCATGTCCATAATCAAAACATAATTTTACCATTATTCTACTCCTCCTTATTAATTTATCTGATTTTATTTTTTGTGCTATTTGCAGAAAAAAAGCGCCCTTTTACAGGCACTATTTTCCTAAGCTACATCAACTATACTAGTATCGGTAGTAACTATCTTAGCATCTTTCTTGCCAATTGAGTTACCATTAGCTGATTCAAAGATGTTCTTTGCAATGACTAAATCCATAAGAGCGTTTACCTCAGCTTCTGTAATAGTTGGAACTCCATTTCCGTCAGCTTTGATATCATCTACAGTTAACGTGAAATACTTACCTTCTGTTTCTGTTAAAAATCTCATAACTAATTTATGCATATCACTTTTCCCCCTTTAAATTATTTGACCTGGATACTTTAAATAAGCTTATTCCATAACTAAATTGACTTGGTCTTCCCTGTCTAGTCTGAATAATGGATAAGTTTTGAGACTAGAGATAGCTTCTCCTACAGCAAAAATGTCCTCGTCCACCGCTTCAACTTTTAGATTGCTTAATCTCTTGGTTGCATATTTGTCTTTACCTTCGCTGTCAACTCCTACATTCATAGTAAGTTTTAGCGCACTGGCTACCTTTGTTGATACAACTGCCATTTAAATCACTCCTTCCTTCATTTTGTTTTCAATGAGTATATATGTCCTTTAAAAGTTTTGTGCGGAAATCAATTGAAATATATAAATTTATATAAGGTCTTTTAGTTTTTTTAGGGCTTTTTTCTTAAGCCTTGCAAATTAATTATATTTTCTAATTCCTCAGCAGCAGAATTATTTATTACTTCTTCTCTATTACTTGGTAGCCCCTTATAAGCCCCTTGAACTTACTGCAGATATAAAAATATCTATAGCCGTTGGTAGCACAAGTGAATTTGATCTTTTAGCAAATAAACCGCCGAGGTCCATAAGAGCTAATATTTATGTAATGCTAGTGGATTTAAATGATGGGAAAATAATAAATGAAGAAAAGCTATGCCAATTTTAATAGCACAGCTTTTTTTTAACATCAAATTTATATTCTGAGTCTATATTTAAAGCCACTAAAATTAAGTCGCGAAGCATACAAGCTCTGTTGCTATTGAATACAATGGTATTAGCTCTATCTAATACTGGATAAGTTAAATTAAAGGGTAATTATACCCCTATCACAATAAGTGATAGGGGTATTTCAATTTAAAGTTTAAATCTATTAAATATATCACTCTTTTTTTGCTGAAATAAAATAGTAGATTGAAACAAGTGCACATATACCTAAGTAAACAAACATTATATATTTTCCATTAAAAGCTGATTCTCCAGTGATATTGTTAACTTTAAGGCTAATAATACCAAGAACATAGGCAAATGGAATCAATCCAAGTAGATAAGGTGACAGGTATTTTGCTTTCTTCAGGACAAGTAAATAAGTAAATCCAGATAGTAGATTAGCAATACCAAAGCTACTCATAAGAATCAATGAATCAGGTATTGGATCGATGTGTGCAAAATAGGCTGAAGCCCACATGATATTAAAAGTATGCATAAATCCTCTTATAAGATCCATAACTGCAACGGCGCTAAGGGTGATAGTACTAATCTTAAGTGCTTTTTCTTTATTAAACATATATACCTCCTCTGATAATAAAAGTGACGTTGTAACATCTGTAGGCTTAGTATATACTGAGTTATAGGCTTTAGCAATAGGCTTGTGTTAAGTTATACAAAACAAGGAGATGTGTCACATGAAAAGAGTCAAACAGGTCAATGAATCCAAAGAAATGATTAGGAAAGCCTTATTTAGAAAACTAGAGGTTAAAGAACTTAACAATATTACCATGCTTGAAATCGCAGCTGAAGCTGATGTGGTTCGTATGACCCTTTACCGACATTTTAAGGATAAGGAACAAATTTTACTTTATAGCTTTGAGCTCTATTTAGAGCAGACAATAAGAGAAATGAGCGATATAATTCATCCAAGTTTGGTAGATTTACTAAAACTTAGATTTAAGATATTAAAAGAGTCTTCTGAAGTGCATTTAATTATAAAAAGCGGACAGTTTGATAAACTTTTTCAAACCATC
>NZ_JAENWM010000017.1 GCF_016650035.1 Clostridium sp.
CCCCCTATTTAGAATTCATTTTCCTAATAATATCTGGAATAATTTCATCTGGTACTAATCCTTTAATACAACCACCAAACATTGCAACCTGTTTAACTGATGAAGAACTTAGATATGAATATTCTGCTTTTGTCATCATAAACACAGTTTCTTTACTTGGATCCAATTTATTATTCATTGATGCCATTTGATACTCATATTCAAAATCCGAAACAGCTCTAAGGCCCTTAACAATAACCCCCGCACCTTCTTTATTCATTAGATTGACAAGTAAGCCACTAAACTTTTTAACTTTTACATTTGGCAATTCTTTCACTAGTTTTTTTATTTGCTGTACTCTCTCATCAGCAGAAAAGAGATTTTCTTTCTCAGGATTAACTAGTACTCCTACAATTAATTCATCGAAAACTATAGACGCCCTCTCAATAATATCTAAATGTCCGTTGGTTATTGGATCAAAACTTCCAGGGCAAATTGCTTTTTTCATGTTATACCTCCACTTTTTCCACTAGGAAAATTAATAATTATTAGTTTCCTTATATTCGTAAATAAGTACTGTAGTATTACCATATTTTCTCAAATCAGAAAGGTTAATAATAGAATCACCTTGGTATATTTCTTCTGATGAATCTATTTTGCAAACAATAAGTCCATCTTTACTTAAAAGTCCATTTGTCGCAATAATTTCAATAGCGGGTGGAATCATGTCTTTTGCATATGGTGGGTCTATAAAAATTAAATCAAATACAACTTTCTCATCTGCAAACTGTTGCATATATTTATATGTATCACCTTTTAAACACTTACATTTATCATTGAACTTTAAATTATCTACATTTTTTTGTAACATTTCAAATGTAGTATCACCCATATCAATTAAATAGCACATGGCCGCTCCTCTACTTATTGCCTCAAGACCCAAGCTACCAGTGCCCGAAAACATATCAACCACAACGGAACCTCTTGTTTTATTTTGTATTATACTAAACATTGATTCTTTTATTCTATCTAATGTGGGCCGAGTTCCCATACCAATTGGGGATAATAGCCTTCTTCCTCTTGCACTTCCTGCGATGATTCTCATATGTTTTTCCCTCCATTCAAGCCAGTTTCGATAATATTTTATCATATATATATAATTTATACAAAGATATTCTTTTTCTTAATTAAAACAAATGTAGTTGGCATTTTGTTCTATTTTTTCTATTATTTCATTCTTTATCTTTTGGTCTTCGATGATATTACTTTCTATTAATTTTTTTGCCTCACTATTTGCAAGTTTCAGAATATTAATATCTTCAATTACATCAGCTAAAATTAAACCTGATTCACCGTGTTGCTTAAATCCAAATAATTCTCCTCCACCCCTAGTTTTTAAATCTTCTTCTGCGATAAAAAAACCATCATTACTTTTTATAAGTATATCTAGCCTTCTTTTCACTATGCCACTTGTAATCTTAGCCAGTAATATACAATAAGACTTATGTTCGCCTCTTCCTACTCTTCCTCTAAGTTGATGAAGTTGTGCAAGCCCAAATCTTTCTGAGTTTTCAATTATCATAATTGTGGCATTAGGTACGTTTACCCCCACTTCAATTACAGTAGTTGAAATTAACGCCTTAATTTCACCGTTTTTGAATTTATCCATAATTTCTATTTTGTGTTTACCATTCATTTTACCATATATCATTCCTATTTCTATAGAGCTAAAATATTTTTCTTTCAATTCTTCATAAAGCACTTGGACAGAGCTTAATTTCATTTCTTCATTTTCTTCTACTAGTGGACAAACAATATAAACTTGCCTTCCTTTATTAATTTCACTTAGTGCAAACTCATACACATGACTGCTAGATTCCATACTTTCATAAGACGTATCAATTTTCTGTCTTCCTGGTGGTAATTCGTCTATTATAGATACATCTAAATCACCATATAAATATAGTGATAGGGTCCTTGGAATAGGCGTAGCTGTCATTACAAGTATATCTATATTTTTACCTTTATTAGAAAATCTATTTCTTTGCGATACTCCAAAACGATGCTGTTCATCAGTAACAATCATTCCTAAGTTCTTAAATTCTACATTATCTTCAATAAGTGCGTGTGTTCCAATAATTATGTCAATAGTTCCGCTTCTTAACTGCTCCTTAATTAGTTCTTTGTTTTTGGGCGATGTACTTCCACTTAATAGTTGTATTTCAAGCGGAAAATCTTTTAGCACCTTTTTAATTTCTTCGTAATGTTGCTTTGCTAAGATTTCAGTTGGTGCCATAAGCGCAGCTTGATATCCATTTTTCACCACGTTGAACATAGTAATTATAGCAACTATAGTTTTGCCACTTCCAACATCCCCTTGAAGTAGCCTATTCATGCCTCTGTCTTTCTTTTGATCTATCAGTATTTCCCTTACAACTTTGCTTTGTGCACTAGTTAGCTCAAACGGAAGCAATTTCTTTAAGATAATAAGTTCTGGAGCTATTTTGAATGCAATACCCTCATTATGATATTTTATAAACTCTTTTAACATCAATATTTTTAATGAATAGTTAAATAGCTCTTGAAATTTAAGCCGCCTTTTGGATTCATTAAGAAGTTGTAAATTTTTAGGGCTATGTATATTTCGAGTTGCCTCATCCAGAGAACAAAAATCATATTTTTTAAGGAGCCACTGCGGTAAATTTTCTGCTATTTCAACGTTACAAAGCACATCTGATATAATTTTATTAAAAAAACTATTAGTAACATTATTTTTAAGTGGATACACAGCGATAATTTTATTTGTATCCATTGATGTGTTTTTTACTATTTTAGGATTCATAATTGTAATTTCGTTCCTAAATTTATCTACTTTACCTGTTATTATGTATTTATTTGATATCTTAAAACTATTTTTTGCATATGTTTGATTAAACCATTTACCTTTGAATTTGTTTCCCCCTTGAGAAAATACTATTGTAGAAAGCGTTTTATTATTTTTTAATCTAAGGTCTCTTAATATATCTAAAACAGTACACTCTACAATTATTTTTTCACTTGCTGCGCATTCTAGAATGCTTTTCCCCACAGATACCTGTTCATAATCTCGCGGAAAATATAATAACAGATCTATCACATTAAAAATTCCACATTTATTTAAAATTTCAGCCATTTTAGGGCCAACACCTTTTATATATATTATGTTGCTATAAATTTCCACAAATACCACTCCAAAAATAAAATTTTAAATTATATAAGAAAAAAAGCCCTAAGGCTTTTATTCAACTGAAGCAATAAAATAATATAATGGTTGTTTTCCATTATAATGTTGAATATCTATATCTGGATATTTAAGCTCTAGTGCAGAAATAAACTCCTCAACTTCACTTGAATTACAATCTTCGCCATAGAAAATCGTAACAAGCTCGCTATCCTCGGTTATCATACTGTCTATAACTAATTCACAGATTTTATAAATATCTGTTCCAACCTCTTTAATGCTATTCTCTACTAATCCCAAAATATTTCCTTCTTTTATTATCTTACCATCTGACTCAGTATCTTTAACTGCAAATGTTACAGAAGCTGTTGCAACATTTTTAATCGCTTCTTTTAATGTATTTTCATTTTCTTCAACACTAACTTCTGCATTAAACATTGTTACAGCCGTTACTCCTTGAGGTATAGTTTTAGAAGGAATAACTACCACATTTTTATCTGACAGGTCAGCCGCTTGTAATGCTGCCATAAGTATGTTCTTATTATTGGGTAACACAAATATATTTTCTGCATTAATTTTATTTATGCCATCTAGTATGTCTTGTATACTTGGATTCATAGTTTGGCCACCTTGTATTACAACATCCACACCTAAATCTTCAAAAATGTTTTTAATACCTTCTCCAAGTGCAACAGATATAAATCCATATTTTTTATTTTCAGAAGCATGTTCTACTGCAGTTTCCACAACTTCTTCATACTCAAGGCCTAGTATATTTCTATGTTGCTCTCTCATATTTTCAATCTTAACTTTAGAAAGTTCTCCCAGTGTTACTGCTTTTGAAAGCACTAGTCCTGGATCATTTGTGTGTATATGTATTTTAAGAAATTCGTCCTGTGCAACTACAACCATTGAGTCTCCAAACTTTTCTAAATAACTCTTAAGTTCATTTGTATCAACATCTTCAGCTATAACTAAAAGTTCAGTGCAATACCCAAATTCTATGTGTACAGGCATACCTAGTGCTCCAGGTGATGTTATTTTAGGTTCATCACTTGGTGTTTGCAATTTATTTATTGTAGCCTGCATATTAGCATTCAAGGCTTCATACATACCTTTAAATAGTATTAGAAGTCCCATACCTCCTGCATCAACTACTTTTGCTTGTTTTAATGCTGGAAGCATATCTGGAGTTTTATCCAGCATAATTTTACTGTCCTTGCATATATCTTGCATAAGCGTAACTACGTTAGTTGTATTATTATTAACTGCGCTATGACCAGCTGCTTTAATAATAGTTAAAATAGTTCCTTCTGTTGGCCTCATAACAGCCTTATATGCATAAGTAGCACCTTCTAATATACTCTTGGCAAACTCTTCAGCCGTAGCTTCGTAAAGGCCCTCGAGTCCTTTACTAATACCTCTAAATATTTGTGATAGTATTACACCAGAATTACCTCTTGCACCCATAAGAGCACCTCTAGCTAGTTTTTGTGATACCTCAGAAATAGACTCCGTTGTCATATCTTCAATCTCACATACCGCAGCTTTAAATGTCATCGACATATTAGTACCTGTATCTCCATCTGGAACTGGAAATACATTTAGTGTATTTACATATTCTTTTTCTGCTTCTAACCTATTTGATGCATTTATTAGCATATTACGGAAATTTTGTCCGTTAATTTTTAAGCATTCCACTATCTATACCTCCTTAGACCCTTACACCTTGGACGTTCACTGTTATTGCTGCAACATTCAGTCCTGTATAATTTTCAACATTATATTTTGTTTTTTGAATTATATTGTTTGCTATTACAGATATCTTTGTGCCATACTCAACTATTATATATAATTCAATAAATAGTTGATTTTCCTTAGAATGAATTTTAACACCTCTATTTAAACCATCACTTTTAATTAATTGCCAAAATCCATCCTTAGCGTCTTTTAATGCCATGCCAACAACTCCATAACATTCCATAGTAGAAATGCCAACTATGTTAGCTAAAGCCTCCTCTGAATAATATATAGTTCCATTGTCTTTCATAATGTTACCTTTCATTGTAACTCCTCCTTATACCACTATATAGATTATTTTATATTATAATAGTAATTTATTCAAGAAAATTGTTTTTATAATTGTTTTTAATACTATTTTATTTGTATTTTACTTGCAAGAGTAGTCTAATTTATGATACAATAATTGTGTTTCAATCGAGAAGATTTATCTTCGTAGGTTAAGGAGGTGTTTTCATGTCAAGAAAATGCGATATATGTAATAAAGGTGTTATTTCAGGTAGCCAGTATAGTCACTCACACAGAGAATCAAAAAGAAAATGGGCTCCAAATATCCAAAAAGTTAAAGCTATAGTTAGCGGAACACCTAAATCTATTCATGTTTGTACTAGATGTCTTCGTTCTGGTAAAGTACAACGTGCAATATAATTGTGAATTAAAAATGCAGCTGTAAAGCTGCATTTTTTATTTTACTTTTTTATGTTACCTTCTCAAAAAAAAATTAATTATTCGAGACATAAATCTAGGCAATTTAATAGCCATAATCTTCATTTCTATTACCTCCCAAACATGAAATGCATATCACTAACAATGATTGTTGTGATTCATTATAGTAAACCCACAGTAAACAATTCCCCCTCCCGCAGCAATTAGCCACAACCAAAATGGAACTAGTACTACTGATATAACCCCTATGCCTACACAGGTAACAATTACTCCAAGCTGATTTCCTAAACGCTTATAATGCCTTCTCATAAGTTGCTCCCCTCCCAAAGTATTCCAATATTATTATATGATTTACCATTGCTAATGATACAAAAAAAGAAAAGTATATATTACACCTTCATATGGCATAATGTATACCTTTCTTATATGGAACTAAATATATATTAATCACATGATAATATTATCATCAGTGTTCCAGATTTAAAATTAAGCTTAACATTCGATGATACAAACTCATTTGAAATAGTTATACTCTCACCAATTTTTAAATTATAATTATTTAGTGGATATTTTGCACCATCAATAGTTAATCCAATTACTTCATCGCCATAAGCTTGTACTGAGAAAATTTGGCCCACAGTGCCATTTAATATAGTTGTGGCATTAGATAACCTAATATCATTGTTTTCGTCCACAATATGGGCACTAACACTATTTTTCAAACACTTTTTAAGCATTCCTATGTTTCCAAGCAGATGATCAACTCTACTTCCAGTACATCCTAGTAATACTATTTCACTTGGTTTCATGTTTATAGCTTTTTTAACCGCAATTTCTGTATCAGTAAAATCTTTTTCTGTAGGATAAATATCTATGATACATTGACTTTTTTCAAAATACTTTAATACCTTTTTACTGATAGAATCAAAATCTCCTAGCAGCAAATTAGGAAGAATCTTATAGTCATATAAGCAATTAGCACCACTATCTGCTGCAATTATAAATGTACCCTCTGTAATTTCTTTTATGAGAAGCTCTCTAGAAGGAGGTATACCGCCTGATACTATTATGACCTTCATGCTAAATTCCTGCTTTCAAAGTTTTTATATTTTTCTCGATTTCATCATTTTTAAATACCGCTGATCCAGCTACAATTACATTAGCACCACTATTTATAACTTCTGAAATATTAGTGCCATCAATGCCTCCATCTACTTGAATCATAAGATCTTTATTGAATTTTTCCGAAAGTTCTTTAACTTCCTTGATTTTACCTGAGCAGTACTTAATATACTTTTGACCACCAAATCCAGGGTTTACTGACATAATAAGTACCATGTCAACATTGCTTATTAAATGTTTAATTGTGTCTACAGGGGTAGCAGGGTTTAATGCAACTCCTGCTTTAATTCCAAAACTTTTTATGAAATTAATAGTTCTATCAATATGCCTATCAGCTTCATAATGAACGGTTATGATGTCAGCTCCTGCAGCTGCAAAATCTTCTACATACCTTGAGGGCTCTTCTATCATAAGATGTACATCAAATGGCAATTTTGTTAGTTTTCTAATACTCTTAATAATAGGCACTCCAAAAGAAATATTAGGTACGAACATTCCATCCATTACATCAATATGAACCATATCAGCACCGGATGCCTCTAGCACTCTAATATGTTCTCCTAGTCTTGAAAAATCCGCTGAAAGTATAGACGGTGCTATTTTTATCATTTGTTATTCCCCCTAGCAATAATTTCTTCTAATGTTTTCACATAGAATTTGTATCTATTAGTATAAATTTCGTTATTTTCTACTGCTTCCTTCACCTTACAGTTAGGCTCTTTATAATGCATACAATTAGAAAATCTACATTCACATCTATGTTTTTCAAATTCTGGAAAACAATATTGTAACTGTTCTTTATCTATAAAATCTAAACTTAAAGATGAGAATCCTGGGGTATCTAGCAAAAACCCTTCTTCATACTCAATAAGTTCACTATGCCGAGTTGTGTGTTTACCCTTTTGCGATTTTTTACTTATATCTCCAGTTTCCATAGCTTCTCTTCCAAGTAAACTGTTTAATATAGTTGACTTACCAACTCCAGACGGTCCACAAAAAACAGAAATATTATTTGCTATTCTTATCTTAAGCTCCTGAAGTCCTTCACCCTCTAATGCTTTTAAAAATACTATATCACATCCTACGCTTTTAAGTTCTTCTATAAGTTCTCCATCAACTTTTTGAACTAAATCCAGCTTATTCAAACAAAGAACTATTTTTAAGTTATAGTGTTCACAAAGCACTAAAAATTTATTTAACAAATCCATATTAAGATCAGGTTGTTTAAAGGCAAAAACTACAAAGGCTTGAGTGACATTAGCAACAACCGGGCGTATCATTTCTGTTTCTCTCGGGAAAATTTTTTCAATTACACCTTTACTAGTATCCGTCTCTAATATTATTTCCACTTTGTCACCAATAACTGGGGAAAGCCCGGTATACCTAAACTTTCCTCTTGCCTTGCATTCTATGACTTTGTCTTCAACTCTTACAAAATAAAGTCCACCTATACCTTTTGTGATTACTCCTTGCATATATCCTCCATCTTTTACTTATTTTTTTAATATTCTTCAAATATATTTTCTACAATTATTAATTGTTTTAAGGTTTATCTGTAGGTACTGTAGGTACTGTAGGTACTGTAGGTACAACCGCCTTAGATGTTAAAGTTATAGCATCTCCGACATCAGCCTTAGTACCCGCTGCTTTATCCTGAGAATCAATTATGTCCTCATCTGCACCATTAACTTTAATGGTTATGTCTTCTTCTGTTGCTTTATCTCTTGCCTGTTTAACAGTTTTTCCTACAAAGTCTGGGACAACATATGTTTCTTTTACTGGTTCTTTATAAACATAATAACTAACGCCTACAGTACTACCTTCCTCAACTTTCGTAGTTGCTGGAATACTTTGATCTAATATTTTGCCTTCCAGTTCTTTATCTTCAGTTTCTACTTCTTTTTTATTTCCCAATATTAAATTATTACTTAATAATAAACTTTCTGCTTCACTTACAGATCTTCCAAATAAACTTGGAACCTCTGTAGGTTTAAAATCTTTCCCCTTACTTATTACTAAATTTACTTTATCACCTTTTGATACTAAAGTGTCTTCAACCGGATCTTGGCTTATTACAATACCACTAGCTGCAGAATCACTAAATTCCTGTTCAACATTGTTTAGTACCAGCCCCCTTTGCTCAATCATGGTTTTAGCCAAAATTTGATCAAACCCTTTAACATAAGGGACTTTAACAGTCTCAGGTCCTTTACTTATTTTAACTCTTACTTCTCCAGTAACTGCTTCTGCTCCCTCCTCAGGAAAACATTCTACCACTATGCCCTCAGGTTTTTCGCTATTTACTTCTTCACTTACTGTAAAGAGTAAATCTTCCCCCTCAACTAATACTTTTGCCTCATCTTGATCTAATCCGATAATTTCAGGCACTAGTATTTGGCCTGCAACTATTTCCTCATTTTTGTTTCCGGAAAGCATAGTTTTCCATATTATACCGAAAAGAGTACCTAGAACAAGAAGTAAAATTATTGCAAGAGATATCATTATCTTTGTTTTACTTTTCTTGTTAATATTTGGATTTGCATCTTTTAAATCTTCTTCGTTTGCATAGTCAGCTACGTTTACAGGTGCCATAATTCTAGTGTAC
This sequence comes from Clostridium sp., assembly GCF_016650035.1. Classification (GTDB taxonomy): domain Bacteria; phylum Bacillota; class Clostridia; order Clostridiales; family Clostridiaceae; genus Clostridium_AD. Next base: position 9,393 of record NZ_JAENWM010000017.1, read on the forward strand.
TCATTTTCATTGTTATTTGTTGCTATAGTATATTCACTATTACTTTGTATCCTCTGTAAATCTAAATACATATCTTTAGCAGTTTGATATCTTTTTATAGGTTCCTTTTCTATAGCTTTTACTATTAATTTATTTAAATTTAAGGGAATCCTATCATTTATATTTTTAGGTGGAACAACTGGTTCCTGTATATGTTTTAGTGCAACTGATACGGGGCTTTCTGCGTCGTAAGGCACTCTCCCTGTAGTCATCTCATAAAGTACTATTCCAAAAGAATATATATCTGTTCTAAAATCGACAAAACTCCCTTTTGCTTGTTCTGGTGAAAAGTAATGAGCTGAACCCATTACTGTGCTAGTATTAGTCATAGTTACAGAACTAGCAGCTTTTGCTATACCGAAGTCTGTAACTTTAACTGTTCCATCTTCAGTTATTAAAATATTATGAGGTTTAATATCCCTATGTATAATGTTATTCTTATGAGCACACTCAAGTGCTTTTGCAATTTGCATACCATAGTCTATTACAAGATTACTATCCATGCTACCATTTTGAAGTATAATTTGTTTTAAGGTTTTACCTTTAATATACTCCATTACAATATAGTTAACATCACCTTCCTGGCCAACATCATAAATATTAACTATATTATTTGATGAAAGACTAGCTACAGATGCTGCTTCTCTTTTGAACTTTTCCATGAATTCTATATTATTCGAAAATTCTTCTTTCAGTATTTTTACAGCAACAAAACGGTTGAGTAAACGGCATTTAGCTTTATAAACTATTGCCATTCCACCCTCTCCGATTTTTTCAAGTAGCTCATATCTACTCCCTAATATTCTACCTATCATCTGTGCACCCTCCTTCAAATACGATAACTGATATGTTATCTCTTCCACCTCTTGATTTGCTTAAATCTACTAATAGTTTGCAGCTGGAATCATTATCATTTTCTGTAATAATATTAAACATTTCAGAATAGGTCACTTCGTTACTAAGGCCATCCGTGCATAAAATACATTTAATTACACTCGTCAAATCGACATCAAATAAATCTACTTCCACTGATTCATTTGTCCCAAGCGCTCTTGTAATAATATTTTTATTAGGGTGATTTCTAGCTTTTTCTTCAGTTATACTACCATTATCTAAAAGCTGTTGTACCAGTGAATGATCTCTTGTTATTTTTACTAATTTTCTTTTATTGTCAACAATGTAACAACTACTGTCTCCTACATTTGCAACAACCATTTTGCTTTGTTTTATTAAGCACATTGTTATAGTTGTACCCATCCCCTTAAGGGAATCATCTCTACTTGCCATATCATAAATTTTATCATTGGCAGATTTTATCGCTTCAGAAATCACTTTTTTCATATCTAAAGTACTGTGATTATCTTTTATATATTCTATTATAATATTTATAGCAAGTTCACTTGCTACCTCTCCTGCATTGTGTCCACCCATGCCATCTGCTACAGCATAAATACCAATATCATCACCTTCAAAATAACCCACTGAGTCTTCATTTGTTTTTCTAACATTTCCGACATCAGATAAAATCCCCAGCATTGTTATACCCCCTCATTTAAGTTTTCGCCTTTAATGTGGCTTATTCTAAGTTGTCCACACGCCGCATTAATATCTAGGCCCATTTCTCTCCTTATTGTTGTTTGAATATTATTAGCTTCAAGTACCCTCTTAACCTCAGCAACATTTTCATTTGATGATCTTTTTAATTCATTTTCTTTTATTTCATTGATTGGAATTAAATTAACATGACATAACATTCCCTTTAATAGCTGGCTTAACTTTTCTGCATCATCCGTGCTATCATTTATATTCTTCACAAGTGCATATTCAAAAGTTATTCTTCTATTGGTCTTCACTATATAGTACTTACACGCCTCAATAATTTCTGCAACAGAATACTTGTTTGCAATTGGCATACTTTTCATTCTAACTTCATCCGTAGCTGCGTGAAGTGAAATAGCCAGTGTTGTTTGCAGGTTAATATTTGCAAACTCTATAATTTTGGGAACAATTCCACAGGTAGAAATAGTTATATGCCTTTGACCTATATTTAATCCATTTTCTGAATTTACAATTTCAAGAAATTTCATAACATTGTCAAAATTATCAAAAGGTTCCCCACTGCCCATTAATACCACATTGGAAATTCTCTCAGAGATTAGCTCCTGTGCTTTCATTATTTGGGACAACATTTCTCCGGGTGTTAAATTTCTAATAAGTCCTCCAATTGTAGATGCACAAAATTTGCATCCCATCCTGCATCCAACTTGAGTGGATATACATATAGAATTTCCATGTTTATATTTCATAACAACGCATTCAATTAAATTACCATCCTCCAATGCAAATAGATATTTTATTGTATCGTTTTGTTTTGATTTATATTCGGAAATCAGCTCAGGTATTCTTATACAAAAATTACTTTTAAGCTTTTCTTTTGTACTCTCTGAAATATTACTCATATCTTCAAACTTCAAAACACCCTTGTAAATCCATTCTGTCACTTGCTTAGCCCTAAATTGACTCTCCCCATTATTTTTCATCCACTCTTTTAGTTCTACTAAATTCAAATCTATAATATTTATCATTTATACACCTACCGAGACTTTATAATTTTGGCTATAAAAAATCCATCCATGTACTGGTTTGGTAATATTGTAATATAACCGCTATCATTATATCTTATATTATCCAATTCTCCAAAAAATACTGGTTCGACCTTAAATTCGGGATGTGTTTCTATAAACCATTCTATATTGTCTTCATTTTCTTCTTTATTAAGGGTACAAGTTGAATAAACCATCACTCCACCTTTTTTTAGGTATTTTGAAGCGTTATCCATAATTTTTCTTTGCGTCTCTATTATACTTTTTATATTATTTATGTGTTTGCTCCACTTTATCTCAGGTTTTTTCCTAATAATTCCAAGCCCAGAACAAGGCACATCAATAAGTACTCTATCTGCACATTCAAATAAATTTTCAGTACATACCGTAGCATCAATAACATCACAAGTTGTATTTGTAATCCCTATTCTTTTTAAATTCTCCTGGATTAATGACAGTTTGTTTTGATGTATATCATATGCATAAACCTGACCTGTATTTCTCATAATCTCTGCAATATGTGTGGTCTTTCCCCCTGGTGCACTACATAGGTCTAAAACCTTTTGATCTGGCTTTAAATCCATAGAAGGTGCTGTGAGCATTGCACTTTCATCCTGAACAGTTATGTATCCTTCATTAAATAAAAGATTGTTCTCTATGTTTTTTCCTTTGATAATTCGTATTGCTTCAGGGGCTACATTCCCTTTCTCTATATTATACCCATTTTCTATAAGTTTTTCCCATATTTCTTCAAAAGTTAACTTTAGAGTATTAACCCTAACTGTAACATCAGGTTTACAATTGAGTCCTTTAAGAATTTCTTCAGCACTATTAAACCCATATTGCTTTATAAAAAGCTTAACTAAAGCCTTAGTGAAGGAATACTCAAAGCATAATCTTTCAATGTCATCTTCAGTATTATAGTACTTTGCACTTGTTTCTCTTAGATAACTTCTAAGCACCGCATTAACAAGTTTTGATGCTCCTATATTGCTCTTTTTTTTGGTTAAGTTTACAGCCTCGTTAACCGCTGCAAAGCTAGGTACTTTATCTAGAAATCTAATTTGATAAATAGATATTCGCAGTATATTTAAAACAAAGCTATCTAATTTATCTATACCCTTTTTAACATAGTTACACAATATTTTATCTATAGTATATTTATATTTTATCGTACCATAAACTATTTCTGTAACTAGTGCTTTGTCCTTATCACTTAAGTCAGATTTATTAAGTTCCATTCCTAAAACTATATTAGAGTAAGCATTTTCATTCAATACCTTTTCTATAATTACAATTGCCACAAGTCTACTATTATTCATACTATTACCTCAATTTTCTATTTGATTTTTATCTATCTCTACTTATTTTAAGACCACACCGACCTTTATCTTATTTCCAATAATATAATCCTTTACCTTTAACGGCTTTTTACCTGGAAACTGTATCTCTTCAATAAGTAGAACACCACTTCCGGTTGCTACTTTTAGTCCCTCTTTTGAAACCTCTATAACGCTTCCAATTTTTTCATTTGATTCTTCGTTTATTACTCTTGATTTATATATTTTCATCACTACATCTTCGTAAAGAGTATAAGCAACAGGCCTAGGATTTAATCCTCTTATAAGATTATGAATGTCTACATTACTTGAATTCCAGTTTATCTGAGCCATTTTCTTGTTTAGCATAGATGCATAGCAGCTGTGCTCATTTTCCTGTTTAATTTGCTCTATCTCACTATTAACTATACCATTTATAGTTTTAATTAAGAGCTCACCACCACTACTTTTAAGAATATCAGTAAGTTCACCTGCCGTAATACTATCATTAAGTTCAATTTCCTCTTTTAAAAGTATGTCACCAGTATCAAGACCAACATCCATAAACATGGTTGTATTTCCGCTTTTACACTCGCCGTCAATTATACACCAATTTATAGGAGCTGCGCCTCTATATTTTGGTAATAGTGAAGCATGTAAATTTATGCATCCATATTTAGGAATATCTAATATTTCCTTTGGCAAAATCTGACCAAATGCTACTACTACAATGAAATCTGGTTTTGAATTTTTAATTATTTCTATCATTTCCTCATTATTTCTAAGCTTTAGAGGTTGATACACTGGTATATTATAAGAAATAGCTAACTGTTTAACCGGAGACATGGATAAATTTTTGCCCCTCCCTTTTGGTCTATCGGGCTGAGTGAAAACTTCAGAAACTTCAAATTCATTTATAAGCGACTGAAGTGATGGCACAGAAAATTCTGGTGTACCCATAAAAATTATTTTCATATTATTCTCCCTCGCCTTCAAGTGCTTTATCTATAAATAAAATACCATCTAAATGATCAATTTCATGGCAAAGTGCTCTTGCAAGAAGACCTTCTCCGCGAATTACAATTTCTTTTCCTTCTTCATTTAATGCCTTAACTGTTACGTTTAAAGGTCTTTCGACATTTTCCTGTTTTCCAGGTATGCTTAAACAACCTTCACTATCTATCTGTGAACCAATCATTTCTGATATTTCAGGATTAATAATTACTATAGGTCCATCCCCAACATCTATAACTGCTATTCTTTTTAGAATACCAACTTGTGGTGCAGCAAGACCTACCCCCTTTGAATTATACATAGTTTCTTTCATATCTTTAATTAATAGTAAAATCCTAGGACTAATTTCGTCTACGATTTTACTTTTTTTCCTTAAGATGTCGTCTCCATAGATTCTAATCGTTCTTATAGCCATACAAAAACCTCCTTAGTTTTACATCATATTGCTAGGGTTAATATCTATACTAACCCTAATGCTTGTATAAACTTTTTTTACTGATTCATAAACTATATTCTTTATGTCGCGCGCTACTTCCCCTTTAATATTTCCCTTAACGATGATTTGCCATCTGTAGAAATTCTTAATTTTCGAAATTCCTGAGGGACATGGTCCAAGTAATGTAATTTTATCATTTTGTCCCATCTTATATGTTAAATTTTCGCCAACATTTTGTATATTTTTTATTAACAATTTTTCATCTTCAGAACTCATACTTATCACTAGAATACTTGTAAAAGGTGGATAATCCATAGCTTCTCTAAGCATTATTTCATTTTTATAGAAATTATCATAATCATTATTTGCTGCATATTGTATAGTTAAATTATCTGTATTATATGTTTGAATAACTACCTTACCTTCTTTTTCACCTCTACCTGATCTTCCTGAGACTTGAGTAAGTAATTGAAATGTCCTTTCAAACGCCCTAAAATCAGGTAAATTCAATGATAAATCTGCTGCTATAACTCCTACTAAAGTAACATTTTTAAAATCTAATCCTTTAGCTACCATTTGAGTTCCTATCAAAATATCTGCCTGTTTATTTTTAAATGTATTATATATATATTCATAAGAATTCTTTTTCCGAGTTGTATCAAAATCCATCCTTAGAGTTCTTGCACTTGGAAAAATTCTGTTGATTTCTTGTTCAATTTTTTCTGTTCCTACTCCAAAATATTTTACATAAGTACTACCACAAGCAGGACATGTTTTACTAATTCTTTCTTTTTCTCCACAGTAATGGCAAGTTAAGTATTCACTTGAATTATGATAGGTTAAGGAAATATCGCATTTCTTACACTTGAAAACATAACCACATTTTCTGCAAGATACGAAGGTTGAAAAACCTCTTCTATTCAAAAATAGAATTACCTGTTCATCTTTTTTAAGAGCCTCAATAATGCCTTCATGTAAGGACTTGCTAAATATTGAACGATTATTATTCATTAGTTCTACTCTCATGTCAACAATTTCTACTTTGGGCATGGCCGCACCATCCGCCCTGTCATTAATAGTAATAAGTTGTAATTCATTTTTGGTAGTTTTATAATAACTTTCAATAGATGGTGTGGCAGAACCTAGTAGTAATTTGCAATCTTCTAGTTCACATTTCATATAGGCTATTTCACGAGTATCATATTTAGGATTACTGTCAGATTTATAACTTGCTTCATGCTCCTCATCTATAACAATTAATCCCAAATTCTCAAAAGGCAGAAATATGGCAGACCTTGCCCCAATGGCAATTTTAACATTTCCAAACTTTACTCTCATCCACTCATCAAAGCGTTCACCATCTGATAGTCTACTATTAAAAACTGCTATATCACGTCCAAATCTACCTTTGAACCGTTCAACCATTTGGGGAGTTAGAGATATTTCAGGTATAAGTATTATAGATTGCTTATCCTCTTTTAACATATGGCTGACTAAGTTCATATATATTTCGGTCTTCCCACTACCTGTAACTCCATGTATCAAGAATTTTTTCCCTTCAGAATTCATTATGAGATCCACAGCCTTGTGCTGCTCATCATTTAGTTTTCTTTCTTCATACACTGTATAGTTTTGCTGATTATACCTATTAATTATAATCTCTTCAGTGGCTAAAAAACCGTATTTAATCATTGTATTTATTGATGACAATGACTTGTTAAAACTTTTACTAAATTCATTCTTATTGTATTTCGCATCACCCAGCTCTATTAGTTCATAAATACTCTTATATGGTTCGTTTAAAAATTTACCTTCTAATTTTTTGCAAACGGTTAATACCTGGGCTGTCTTCTTCTTGATACCTTTAGTTATACCTCTTGGAATAATAACTTTTATACACTCTAAATATGTACAAAGATATTTTTCTTTCATAATCTTTATAAGTTCAATATCAGTTGTTTTAAGCAGTGGCATATCATCACAAATACTCCATATCTCCTTAATATTTTTCACATTGGCACAATCCTCAAATAGTTCTAGAACAAAAGCATCCAATGTCTTGTTTCCTTTACCAAAAGGTACTTTAACTCTAAATCCTAAATCGACTTTGCCCATTAAACTAATAGGTATTTTATATGTAAAAACCTTATCTACTTGAACCGAATCATTATTTACTACAACCCCAGCGTACTGATACATAAAATCACCCTTTTGGTTTTATAATTTTCAATAATAAATAAAAAGCGCATTAGCGCTTTCTATTTATTAAATTAAACAATTCCCTAGCAACTTGTTTTTTTGACATTTTATCTAAAGCTATTGGACTATCGTCTTTGCTTAGAATAAACACTTTGTTATCATCAGTTCCAAAACCACTGTCTTTCTGAGTTATATCATTTGCAACTATGTAATTTAAATTTTTCTTTATAAGCTTTGCTTTTGCATTTTGTAGTAAGTCATTACTTTCTGCTGCAAACCCTACTAATATTTGCCTCTTTTTATGTACTCCTAATTCACTTAAAATATCATTATCACGAACAAACTCTAAACACAATTCATTTCCACTTTTCTTTATTTTATTATAGCTGTATATTTTAGGCTTATAGTCAGCTACAGCCGCGGATTTAATAACTATATCACTATCTTCATAATTATCTAAAACTGCAGTCCTCATCTCATCATTAGTATTAATTTTTATGACTTTTATGCCAAAGGGTATTTTTTCATTACAAGGACCAGATATTAAAGTTACAATTGCACCTCTATCTCTGGCTTCCCTCGCAATTGCATAGCCCATTTTTCCTGAAGATCTATTTGTTATGAATCTTACAGGATCGATAGGTGCAATTGTAGGACCCGCTGTAACTAAAACTTTAGTGCCACTCATATCTTTTAAAGGATACAATTCACTCATAATAATTTCAAAAATATCCTCAGTTTGTGCTAATTTACCTTCGCCTATGTCGCCACAAGCAAGTCTTCCTGAGGTAGGCGCAATAAAATCATACCCATAATCCACAAGCTTTTGGATATTACCCTGTACTACTTTATTATTGTACATATTAACATTCATGGCTGGAGCAAAAATCACTGGTGCATTTGTTGCCATAATAGTAGTAGTAAGCATATCGTCAGCAATTCCATTTGCAACCTTGCCAATTATATTAGCAGTTGCTGGGACTACAACAAACAAATCAGCTTTTTTAGCAAGAGATATATGTTGTATCTCCCATGCTTTAGGCTCGTAAAACATATCATGAATCACCATATTTTGACTCATTGTTTGAAAACTTAAAGGATTTACAAATTCCATAGCAGACTTAGTCATGATAACATGTACCTCAACATTTTCTTTTTTAAGTCTACTAATAACATCTAATGCTTTATATACTGCTATTCCTCCCGAAACACCAATAACTACTGTCTTTTTACTTATCATACTATTTTATGCCTTCTTTTGTTGTGATTGCAACAATAGCACCTTCGAAAATTTCATGTATAGCTATTGTAACAGGCTTAGCTGAATCCACATGTACAAGTGGGCTTTGACCTTCTATTATTTGTCTTGCTCTTTTTGATGTTGCTACAACCAAGGAATACCTATTATCGACTTTTTCTAGTAAATTTACTATTGATGGATTAATCATTGAATTATTCATTATTTACTTCCTCCTTTAAAAAATCTGCATTTAGTCTATCAGCCCTACATCTTTCTGCTATTATAATACTTTGAATTTTTTCACAAGCCTTATCTACAGTATCATTTATCACTGCATAATCATATCTTGTTACAAACCTTATTTCCTCATGAGCCGATGTAAATCTAGTTATTAACGACTCTGGCGTTTCACTACCTCTATTTGTAATTCTATTTCTTAATTCTTCCATAGATGGTGGAAGAATAAAAATGAATAAACCCTTGGGATAAGCTGTCTTTACCATAAGTGCTCCCTGGATATCTATTTCAAGTATTACATCCCTACCACTATCTAACACTTTTAAAACCTCAGACTTCGGTGTGCCATAATAGTTTCCATAAACTTCTGCGTATTCGAGAAAATCTTCTGTTGCAATTTTTTCCTGGAATTTTTCTTTAGTTAAGAAATAATAATTTATTCCTTCTATTTCAGAATTTCTTGGACTTCTTGTAGTTACAGACACCGAAATCCAAAAATCGTTTTTTTCAAGAATGGCTTTGCATACAGTCCCTTTACCAGCACCGGAAGGTCCCGAAATAACAATTAGCTGTCCTCTACTATTCATTATTCAAAGCCTCGTCAATATGTTCCTCGTCTTTAACTGATAACCTGTGAGCAACTGTTTCAGGTTGAACAGCTGATAAAATAACATGATCACTATCAGTGATAATGACCGCCCTAGTTCTTCTTCCATAAGTAGCATCAATTAACATGCCTCTATCTCTTGCTTCTTGAATTATTCTTTTGATTGGAGCTGATTCAGGGCTTACTATTGCTACCAATCTATTTGCTGAAACAATGTTTCCAAATCCTATGTTTATCAATTTTATACTCATGATTCGCCTCCTGTTTACTCTACATTCTGTATTTGTTCTCTAATTTTTTCTATTTCACTTTTCATATTAATTACTGTATTTAAAATTTCTAAATCATTTGCTTTTGATGCTATAGTGTTAGTTTCTCTATTCATTTCTTGAATTATAAAATCAAGTTTTCTACCAATTGGTTCGTCTAAAATTAGGGTTTCCTTCATTTGCTGTATATGACTATTTAATCTTACAATCTCCTCATCAATTCCAGCTTTATCAGCAAAAATTGCAACTTCCATAGCAACTCTATTCTCGTCAAAAACTATTTCCTTATGAATATCATGAAGCCTTTGGTTTAGTTTTTCTTTATACTCTAAAAAAACCAAGGGCGATCTTTCTTTAACCTTTTGAACTAACACATTTATTAAATCACATTTACGCGAAAGGTCCTCTAGTAATTTTTCGCCTTCACTTTCTCTCATGAAAAGAAGAGATTTAAGCGCCTGCGTTAAAGATTTCTCCATAACATCAAAGGTTTCTGAAACATCTTCTTTTTTCTGTTTAAGAGTTACTACCTCCGGTAATCTACCTATTTGCGAAACTGATATATCGCCAGATAACTCAAACTTATCTTTTAAAATTTTAAAACATTTAATATAACTTTCAGCTAATTTTTCATCCAAAGAGGCGTAAGCTTCTTCATTGTCATAATTACCTTGAGTTACAAATACATCAAGCTTTCCTCTTTTTACCTTTTCATTAATTGTTTTTCTAATTTTATCCTCAAAAGCTATTAACACCCTAGGCATTCTAATATTAGTTTCAAAATATCTATGATTAACACTTTTAATCTCTATGGTAAAGCTTTTACCATCTTTTTCACAGGTTCCGCTCCCGAACCCGGTCATACTCTTAATCATAATAACGCATCCTTCCAATGTTCCTTGTGACTACCTTAACATATTATATAAATTCAGAACTATAATTATAAGTTTTTACCCTCTTATTGATTTTCATCTACAAAATAATATCTAATTGTAATTATAAACATTACAAAAAAATTATGCACTTATAATAAAATATTTCCTATCTAGATTATATTATACCAATAATAATATTATTCGTCACATTTTTTTAGAGATTTTAAGGCTTCTTCAATAATAAGTACATCTTTTGTAAGTGCTATACGAAAATAATCACACCCAAGTTTTCCAAAAACATTTCCAGGTGTAACCACAATACCACTACTCGTTAAAAGCTCTTCGCAAAATTCAATGGTCGAATAATTTTTAGGTGTCTTGCACCACAAATAAAAAGTAGCTTCTGTATCAAAAAAGCTAATATTTTTTTGTAATAGAATACTTTTAGCAACGTCTCTTCTTTCATCATATATTTTTCTTATATTTTGAATATGTGCACGTTCTAAATCAAGCGCAGCAATAGCAGCTTTTTGCACCGGATTAAATTGACCAGAATCACAATTACTTTTAATCTTTAGAAGTGCATTTATTACTTTAGCATTACCAACAGCATATCCTATTCTATACCCTGTCATATTGTAAGTTTTAGATAATGTTCCAAACTCCACACATTGCCTTTTTTCGTCAAACTGCATAAGACTAATAGGTTTTTTATTTATCTTAATTATTTCATTATATGCTGAATCATTGCATAAAACAATATTATTATCATAGGAAAACTTTATAATGCGCTTATAGAACTCACTAGTAGCTACAGCACCTGTTGGGTTATTGGGATAATTAATAAAAATAAGCTTACTCTTTTCAACAATTTCAGTAGGAATATCTAAAACATTTAGCATATATCCATCTTTTTCTTTTAAAGGTACAGTATAAGGCACACAACCCCATAGTTTTGAACAAATACTATAAACAGGATATGCAGGCTCTGGTACTATTACAAAATCAGAAAAATCACATACAGCTGGAATTATATTGCTTATGCCTTCTTTTGACCCAATAAGAATTATTACTTCATCCAAATTTAAACACACAGAATAAACCTTGCTATAATATCTTATAACTGCTTTTTTAAGGTCAATTAACCCATCATAAGGAGGATAATTATTATATCTATTTTCATTTAACCCTTTTATTAAAGCATCTGTAATATTCGAATGCACTCCTAAATCTGGATCCCCTATACTCAAATCAATAATTTTTTTACCGCTTAAAATAGCTTCATTTTTTATGTCGTCAATTTTTTTAAAATGATATTCATCCACATTTGATAATCTATTATTTATTTTCATAATATCACCCTTTATACGATTTTCGTATTATGTTATTCCGGTGATACTAACTTTGTTACATTATTTTGCTTTTGTAACTTCCACTTTCAAATATATGTTGTATTTCATTCATATCAGTTGTTTTTGCAAGTGCAAGCATAAGTTTAATTCTAGCCTTTTGCCCTGGTAGTCCATCTCCAAAAATGACGCCTGCATTTCTAAGTTCTTTCCCACCACCTGGATATCCATAAGAGTCTAATACTCTTCCTTTAAAGCATCTAGATACGATAACTACAGCTACCCACTTTATTATAGCTTTTCTTACTCCATCTGCCATCTTAGGCGGTATATTCCCTCTTCCCATAGCCTCAATAACAAGACCTCTTGCACCCTCTAAAACACAAAAATCAATTAATTTTGAATCCATTCCAGCACAGGCTTTTATTAAATCTACTCTTGTTTCTATATTATCTGTCATTATATGTTCTTTTTTCAAACTATCTCTATAGAATATTGCTTCATTATTATCAATAATACCTATTGGGCCAAACTCTGGACTTTGAAAAGTATTTAGATGCATAGAATGAGACTTAGTAACCTCACCTGCACAATTAAGTTCATCATTTAAACAAACTAATACTCCCCTATTTCGAGCTTCCTCAGAAATAGCAGTACAAATGGAAGCAGATAAATTTGCTGGACCATCATAACCCAGTTCCGAACTATTTCTCATTGAGCCTGTAACAATTACAGGTTTAGGACTATCTATAGTTAGGTGCAATAGATATGCTGTTTCTTCAAGTGAATCCGTACCATGAGTCACTACAACTCCGCATATATCCTCTCTACATAAGAAGCTTTGTATGTATTTAGATAGTTCCATCATGAGCACTGGTGTTACATGAGGTCCCGGTAAATTCGAAAAAGTATATGATTCTATATCTGCATAATTTTCGATTCCAGTAACCATAGCCATTATTTCTTCTCCACTGAGCGTTGGAACTGCAGCCTTTATTCTTGGATCTACCGTCATTGTGATTGTACCGCCATTAAAAATAACTGCAACTTTTTTCATTCCAAATCCCTCCTAATTACTAGTTTAGCATGAAATTTTTTTTTATTTTCATAGCAAAATATTAATAAATATAATTTTTCATATAATAACAAATACTATTTTACAATATATTTATCACAATTACATCCCTTATATGAAATTTCGCCCCTAATAAGAAAATAAGATATACTTATCCAATAAATATATCTTATTTACATTATTACCATTATCTTTCTTTTAAGCTACCCACCTATTTATTTTTTAAATATTTAAATAAATCCTTTTCTATTTCATCTGCATCATTATCATCTAAAGTTATATACTCAAAATGTCCATCTAAGGCCTTAAGTTCAATTTTCCCTATCTCTTGCCCAGTGATCATATCAATATCACGTTCAAACTTCATTATCTTATCACTTTCATTTATTAAATACTGTGATTTTTTTCCATAATATCATTCTCCTCTTCGAATTAAATTATGTTCTATTTTTAAGTTACATGTGAAACTTCTTTATTATTTTCTCATATAAAATATTTATTATACCTAAAGTCTTCACTTAAATTTCATACTTTAAACACTAAAAATTTTTGTAACCTTTTTTTAAAATTCTCATAATATATATTATAGTAGTTTTTATCATATTAAATGGACTAAATACATCACAATTTTTAATTTTTATTGATGGTTCCGATCCCCCCCATAAAAAACCACCTCTCTATAACTAGAGAGGTGGTTTTATAGCTATTTGCAATAATATTCAATTAGAATGGTGAATATCCTTGTTCTGACCACCATTCCTCTTTTAACTCTTCATACTGAGAAGAAAATTTATCCAAGTGAACTTTTTCCCAATTAGTTAAAATGTTATATAGTTCCTTTGCCTCTTTAATCTTTGTCTCCTTAGCAGCTTTTTCATAATATTCAACTGAGGCTTTTTCCATCTGTATTCCAATTCCAAACGCAGATACAGCAATACCCGCATCTACTCTATCTATATTTTCCCATTTGAAAATTGCTGGAGAAGTAGGTTCTGGTATTAATGCCAATTGGAAATCGGAAACATTATTATCTTTAACCTTACTAAACAAATCTTTTAACCAAATCACATGTTGCATTTCTTCATTTGCCAATTCTAAAAAAGCATTTTCCACCTCTTTTGAACTAGATTTACTACTTGCCATGTTATAAAATTCGTAACCTTCTATCTCGTTTATAATCGCTTGTTTTATCACCATTAACTCTTCATTATTCAACACTATCTCCTCCTTTAATATTAACCTGAAAATTTTAAATATGATTTGTATTTGTTCTTGATTAATAATTATTATCTTTGTATTATTTTATCATAAATTTAACTTTAAAACAACAATAATACTTTATTATTTATAAATGAATAAAATACTCATCATTTATAAATGAATAAAATACTCATCATTTATAAATAATAAGTACTTGACAGTTTGATATTAACCTGGTAAATTTAAATTAATTGTACACAATTTAATTTAATACATTTAAATTTACCAAAATTAATTTTTAATTATATTTTAAGGAGGATTATTATATTATGAAAATTTACGATTTCAAATTTAAAACTATAGATGGTGAGGATGCTTCGCTAGACCAATTCAAAGACAAGGTATTGTTAATTGTGAATACTGCAAGTAAATGTGGTTTTACACCTCAGTATAAAGATTTACAAAAACTATACGAGAAATATAATGCTAGTGGTTTAGAAATACTAGGTTTCCCATCCAATCAATTTGCAGAACAAGAACCAGAAAATAATGATGATGTTAAAAAGTTTTGTGAAATTAATTTTGGAGTAACTTTCCCACTTTCAGAAAAAGTTAACGTTAAAGGTAACGATGCAGATCCATTATTCAAATATTTAACGAGTGAATCTCCATTTCAAGGGTTTGACATGAATAACCCCGGTGCTAAGAGACTACATGGTATCTTGCAAGAAAAATTCCCTGAAAATTTAGTGGGTGATTCTATTAAATGGAATTTCACTAAATTTTTGATAGACAGACAAGGAAACATTTTAGAGAGGTTCGAATCACCTACAGAACCAATGGACATAGAACAATCAATTAAAAATTCACTTTAAAAATTCATAGGAAGTGATTAACATTGAATGATGAAGCTCTTAAATTAGAAAACCAATTATGCTTTGCTTTATATGCTTGTTCCCGTGAAATAACAAAATTATACAAACCAATATTAGCGGAACTTGGTATAACCTATACTCAGTATATTTCTCTTTTAGTATTATGGGAAAAAGATAATATAACCGTGAAAACTCTGGGAGAAAAATTGCACCTTGACTCTGGAACATTAACTCCACTACTTAAAAAATTAGAGTCTATGAACCTAGTAAAAAGGATTAGAGATACTGTTGATGAACGAAATGTATATGTTACATTAACTTCCGACGGTGTAGCCCTCAAGAAAAAAGCTCTTAAAATACCAAACAAAATTCTTTGCTCTACAGGACTTTCACTCAAAAATGCAGATTTAATAAAAGAAGATATTAATTCACTATTACTTTATTTAGGTGTGCAAAATAAATGTAAATAAAAGCTACATGTAGTAGATAAAATGTATTTTTTACATTTTGCTTACTGCATGTAGTTTTTTATCCTGTGATTATCTAGTCTAAACTAATTTAAAATTACCATAAACACCTTTCAATATGGACTATAGTATCATGTATTTTTTCAAATATGAGCCCAACCACAATCCACACTGGTGCATAACTAAGTGTAATTATTCCGCATACTGACAAAGTGTTATTTACATAGTTCCAAGGGCACGAACCTAAAACTAATCTAAGCAGCAGTCCGCAAGTTAATTCTACTGCAAATATAATAACCATATATATGCCTCCCCTCACAATAAGCGGAAGATGTTTTATCCTATAATGTACAGGTTCAAGAAATACAGCAAGACCATATATAGGAAACATCCAGATACAGGTGGTGCCCCTCAGTAATATATCTCCTTTAATCATTGCTCCAAAACCATTCCACAATACTTCTGCCAACAGACCTAAAAATCCATATATAATAAATTTTTTCCACATAAAAGTATTGTTTGTATTACTTAGTAAAATATACTTCTAAAATTTAATCTATATAAGTTTTTCATTAAATATATTGGTTAAATTTAATTTATCTACTTTAGCCTTTATTTTCTCTATATCCAAGGTATAAAGTCCCACCTCCTGCATTCTTTTAAAATACTCTGCTCCTGCAAATGTATATCTGTTTGCTCTTCCTTCTTTAGTTTCTATTCTTTCATTAGCATAAGCTATTATGTCTCCAACAGCTAGTGACCTTGGCAATATAAGTAGAGGCATTCCTAGGTAATTCCTTATAGCATTTTGACCTGCTAAAGCCCCCGTCATAATAGCTTCAGTATGACCTACAAATAATCCGCCTTTTTCTCCTGCACAGAATAAATTATCTAAACCTACAACCTTCATACTGTTTGTTCTTGGGGCTACTGATAAGTATCTTATAGAGTTCCCCTTTCCACCAGCATATGGATCTATATATTTTGCGTTTTCAAGCCCTTTAATTTTTCTTAGTTTATCTAATGGGTAATATGAAGTCATAAGTTTAACATGACCTGTATCTAATAGGACTATATTTTCTGCAAACTCTTTAAGAGCATACTGTTGACATACCTTTAGTTTAAGTTTTCCTAAATTTACATCTTCCTCCGGAACTTTTATAACAGCAACGCCTGTTGCTTCTAGCTCTTTTATAATATCATCAGCTAGTGATTCCTTAGCTAGTTTACACGAACCGCTAAAAGCACCATATACATCTTCTTCTCTTTCTCCTTTTAAGTCTTCAATACCCGCTCTATAACTTATGCTAACTCTTGGACCAAAAGCTGGGCACCTTAACACGCACATTACACATCCATTGCCATATTTTAAGCAGTTACCCATTGGACCTGTAGAACCTGTGGTTTCTATAAATACATCTGCTTCAATATATTTACCATCTGATAAATATATTCCTTTAATGCTATTACCTTCTTTTTCAACATCTACTACTCTCGTAATAAGGTTTATTTCTATATCCATAGCTTTTAAATATTTTCCAACTGCCGGTTCAATTTTATTTACATCGTAAAGCCAGGCATTTTTGTGCCCAGGAAATTCAATGTTTTTATGTCTGCTATTTTCATCCGTCAAATGTATTAAATCTCCCGCCCCCAGTGCTATCATTTCTTCTGAAGCAGTATATCTTCCATTATTCCTCATAATGCCACCTACATTTCCCAGCCCCAAAAGCATATCCGTTTTTTCATATAATGCAACCGTAGCACCAGCTTTTTTCGCTATTATTGCTGCGCTACAACCAGACCATCCACCGCCAATTATGATAACCTTCAAAATATTCTCCTCCCTTCTAATACATATTTAGGTTCTGTCTGCATTTTACAAAGCCTTCTTAATTTACGATCATTATTTTTTCTTGTACAGCAGCCACATACGCCTTCTCCACAAGACATTTTAGAATTATTACAACAAGAAAATTTAATGTTTTCATCTATATTTTCTACAGTCTTCATCATTTCATAATTTAAAACGTCTGCTGCATCACAGTGTACTAATCTAATATCATTATCTTTAATTATTTCATTCAATATGTTATTGAATTCTTCTGTAATTCTACCACTGCATATAGTATTTACCTGTATAGTTTTTAAAGCATATTTATCTAGATACCCATTCACAAAACTATTTTTATAAGGCGTATTATCAAGCACAACTATAATCTCATTATTATTTGAATATAAATGCTTGAGTGCTGGTATCATTGGCGCTTGACCTATACCCCTTGCTACAATTAAACATTTGCTATTTTTTATTGTATATATGTTTTGAAGTCCCAAAATACCATTCCAGAATGGTGCTTTTACAAGCATATCTTCACCTTTATTTAACAAATCTAACGCTTTGGTTTTAACTCCCTTAAGCTCTATAGCAATAGTTACAGTATTATTTCTAGTATCCGTATCCATTATAGATATTGGTGTATCAAAACTTGTTTCTGCGCCTGGTCTTCTCATAAAAATAAAGCTTCCCGGACGAACTAATTCACTTACTAATTTTTGTGTACCTTGTAGCGTGAGTATAATAATATCATCTTCGAATCTAGTTTTTTCTAATATTTCCCACTTATAATATTTTCTACCCTCTTTAGCTTTGTAATTGTTTGAAGCATATTCTTGATATATACATACTCCATTCCAGTTACCACAGTCACAAAAATTTTTTCCTGCTAGCTGTGAACATAATATACAATCTCCTGTTTCTGCCAGATGGCAAGGACATGGTTGAGACACCAAAGTGCGATATTTTTTGTGTAAAAGTATAATCTATAAATGATACAGTTGTTTAGTTTTAATATTTTGACATAATATTATATAAACCTCCATAAAAAATATTGAAAACACTATAATTCTGGGTTAAACTAATCTTTGAGATAAAAATTTATATTTGAAAAGAGGATTGATTAATTGAAGATTGTTTTTAAGAAATTATTGCCCCTAATACTTATTGGATGTGTTCCACTTTCTAATTTGTTTTATTGGGGCCTAAATAATACCGAAAGAGGAGTTTACGATTTAACTACTGATTTAGATAGAGTTTTACCACTTATAAAAATATTTATAATACCCTATATGACTTTATGGTTTTTCTAAGCCATTTGTTTTGTTTACTTATGTTACAAAAACAGAAGTGTTTATTATAAGATTATGATTACCTTGTGCTTATGTTATGTTGTTACTTTTATAACTTATTACTTTTTTCAAACAACTGTTCCAAGGCCTCTTGTTACAGGAGATGACATATTTTCTAAACTTATTTTATTTACTTATAATTCTGATGCGCCTTTTAATTGTTTCCCAAGCATTCATGTAATTACTGCATACTTAGCTATGAAAGGAATTAATGCAACTGATGCTATTAAAAGGATTAAATTTCCAGTTAACATAGTTGGATTTCTTATTATCATCTCCACTGAATTTGTAAAACAACATGTTATAATGGATATATTTTTTGCAATAATTTTATGTGATGTGATTTTGAATTGCACTAATTATATAGAAGTCCACTACAAATTATATAATTCCAATAAATCACTTAGCTCTCACAATCAAAATATTGATCAATAACATAAATCAAAGGCTACTGAAAATTTTCAGCAGCCTTTGGTTTATATTATAACAACTTTACCATTTACTAACCCCATTGATATTTTTGATCCCGCTCTAAATTCGTTTTTAAGATATTGTTCTGCTATCTCATCTTCAATATATTTTTGAATAGTTCTTCTAAGTGGCCTTGCGCCGAATTTTTCATCGTATCCAGTTGCTAAAATAAAATCCTTTACCTCTTCTGACACATCCAATGTAATATTCTTTTCTTGTGCCTCATCGACTACTTCTTTAATCATTAAATCAACTATTTTTCGAAGTTCTTGCTTTTCAAGTAGGGTAAATACAATCGTTTCATCTACTCTATTTAAAAATTCCGGCCTAAAGGTTTCTTTTAAAGCATCCTTTACATGCGCCGATAATACATCATAATTATCTTGAACAAAACCAATGCCACTTGTTTTAAACTGAGTCCCTGCATTTGATGTCATTATTATTACGGTATTTTCAAAGAAAACAGTTCTGCCTTGACTATCCGTTAGTCTTCCGTCTTCTAGAATTTGGAGCAGCATGTTAAATAGATCCGGATGAGCCTTCTCTATTTCATCTAAAAGAATTACTGAATAAGGCTTTCTTTTCACCTTTTCCGTTAACTGACCACCTTGATCATAGCCTACATATCCTGGTGGTGCACCAATCAGCTTAGAAACTGTATGTTTTTCCATATATTCAGACATATCTATACGAATTAATGCTTCTTCACTTCCAAAAAGTTCACAAGATAGTGCTTTAACTAGCTCTGTTTTTCCGACCCCCGTTGGTCCTACAAAAATAAAAGAAGAGGGCTTTTTCTTTTTTCTAAATCCCGAACGGTTGCGTCTGATTGCTCTTGATAAACTAATAATAGCCTCATTTTGACCTACAACTCGTTTGTGTAGCCTACTCTCCAAATTTAATAACTTGCTAGCCTCTTTTTCTGTAATCTTCTGAATTGGAATTTTAGTCCATGACTCAATGACAAAAGCAACATCCTCTAATGTAATTTGAACTTCATTACATGTTTTTTCAATTTCATTAATATCTTCATTTATTTTGCAAAATTTCGTTTTATATTCTGCAGCTTTTTTAAAGTTCGCAGTATCATCTGCTTCTTTCTGTGATGCCTTAATTTCTTCTAATTCCTCTTTGAGTCCCGCTAGTTCCACAAGACCTTTGTTTTTTAAATTAGCTCTAGAACCCGCTTCATCAATAACATCTATAGCTTTGTCTGGAAGAAATCTATCTGTTATATACCTCTCAGATAAATTTACGACTTCCCGTATTACTTCATCAGATATTTTAACTTTATGATACTCTTCATAGTATACTCTGATTCCCTTTAAGATTTCTATTGTCTCATCTATACTTGGTTCTTCAACTAGTACTGGTTGAAATCTTCGCTCAAGGGCCGCGTCTTTTTCTATATATTTTCTATATTCTTCTAATGTAGTAACCCCAATGACTTGTATTTCTCCCTTAGCTAACGCCGGTTTCAAAATATTGGCTGCATTCATTGAACCACCTTGAACTTCACCCGCACCCATTATATTATGTACCTCGTCAATAACTAATATAATATTTCCACTTTCCTTAGCTTCTTCAATAATTGACTTCATACGGCCTTCAAATTGTCCTCTAAACTGTGTACCTGCAACCACAGCGGTGAGATCAAGCAGATAAACCTCTGAATCGAATAATTTTTCTGGAACTTGCTTTTCCGCAATTCTCACTGCTAACCCCTCTGCAATAGCTGTTTTACCTACACCAGCTTCTCCAATTAATATAGGATTATTTTTGGTTCTTCTATTTAATATTTGTACCACTCTATCAATTTCACTATGCCTTCCTATAACTTTATCTATACCCTTTTGATTTGCTTTATTTGTTAGATTTATCCCATATGTATCTAAGTGTTTTCTCTTCTTTTTAAACCAACTTTTCTTTGATTTATCATCATCCGATTGTTTACTCTTTGGGGTATCCTCCACTTCATCTTCTACAAAATCCTTGTTTTCATCTTTAGCTCCAAATAAACCGCTAAAAACATTTCCAATTGATTTTTTTCCTTCACCTTCTTCATCATCCATATCTGAAATATCCAAATCCTCAAGGTTCATGCCTTCTAAGTTCATATCTTCCAAATTCATGCCTTTAAACATATTACCCATTTGATCATTTAAGTTTTCAATATCATCAGAGGATATTCCCGCTTGTTGCATTAGTTGATCCATTACAGGGATGCCCCTCTTCTTAGCACACTCCATGCATAGAGCTACTGTTTCAGTTTTTCCATTTTCAACTTTTGATGTTAAAATCATTGCTATATTTTTTTTACATATATCACATAATTTCATATAAATCATCTCCATATTTTATGTTGTATTTAATACTATAATATAATGTTATATTAGTATATCATCTTTTAGTAGAATTTGCTTCGTATATTCAGATTGTTTCTTTTTTATTAATAAAACACCACCATTCATTAGCTTTTCTATTAATTCGTTTATTTCTTGTAGCGAAAGCTTTGAAGCTATTATTCTTGCAATAATCCTTGTATACTGCTGAGTCAAAAGTTCCCTCTGTTCTTCATTTAATTCTGATATAATCGTAGATTTAACTTTCATTTATTCTCCCCCAAGTAAACTATTATATTATAGTATGCTGCATGAATTTCAGTGTTACAAAATGTATATACATAAATATATTTAGTTAAATTCTTTTTTACGTAATATTATTTTTTTAAGACACATATGTTTATCTTGTAACTCTTAGTATTTTAAATCAATTGTTAAGGAGTGTGTAAATTGAAAATAGCAGCTATATACTCCAGAAAATCAAAGATTACAGTAAGTGGAGAATCAATTATAAACCAAATTGAACTATGTAGGCATGAAGGCACACATTTAGGCATTAATGAATTTATAATATACGAGGATGAAGGTTTTTCAGGAAAAAATATAAAAAGGCCTCAATTTCAAAAAATGCTTGTTGATGCAAAAGAAAATAAATTTCAGGTGCTTATTTGTTATAGACTTGATAGAATTAGTAGAAACATATCTGATTTTTCTACTCTTATAAAAAAGCTGGATAGTTTACACATAAGCTTTATAAGTGTTAACGAGAAGTTTGATACCTCAACACCTATGGGACGTGCCATGATGTATATTTCCTCAGTTTTTGCACAGTTAGAACGTGAAACTATTGGCGAGCGAGTTCGCGATAATATGTTAGAACTATCTAAAACCGGAAGATGGCTCGGTGGACAAACGCCTCTAGGTTATGAAAGTAAGAAAATATCATATTTGGATTTCGATCACAAAGAAAAAAACATGTATGGTTTGTCACCTATAAAAAAAGAGTTAGCAGTGGTGAAAATTATTTATGATAAATATTTAGAATATAAATCTATTAACCAAGTTTTTATCTACCTTTTTAAAAATAACATCAAAACAAAATATGGTGCTGACTTTACTAAGAAAAGAATTCAACTCATATTGAGAACCCCTCTTTATGTTAGAGCAAATGAAGATGTTATGAAATATCTTGATTATATTGGCATGAATGTCATTGGAAACACTAATGAAAAATATGGTATTTTAACTTATAACAAAAGTAAAGGCACCCGAACTAAACGAGTTATAACGGAATGGATTGCAGCTGTTTCCTTCCATGAAGGGATTATTGCTAGCACGTCTTGGCTTAAAGTTCAACAAATACTAGACCAAAATAAAAACAAAGCTCCAAGACTTGGCACCTCTGCTTCTGCATTACTTACTGGAACCTTAAAATGTTCTAAATGTGGTAAGAGTATGATTGTTAAACATGGTCATATTAGTTCAGAAACCAATAAAAAAATTCAGTATTATGTCTGCAGTACTAAAGATTATTCAAGGGGCCTTCGATGTAATAATCCTAATATCCGTGTAGATGAACTTGAAATTATAGTTATAGATTATTTAAAAAGTATGACTATTGACAAGACTCTTTTATTAAAAGAATTAACTATTATAAAATCCGAACTCCTTAAAAACGTCGACCTGCAATGCGAAATAACTAGTCTTCCAACACAAATAAAGATAAAACAAGACCAAATTGACGTTCTAGTAAATCATTTATCTTTAGAGAATGACATTTCCAAATATATAAGCCCTCAAATTTATAAATTGGGAAATGAATTAGAAGAATTAACACATAAATATGAAATTTTAAAAGCAAGTTCCTATGAATATAATAAAGATAATAATAATTCAAATATTTTTTTTACTTCCTCAAATAATTTTTTGGATATTATCGATCTCTTAGATTTTAATAATAAACGACTTTTAATTAATAATATTGTAAACTCAATATTTTGGGATGGTGCAAAAGGTGAAGTATTAATAAATCTAATTTCTTTAAATTAAATCATCATCTGCGAAGCTACAATATTAACAACTTCAGAAGGAGACTTATACACCCACTAAAGTTTTTTATTTGTTATAGCATGTAACTCCCACTTATAGAAGTGGGAGACTTTCCTTCTGAAATGTTGTTAAACCACTAAACTGGGTGTCGCAGTTTAGTGTAGCTAGCACAAAATTCACTTCCTACATCAATACAATCATAAGGTTCGTAACTCATCATTATTACCTCCAATGCACTATACTATTAAAATATATAAAAATCATAAAATTGTTACAAATCAAACAATAATCTCTATACTTATTAACTCATACACAAAAGGCACTAAAATATCTATACACTACTTACTTTGAAGGAAGAAACTCTTGATTTTACTGAACCTATCTTTTATAAAATTCTTTTTCTGAACAGCGTTTTTAGCTACTAGTGCTTCCGTAAATAGAAGTTTACTATTTTGGTATATATCTACCCTACCAACCTTTTCCCCTTCATTTATCGGTGCATAAACGTCATACAATGGCTTTTTAATCTTAGCTTCAATCTTCGAATCTTTTACTACTGGAATTATAATATCTCTTTCACTTACTATTTCAACACTATTGGCTCCGTTTTTTATAGCAAATCGTTCCAAGATATCATCTTTACTAATTATTTTTTTATATTCATAATTTTTTTCAACATATTTACTTATCTTTTCGGTTTCCTTCCATCTAGGTGTACAATTCAAAGTTACTATAATAACTTCTCTATTATTAATGGTTACAGAAGTTACTAAACATTTTCCTGCCTTCCCAGTATACCCAGTTTTCACTCCAGTAGAATTTGGTAGAAGATATAGAATTTTATTTATATTATGATAACTTCTAGTGAAATTATATTCTTTTGCATCAATATCTTTAGAGCCCACTATATCGTTAAAAAGTTTTATTTCTTTTGCCTTTGCAGTAATTAGAGCTAAATCATATGCAGTAGAATAATGATTAGTACTATCAAGTCCATGAGGAGACTCAAAATTGCTGTTTAGAAGTCCAATTTCTAAAGCATACTCATTCATAAGCTTTAAAAACTCATCAACACTTCCACTTATTCCTTCTGCTATTGCAATGGCTCCATCATTTCCTGACCTTAACATAAAGCCATATAATAGTTCTTTTAAGCTTATTTGTTCTCCACTTTTGTATCCTATTTCTGATCCACGAATGCTTGCTGCCTTTTCAGATATAGTTATTTTTTTGTTCAAATCGCCACATTTTATTGCCACAAGAGCTGTTACAATCTTTGTAGTACTTGCAATTTCAATGGGAGTGTATGCATTTTTTTCATATAAAACAATTTTGGAATCTGCGTCTAATGCTATAGCACTTACAGCATCAATGTATATATCATCAGCATACACATTTTGAGCTAAGGTTGTGAGTAAAAAAAATAAACTTAAAGACAATGATATTGATATTTTATATTTCTTTTTCATAACCGCACCTCTTTTAAATTATTTTTAATTGAATTACTAACTATAAAAAAATAATAATTATTATTGATTTTTTAATAGATTTTTGGGCATAATACCAGTTATTAGGTATTCATTATTATGGGAGGTTGTGATGTTTGTAAGTATACTAGTGTTTGTTATTGCGCTAACAATTATATTATTTCCAATTCCTATTAAAATAACTCTCAAATACTCAAAGAAAATTTTAGAAATTTTTATATACAATAAAAAACTAAAAGCAAAAAAAAGCAAGAAAAATAATCCAGCAAAAAAACAAAAAATCACTACTGAGAAATCTTATACTTTTATCGACATAAAATTAATTATAAATAAAATTATGAGTTTAAAATTCAAGCCTACTTTAACCTTAACCACTAAACTAGAATATGGATTTGATGACGCTGCACTTGTAGCTATATTATTTGGATTAATTCATTCGACATATAGTCTTTTATATTTATTATTGTTAAATTTTGTTAAGATAAAAAATATAGATCACAAAGTTATTCCTTATTTCAAAGAAAAAAATTTAAGTATTGAAATTTCCAGTATAATTTATACCAATTTAGCAAAAATTATATATATGTCAATTCTAATGTTAATTTGCCTTAAAAGCATAAACATAAGACATAAGAAAATCAATTCACAAAAATATAAAGGAGGAAATGTACATGGATAGTCACCCAATTGAAAATTTAATGAGAAGCACCATGGAAAGTATAAAGGATATGATAGATGTAAACACCATTGTAGGTGATCCTGTAGAATCACTAGATGGAACTACAATTATTCCCATTTCTAGAGTATGTGTTGGTTTTGCATCTGGAGGTAGTGAGTTTAATAGCGTTAAGCATTCTGATTCAAACGCTAAATATCCTTTTGGAGGTGGTTCTGGAGCTGGAGTCACTGTAAGACCTGTTGCATTTTTAGTAGTCAAAAATGATTCAATAAGACTTTTATCTGTAGATCAGCAAAATACATATGATAAAATCGTTGATACAGTACCACAAATTATCGATATTATTAAGGGAATGTTTAAAGATAAAGGTAACACAAAATCAAAATACGATGATAAAGAAGATTTTGATGAATAATTGCTTATAATATAATTCTTAATTGATAAACCCCATCACAGTAAAGTTTTTAATGAAAAACTTTACTGTGATGGGGTTTATAACTTTGTACCTAAGTCATTTTAGTTAAATACCTAAACTGTTTGGGTCGTCTTAGCTGTATCAATATCACTCTCTGAATTTTCATCCGCAAAACTTTCTAAGCAAGGCATATCTTGAAGACTATTAAAATCAAAGTGTTTAAGAAATTCATCCGTGGTTACATAAATAATTGGCCTTCCTGGAACATTTTTCCGACCACTTTCTTTAATTAATTTTTTTTCTGATAATGTATAGACACCCCTATCGCTTTTAACACCTCTTATCTCCTCTATTTCCACTCTCGTTATTGGTTGTTTATATGCAATTATTGCTAGTGTTTCGAGGGAAGCCTGAGATAGTGATTGTCTGATATTTGTTTTTAATAATTTTTGCACATATTCGCTATTACAAGATTTTGTAACAAATTGAAATTCATCATTAGTTACTATAATTTTAATTCCCCTATTATCTTCTTCGTATTTTACTCTTAATTCATCTGTTAATTGCCTTGTAAAATCTATGCTACATTCTAAAATATTTGCCATTTCAGTTAGTTTTAGTGCTTCTCCCGTAACAAAGAGCAGAGATTCAATAATAGAAAAATATATGTTTTTAGTAGAAACTTCTTCAATATCTATCGGTTTAATGTTTATTCCATCCATATTAATTTACCCTTTCTAAATGTATATCTTTAAAGTTACTTTCCTGAATTACTATTACACCACTAATTTTGATCAGCTCAAGTAGAGCTAAAAAGGTAACAATAGCCTCTAATTTTGATGAATATCCAATAATTAAATTTGTGAAATGAATTTTCCCAAAGAAAATAACCTTTTCTTTAAGTTCTTCCATTTTATCTTCTATTTTATATTCCTCCATTTTAATTTTTTTATTTATAATATTATCAGTATTCATTTTATTTATATAGTTTAACATTAAATTATTATACAAATCGTATAAATTCAGCATTGTAATATTTTTTAAAAAATCCGGTTCCACAATGTTATAGGTATCTTCTATTATTATTTCAGGTTTTTTACTAAACATTATACCTGCATCCTGTTCCATGATCTTTAGATTTTGAGCTATGAGTTTATATTTTCTATACTCTATTAATTTATTTAATAAATCCATCTCTATATCATTTTCTTCCTCTTTACTAACCTCATCTTTATTTTTGGGCAACAAATATTTTGATTTAATTTCAATTAATGTTGCAGCTATAACAATAAATTCTGATGTTACCTCTAAATCCATTTCCGCAATACTTTTTAGGTAATCTAAATATTGATTTGTAATTTCAAAGATATTAATATCATAGATATTCATCTCATTTTTTTTAATAAGATGTAATAACAAGTCAAATGGGCCTTCAAAATTAGTTATTTTTATACTTAATGGCATGTACACTCTCTCCTAATAAAAATTTAATTGTAAAGAAATTACAAATTCGCTTTAATTTCTTTACTGCAAGTTATCCTAATTATAATGCATCTTTTGGAAAATAACTAGTGAGTATAATTTAAAAATTAAAAATAGATTGCACTATAAAAGATAAGCTTCTAAACAAATAATTAATTGTTTGGAAGCTTATCTTTTATATTAATGCCATACAATAGTCGTAGTTTAAATTGCCTTATCAAATAAGTCTATTAAATTATTCTTAATATTATCCCATACTCCAGATTTTTTAATGTCCCTGTCGCTGTATATAACAACCTTACCAGATAATTTACTATCAACGTATATTTCACAAAATCCAATTGGACTATCCTTCTTATACTCTTTTAATTCTTTATCTATAATAAACTTCTTAGTAACTTCATTTTTGTTACCTCTTTCAAGTGTTATGTTAAAATCTTCTTTTGCTTTTGCTATTAGGAACTTGTCACCTTTTTTATTTAGTGGTATTTTTTCTAATTCTTCATTTTTGGTTATTATTTTTTTAGTTTCAAACTTAGAAAACCCAAAATTCATTAGCATACTAGCATCACTATTTCTTATTTTATAAGTTGGTGCGCCCATAATTATTGCAAGCATTCTTACATTGGACCGAACTGCAGTTGCAGATATACAGTATTTTGCCTCATTTGTAAATCCTGTTTTAAGTCCGTCACATCCGTCAAAAAATCTAACTAGCTTATTATGATTAACAAGACCAATTGGAGTTTTTCTTCCCTCTGAAATAGTTTCCATATAAGTTCCTGAATATTTTAATATTTTAGGATGTTTCAAAAGTTCTCTAGACATAATTGAGATGTCATAGGCAGAGGTGAAATGTCCTTCTGCACTTAGCCCAGTACAATTTTTAAAAGCAGTATCTTTCATATTAAGGCTTTGTGCTTTTGCATTCATCATTGATACAAAACCACCTTCACTTCCACCTAGATACTCTGCCATAGCTACAGCAGCATCATTGCCAGATGCAATGGCAATTCCTTTTAAAATTTCTTCTACAGTTCTAATCTCCCCTGTATCCAGGATCATGCTGCTTCCACCCATTTTTTTAGAATTTTCACTTATAGTTATTTTGTCTTGTAATTTAACCTTACCACTATCTATTGCCTCCATTGCTAATAACATAACCATTATTTTAGTTACTGACGCAGGTGCAAACTTTTCATGAGCATTTTTTTCGTAGATTATTTTGCCACTAGATGGCTCCATTAACAAAGCCGACTTCGCCTCCACTACAATTCCTTTATTATCCTTATTTTCTTCTACTGCCAAAACTGACAAAGTTAAAATCTGAGCAGTAACAATTAATGATAAAATCAAACATAATGCAATTTTAATGTTTTTCTTCATATGGATCCTCCTCATATTACATTCTTGTATCGTTCAAAGTAGACAAGATTTACAAAAGTTTGCCTACTTGCTTCAAATTCATAACATTATTTTTACCCAATTGCCATAATATTATAACTATATTTTTCAAAATTAAAAATAATAATATATAAAACTCCGCTTTCATAATTAATGAAAGCGGAGTTTTATTTTAAAGCTATTTAGACTCTGAAAAACAAGTAAAATTTAAGAATATAATTGTAAACTAGTTTATAATTTAAATCTACTAACTTGTAAACAGCAATACTATTTTTATAGATTTCTGTATTATTTATTAAATTATGAAGCAAGAAATCTACAGCTTTAGGCATTAAAATCCCCATTGCCAGTAAAATTATAAAACATTTTACTGTTAAAATCGTAAAATTCCATAACTCTTTATATTTCATAGTATTATACTTCCTAAACTATTAATAAGCTTTTTAACAAAATATGGAGCGATATAGGACTCTATAATTATCCCTATAAATAATAATATTATTATCAAAATAAATATAACACTATAATATATAATTTTGCTAGATATACTACTTGTCCATTGTTTACTAAATTTATTCTTAACTAGCATTATAGAAAATTCCATTGATACTACCGATGCAAAAATAATACAGGGTATATAGATCAAATTTTGAGGCAGTACCCCAAGGATTGCAATTCCAATACCATTTTTTGAAATCCCGTTAATCATAAAGCTAAATGTAAATCCAACGGTAAATCCTTTCAATACATCGATTATTAATATTACTGGTAATCCTACAATAGTTAAACCTAAAAACCAAAGAAAAATAATCACAGGCAGATTATTTTTAATTGATTGTATAAATATTAATTTATAACTAATCCCCCCTGTATTAGAAGGATTGGTAAAATTAGTCAAATAATTCAATAAATCATTTCGTTCATAATCTCCCATGTATTTCACACTATAAATTCCTAAAATTATACCTGTAAGCACACAAAGAATACTTATCATATACAACCAAAAATTTTGTTGTATATGTTTGTTTATATTGCTTAATAAAGTATTAGATGACATAATTTTTTCCCCCTTTGTTAATAACGTTACTTTTATTAATAACTTTATTCATATTTATGATAGCAAAGAGGTTTATATGCATAGTTGTTTTAACATTAGTTTATAAATAATATAACCTATGCGCATAAGCGCATAGGTTATATTATTTTGATTAACTAACTCTATTTTGAAGTCTTAACTTATCGGCAACCATAGCTATAAACTCGCTATTAGTTGGTTTACCTTTAGCATTGTGTATGGTGTAACCAAATATTTTATTTATAGTTTCAACTTGACCACGTCCCCATGCTACTTCTATAGCATGCCTTATTGCTCTTTCAACTCTGCTTGCAGTTGTATTAAATTTCTTAGCAATAGATGGATATAATTCCTTTGTTACCGCAGATAATAATTCAATATCATTTACTACCATAGTAATTGCTTCCCTTAGATACATATATCCCTTAATATGGGCTGGAACACCAATTTCATGAATAATACTTGTAATCTCAGCTTCTAAGTCCATTGGTCCACTACGATTACTTTTTCTAGGTTCATTTTCATCAACATAAGAAATGGATTTTTTACTGCTATCACCAGATATGGTGTTATTAAACATTTGTCTAATTCGTTTTGTGAAAACATCCATGTCAAAAGGTTTTACTACATAATAATCTGCTCCCAAACTAATAGCTCTTTGAGTTATTTTATCTTGACCTACAGCAGATAATACTATTATTTTAGGTATTGGGTCAATATCCATGCTACCCAATCTTTCAAGCACACCAAGACCATCTAAATGAGGCATTATTATATCTAATACCACCAAATCCGGCTTTCTCTCTTTTATTAACTTAAGAGCCTCTATTCCATCTTTTGCAATACCTGTAACCATAATATCTCTTTGGCTTAATAAATAATCATTTAAAATATTACAGAATTCTTTATTATCGTCTGCAATAAGTACGCTAATTCTAGATTCTTCCATATTATAAATCCCCCTCACAAATAAATTTACCAATTACTAACAAATTATTAATTCGACAAAAGAAATTCAATTCCTTCTTTTTATTAAAAAAATTACAAATAAGTGATTATTTAGTATTATTTGCAAAATAAAAGATAGCAATTGCTATCCTTTAACCCACAATTCTATTTTACCCTTTTTTTTAAAATAATGCTAGTTATTCCGATAAAATATCCGCATCTTTTAACATCCACTCTATATATATCCCATAACCTATATCAGGTTTGTTAATTAGTACATGGGTAACAGCACCAATTATTTTATTATTTTGTATTATTGGACTACCACTCATACCTTGAACTATACCTCCAGTTTTGTCTAAAAGTCTTGAATCTGTGATTTTAATAATCATACTTTTAGATCCTGATGTATCTTGATTTAATAATTTTTGAATTTCTATATCAAATAATTCTGGTTCGTTTCCATTTATGGTTGTTATAATTTGAGCTTTTCCTTCTTTAATCTCATTCTTTAACCCTATTTTCATAGGCTTATTGAATTTATTATTTATAAGACTTTTATTTCCATTGCCGAATATACCACATTCTGTATTTTTCATTATTTGTCCTTTAATCTTATCTTCATCTACAAAAAGGCCTCTTAATTCTCCTGGATTTCCTTTTGTTCCTTTTTTTATCGAAACAATATTAGACGATATAATTACACCATTGTTAACATTAAGTATAGTACCAGTATCTGTATCTGTTATTGGATGTCCTAAAGCTGCAAACTTTTTAGTCTTATCATCATAAAAAGTTAATGTACCCACTCCAGCCGTTGAATCTCTTACCCAAAGTCCGATTTTTTGCTTCCCATCATTAGAATCTGTAACTGGTTTAACTTTCACTTCAAAATGATCTGTATTATTTTTTCTCAGTATTTTAAGAGTAAGCTCTGAATTTTTTTCTCTATTTACAAATCTAGTTACTTCTTCAGCACTATTTATTTCAATATCATTTATTTTTATTATGCTATCTCCTATTTGTATACCTGCACTTGCAGCAGGGCTTTGTATTTTACCTTTAACCCCCTCAATATCAGATAATGCTACTACTAAAACACCCTTTGTATTGAGTTTAACACCTATAGGTGCTCCTCCTGGATAAATCATTATTTCTTTACTATCTTTTAGAGGGATTGAATTAACTCCTGTAAATTCTTTCAAATTCACTTCTACATCACTATCTCTTTGGTTTAAATTCGAGCTAATACAATTATTGTAATTAGCTTGTTTTATTTTAATGATTTGACTTGAATATATAGCAAAAGCTTTACTAGGACTTTTAAATAAAGTACCAAAAGAGATAATTAATAGTGGTGCAATAATCCAGCATATTCTATTTGGTCTTTTTTTCATAAGCTTTAGCTCCTTTCCCGGTATAATTATGCTTTTAAGTTACCCTCAATCTACCTACATTATGCTATAATATTAATGCAATAATAGTCAAAGAAATAAATTATAAACTAATTTATGATAAATTAAAAAAATTTCTCTTTATTTGAATTATTTTCACCTTTTCTATAAATCTAACAATTAAAAACTTATATGTATCTATATTATAAAAATAATATCCATCTTCAATATCCACAAAATAAATAAAAAAAAGCCATACATATATACGACTTTATTTTTCCCTATAAAACATATTTTTATTACTAATTATTTTAAATAATAACAACATCTATTTTTTCTTTTGTTTGTTAGCCATATTTATCATTTCTTTAGAATTCTCAAGTGTTAACTTAGTAACCTCAGTTCCACCTATCATTCTAGCTATTTCTTGCTGTTTTTCACTATCACTCATCTTTATAATATTCGTAAATGTTTTATCATTTATAACATTTTTAGATATTAAATAATTTGTATCTGCCATACTAGCTATTTGTGGCAAATGTGTAACACAAAAAATTTGATGACTTAATGATATTAAATACATTTTTTCTGCGACACACTGTGCAATTCTACCACTAATACCTGTATCAATCTCATCAAATATAACAGTAGGTATTTCATCCTTATCAACGAATACAGTCTTTAAAGCAAGCATGATTCTAGATAATTCTCCTCCTGACACAATATCTTCTAATGGGTTTAATGGTTCACCTGGATTAGTTGATATACAAAATTGAACTTTGTCACAACCATTCTCATAAAATTCATCTTCTAATTTTACTTCTATATAAAATTTACTTTTTTCAAGACCGATATAGTTTAATTCATCTTTTATTTTGTCCCCAAGTTCTTTTGCTATACTACCTCTAATTTTATGGATTTTATCACCAATAATCTTCATTTCACACTCTAGTTCTAATTTTTCTTTTTTTAGAAGCAAAATTATTTCAGTACTATTAATTAATTCTTCACACTCTAATTCTATTTTTTCTTTATATTTAAATATTTCTTGTATAGTAGTTCCATACTTTTTTTTACAAGTATTAATTAGCTGTATTCTACTATTGGTATATTCTAATTCACTTTCATCATAATAAATTGTTTCTTTTAAGTCTCGGAGGTCTGTAATGTTTTCCTCAATATTATAGTAACTTTCTTCTATTGAATCAGTAATTGTTTTTATTTTTTCCATATGATTTTCTATAGTTCTTAGTTCTTTGATAGCAATAGCCAAGCTGTCAAAAACCGAATTTTTTTCTTCATCACTAGTGTATAAAACACTATAGCTTTTTGATAAATGTTTTTCCAGTTTTTCTGAATTAGTAATTATTGCACACTTTTCTAGGAGTTCCTTGTCTTCATCAATTTTAAGATTAGCTGTCTTAATTTCTTCTAATTGATAATTTAAAAAATCAATTCTTTTTTCACGTTCTCCTTCATTTCCTTCTAGTTTGTTAATTTTATTCTTTATAGTTGTCATTCTTATATATTTTTCATTATATGATATTATAATTTTATTAATTTTATCAGAGCCAAAAGAATCCAGATAAGATATGTGATTAGCTTTATCTAATAAATTATAATTATCGCGTTGACCATGGATATCCAGTAATGTCTTACTAATATATTTAACCTTTGAAAGTAACAATGATTTCCCATTAATTTTAGCGATGCTTTTTCCAGATTGAAAGGTTTCACGACTTATAAATATCGTGTCCTCATAATCAATTTCCATTTCATCAAAAACATTTTGATTGTGTTTAGTATCCAATGAGAATATTGCCTCAACATAAGTTTTGTTTTCCCCTGTCCTAATTAAGTTCTTGTTGAATTTTCCGCCTAATACATAATTTATAGCATCAATTAAAATTGATTTACCAGCCCCTGTTTCGCCAGAAAGCACATTAAATCCTTGTTCAAAATTAATACTTAGCTTTTCAATTAGGGCAAAATTCATAATATTTAATTGTAGGAGCATACCAATACCTCCTAATCTGTTATCATTTTTTTGATCTTTTGAAGTAATTCGTCTTTATCTTCTTCTGTTCTAACTAAAATAAAAATAGTATTATCACCTGCTATAGTTCCTACAATACCATTGAATTTTAGTGTATCTAAAGCTTCGGCAGCAGCTGATGCAGCTCCTGATATAGTTTTTATAATTACAAATTTATCTACGTAATCAACACAAACAACTGTTTGAGAAAAAATATTAACTAATTTATTTGATAAAAAAGTATCAGTTGGAGAAATAGTAGCATACTTATGAGTTCCATGTGAATTCATTACCTTAATTAATTTAAGTTCCTTTATATCCCTAGATACTGTTGCTTGAGTAATATTGAATCCACTTATTTTTAAACTTTCTGCTAATTGTTCTTGAGTCTCAATATCTTTAGCCTGAATTATTTCAATTATTTTAGCTTGCCGCGCAATTTTCATTTTATTCTCCTTCACAATCTATAGCTCTAGAAATTATTTTTTTCCTTAATATATGATAATAATCATAATCATTAAATTTAACTAATCTACATTTTTTATCTGAAACACTTACTACTATTTGCTCATAAGTGTTTAACTTTATTGCACGTTGTCCATCTAATGTCAAAAATATGCTTTCATTTTCACTTTTTATACTTACGGATATTTTACTTTTACCATCAAGTACTATAGTTCTCATAGATAATGATAATGGACAAATTGGTGTTAATGCTATAACATCTAGATTAGGATAAATAATAGGTCCACCTGCTGATAGGGAATATGCTGTAGACCCTGTGGGAGTAGATATTATAAGTCCGTCCCCTGTAAAATCCGTATAAAATTTATTATCTATATGTATTTCATACTTAACAACTCTGGCTAGTGTTCCTTTTGATACAACTATATCATTTAAAGCAACATATTCTTTAGTGTCCCCTCGATGAGGAAATGTGCAATTAAGCATCATTCTGTCTTCTACGTAATAATCATCTTCAAAAAAATTTTTCATTGCACTTTCAAATTCTATTAACTCCACACTAGAAAGAAAGCCTAAATTTCCTATATTCACTCCTAAAATTGGAATATTAAAATTATTTAGATTACGTGATGTCCCTATAATAGTTCCATCTCCACCTAAAGCAATAATAATATCTAAATCCTTATATTTAATATTTTCAAGTCCAATTGAATCTTTAAATATAAATATATTAGTTTCATCAATATATTTCCGAATGACGTCGTTTACATATTTAATTGTTTTTCCATCTTTATCTTTAGTGGTATTTATATTAATGCCAATTTTTTTCATATTTCCTCCTTGCCATTCTCTATGTCAGATATCAACTATAAATTATTACCTTCCTTACACCTAATTTAAATTACTGTGAGCTTCACCAACTAGTAGCTTTATATCTTCCTCAATATAATTATGATTTTTATCTTTAGATTTTGTAAAATAAATTAAGTATTCAATGTTTCCATTTGGTCCTTTTATAGATGAGTAATTAACATTAATAATACTTAAATCAAGAAATTTCAAATAATTTAAAACCCTAATTATTACCTCCACATGTTCACTTTGCTTTTTAACCACACCTTTTTTATTTACAACCCCTACCCCTACTTCAAATTGTGGCTTTAATAGTGCAACAGCACTACCATCGGCCTTTAATAAGTTTAGTAAATTCGGAATAACCTTTTGGAGGGATATAAATGACACATCTATACTTGCAAAGTCAGAGAGCTCACCTATACTGCCTACACCTAAATATCTTATGTTGGTATTTTCCAGTGACACTACTCTCGTATCTCCTCGCAGCTTATCGTCTAACTGATTTGTTCCAACATCTATAGAATATACCTTAGACGCTCCATAAAATAGCATGCAGTCGGTAAACCCACCTGTAGAAGCACCTATATCAAGGCAGATTTTATCCTTAAGGTCTATGTTGAAGCTTTCTATAGCCTTTTCAAGCTTTAATCCACCTCTACTTACGTAAGGAAAATCTTCTCCTTTAAACTCGATATCACATGATAAATCCACTTTTTTTCCATATTTAGTAGTCATAATACCATCCACAAATATGTTTCCAGAAATTATATTTTCCTTTGCTCTTGCTCTAGAACATAGAATTCCCCTTTTAACTACAAGTACATCTAATCTTTCTTTATTTTCTAACATAAAAAACTCCTTAAAGATTCCACTAAAGTGGCTTTTTTAGACTAGCTCTAAAATACTTTCAAAAATACCATCCACATCTAGCTTATGCAATTTATAAAGTGTATCTACTACCCCATGAGTAATAAATTCATCTTGAAATCCTAAATTAATAACTTTTGTTTTCCCCTCCAATGTACTTACGTATTCTAATACTAAAGAACCCAGGCCCCCATGTATAAGATTATCTTCTATAGTTACAATGGAATATTTTTCGTTGACAAGCTCTTCAATTAATTTTTTATCAATAGGTTTAATAAAACAAGCATTAATTACAGTAGCTTCTACTCCTAGTTTATTTAATTTTTCTCTTACTAAAATTGCATTTTGAACCATTTTACCTGTTGCTATTAATGCTATTTTACCACCATCAAATAGTTTCTCCCACTTTCCTCTCTGAAGGTTTTCAATACAAGACATTTTAACATTTGAATTATCGCCGCCCCTTGGGTATCTTATAGCAATGGGATACTCTTGTTTTACTGCAAAAGTTAACATAGACTTTAATTCACTTATACACTTAGGTGCCATAATTGTCATATTAGGAATATGAGATAAATACGATAAATCAAATACTCCTTGGTGCGTTTCTCCATCTTGGCCAACTATCCCTGCTCTATCAATAGCAAAAATAACAGGTAGTTTTTGAAGACAAACATCATGTACTATTTGGTCATAAGCCCTCTGAAGAAAAGTTGAATAAACTGCAAAAATAGGTATTATACCTTGCGTTGCCATTCCTGCAGCCATAGTAACAGCGTGTTGCTCTGCAATTCCTACATCAAAAAATCTATTACTAAACTGTTTTGAAAATGCTTCTAGCCCTGTACCTTCTGGCATTGCAGCCGTTATTGCTACTATATTTTTATTATCTGTTGCAAGTTTTACCATTTGCTCACCGAATGCCTTAGAGTAACTTTCCTTAGAACTACCTTGTAACTCCCCAGTTAAGGGATCAAATGGACCTACTCCATGAAACTTATGTGGTTCTCTTTCAGCAAATTTATACCCCTTGCCCTTTTTAGTAATAACATGAATAATAACCGGCCCGTCTGTTACTCTAGCTAACTTTAAAACCTTACTTACTTCTTTAATATTATGTCCGTCAATAGGCCCTAAATACTTTATACCCATATGCTCAAAGAGCATACCTGGTACCAGTGCTTGTTTAATCCCATCTTTTAGTTTTTGAATTGAATTAACCATGCCTTTACCAAGAGAAGGAATCTTTATTAACGTTTGATTTATTTCTTTTTTTATCCTATTATATGTTGGATCAATTCTTATTGAGTTTAAATATTTGGACAATCCTCCAACATTTCTGGATATAGACATTTGATTGTCATTAAGCACGATAATCATTTTAGTTTTCTTAAACCCTATATCATTTAGCGCCTCAAAAGCCATGCCCCCAGTAAGGGCCCCATCACCTATTACTGAAATAACGTCATAGTCTTCGCCCTTTAAGTCTCTAGCTCTTGCCATACCTACCCCTGCTGAAATAGATGTACTACTATGTCCTGCTCCAAACACATCATATTTACTTTCATCCCTTTTAGGAAAACCGCTGAGTCCACCGTAATTTTTAAGTGTATCAAATTTATCTTTTCTTCCTGTAAGAATTTTATGTACATAGGATTGATGCCCTACATCCCATATTATTTTGTCCTTGTCAAGATCAAAAACATTGTACAAACTTAGCGTTAACTCTACAACGCCTAGGTTAGAAGCTAAATGGCCTCCGGTTTTAGATACTTTTTCAATTAAAAAGTCTCTAATCTCACCTGCAAATATATTCAATTGTTGTATGGACATATCTTTCACGGCATTTATATCATTAAAATCATCTATAATTTTACTCATATATATATCTATCCTCTTTTATTATTAAATTTATATTACCCACAATTATGGGCATATTATATCATATAATAATATTTATTTCAAAAGCTATTCACTATTAACGAGCAATTTAGAAACATCATATTAAGAGTGATTACTTTGCAAACACTAACAATCTCTTTTCAATAAAAATTCAGTAATTTCTTCTAAATATACTGTATTCACTTTAAGTTTTTTCAGAATTCCAAAGCACTCCTGAGTTAAATCGTTACATTTTGTTTTACATTTTTCTAAACCATACATAGTTATAAAGGTTGTTTTATTATTACATTCATCGGCTTTTACATTTTTGCCTAAAATCTCAACCTCTCCAATTACATCTAATATATCGTCTTTTATTTGAAATGCTAAACCTAATTTGTCACCATACTCTTTTAAATCCAATAAATCTTCCTCACTAGCATTTCCTAAAACAGCACCACATAATATTCCAGCTTTAATTAATTGCCCTGTTTTATTTCTATGCATGTATAAGAGTTCTTCCTCTGATATTGATATGCCTTCACTCAAAATATCGCATATTTGTCCTGCTATCATGCCCTGTGCACCAGAAGCTTTTGCTATAAGGCTACTGGCCACAATTTTATTTAAACTTCCATCTAAACACTGATTTAGCATTATTATCATAGCCTCGTTCAAAAGCCCATCTCCTGCAAGGATGGCTATTGCCTCCCCGTAAATCTTGTGATTTGTAGGCTTCCCACGGCGTAAATCATCGTTGTCCATTGAAGGCAGATCATCATGAATAAGCGAGTATGTATGAATCATTTCAAGAGCGCCTGCAAAAGGTAAAATTACTCTATAATCCTCTTTGTACATAGCATAGGTAAGAAGCATTAAAATAGGTCTAACTCTTTTCCCGCCAACCTTTATACTATAAGCCATTGCCTCAAAATTTCTACTGTCAGTTTCTGGTACACCCTCAAAGTAATCACTTATCCACTTCTCTATTTCATTTTTAAGCGATATCATGTTCATATTATCCCTTCTTTTCTTTATATGTTTTTATTTAACTACGTCCCCTGTTGCCCTAAAATCTTTTTCACCTTCTGATGTTAGTATTTTTATCTTACCTTCTGTATCATTCAAAATTTTATATAAACTATTACAGATTTTTACACCTTCTTCATAACTTGCCATAGTCTCTTCTAATGTAATTTCATTTACCTCCATAAGGTCAACAATTACTTCAAGCCTTTCCATCATGTTTTCATAAGATTCTTTTTTCTTTGCCATTAAAACCCCTCCAGATTGCTTATATTAAATGAAGCACTACCATCTTTCAATGTAATTTTTACCTCTTTCACATTATTAAGTGCACCTATTTCACTGATAACCGCATTTTCATTGTTTTTAAGTACCGCGTACCCCTTATTAAGTATATTCAGCGGGTTATGTGCATTCAAAAGAGCATTGAATTTAGAAAGCTTCTGCTTTTCCATTGAAACTTTGGTATTAAGTTTATAACACAATGCTTCTTTTAGATTATCTATTTGAATATATTGATTAACTATATAATTTAGGGGATTATTTATTTTTAGTGTTTTACCCATTAATTTAACTTTATTATATTCTTTTGTAACCACAAGTTCCACACGTCTTAATAGTAGTTCTCTAAATCCTTTAATTTCATTGTTTAACTCGCTTAAATTCTTCACAGCAATTTCTGCAGCTGCTGATGGAGTTGGTGCTCTATAGTCACTCACAAAATCTGCTATAGTAAAATCCGTTTCATGACCAACTCCAGTAATTATAGCTATTTTAGAATTATAGATTTCATTTGCTAAATTTTCTTCATTAAATGCCCATAATTCTTCTATGGAACCTCCACCTCTTGCAATAATAATTAATTCAACATTTTTTGATTCATTAAAATATTTTATTCCGCGTATAATATCCGCACTAGCATTTACTCCCTGAACTAGCGCTGGGTATATAAGCATGTTAACCAAGGGATTTCGTCTTATGCCTACATTAATTATATCTTTAACTGCAGCCCCTGTTTCTGATGTAATTACACCTATTCGTTTTGGGAATGAAGGTATGCTTTTTTTATGCACAATATCAAATAGCCCCTCATTTTCTAGCTTTTCCTTTAGATTTTGAAAAGCTAAATATAACTGTCCCTCTCCATCTGCTTCCATTGAGTCACAATAAACCTGATATGCTCCTCCACGTTCATAAACAGAGACTTTACCTCTTATGATAACGTTCATACCATCTCTAGGAGTAATTTTAAGCTTGGATGCCTGAGATTTAAACATTACACAATTTATCTTTCCAAATTCATCTTTTAATGAAAAATATATGTGCCCGCTAGAATGCAATTTTACATTAGATAGTTCTCCTTTAACATTGGTATTATTTAAAATAAAGTCGTTATCTATTATTTTTTTAATATATCCATTTAGAGCAGTTACTGTTAATACTTTAATAAACATTATCCCTCCATGATTCGCATACATTTTTAATAAGCATTGTGGTAGTCATGAGTCCTGTTCCACCAGGTACTGGGGTAACATAGCTTGCATGAGATATAACCTCATCAAAACATACATCTCCAGTAATTTTACCATCTACCATAGAAGTTCCAACATCTATAACAACAGCTCCTTCTTTAATAAAATCACCGGTAACAAAACCTGGTCTACCTATTGCTGCAACTAAAATATCTGCACTTTTACAAATTTCCTTTAAATTTAGTGTTTTAGAGTGACATATAGTTACTGTTGCATCCTCGTTAAGTAGTAGTTGTGCTGCTGGTTTACCTACAATATTACTTCTACCTAAAACAACAGCATGTTTGCCTTTAATAATGCATCCAGTATTTTTAATCATTTCAATCACACCTAAAGCAGTACAGGGAATAAAACAATTCTCCCCCTTATAAAATCTACCCATATTCTTGTCAGTTAATCCATCAATATCCTTTTTATATGAAATTTTCGAAGTTATTTCTTTTTCATTAAATTTTTTCGGTAGTGGCAATTGAAGTATTATACCATCCACACTATTATCAGCATTCAATTTTTCTATAATATCTACAACATTTTCTTCAGAAGTGTCCGCATCTAGTTTAATACAAGCATAAGAAATTCCAAGTTTATCACAGAGATTGTTCTGGCTCTTTACATATGACAGTGACCCACCATCATCACCTACTAAAATTGTTTTGATTGAAGGTACCCTTCGCCCGTTTTTAGTCCCCTCATTTATAATGGACTTAATTTCATCTCTGTATTTTTCAACAATTAGCTTTCCATTAACTCTAATACCCATATTATCCGCTCCTTTTATATATTCTAAAAATATTAGTTAATATAAAAATTCTAACATAATCCTAAAATACCTCTTTTATATAAATAAAATAGCTAGTCATGGTTGACTAGTTATTTTTTTGAATAATTATATTATATTTTTGTTAATGCATTGCTCTTAGAGCATTTTCGCTAATATACCATTTATAAAAGCTGGAGAACTATCTTCTCCATATTTCTTAGCAAGTTCTATCCCCTCGTTAACTGATACCTTATCAGGTATTTCTTCCTCAAATAATATTTCATATGTACTAATTCTTAAAATAGCTAAATTCATTTTTGATAATCTATTAAGTTTCCACTTGATTAAGTGTTTTTCAATATTTTTATCAATTTCAGTTATATTTTCATTGATTCCTGCTAACGCCTTAGTGATGTATGACATATCAACATCTTCTAAATCAACATCTGTATGCTCTTTGAAATTTTCAATTATATCCTCATACTTTTCTTTGTTTATTGACATTTCAAAAAGCAATTTCATTGCTATCTCTCTTGACTTTCTTCTATTCATTTAAATATACTCCTTCATTTTCGTAATATTTAATTATAGCTTTTACATAAGCACAATGATATAAATATCAAATTTAACGTGGAAACACCCTCTGATAACAGAGGGTGTTTATAACTATGCTTCTATTTCCTCTAGCTTTTCTGTTTTAGGTAATACAACATTTTGTACATAAACATTTACAGCTGACACTGCAAGGCCTGTCATTAGCTCTACAGATCTTTTCACATTAATTTGTGCTTTCTCAGTTACTTCTGGTATTTTAACACCATATTCAACTACAATGTGTAAATCAATTACAGCACTGTTTTCTTCTACATTTACCTTAATACCTTTAGATAAATTTTTTTTGCCACTTAATATTTGAGTTATCCCACCAACAATACTAGCACTCATTCCAACTATTCCCTGTATTTCAGCAACAGCGAGTCCTGCAATGACACTAACAACATCCTCAGATATTTTAACAATACCTATCTCTGTTTCATTTATTATTTTATCTTCCATATTAGTACCCCCTTATTTAGCTTGAGCTTTCACGGAAACTCATTAGCTCCTATGATTACTCATTTCTAGTATCATTAATTTTTGTTGATTCCCCCGTTTTTTCTGCATAAAACGCTTGACAAGTCTGTAAAGATTTGAAAAATCCCTCCTAGAGAC
>NZ_JAENWM010000007.1 GCF_016650035.1 Clostridium sp.
GCTTTTTTAAAATAATGTGTAAAAAAGTCTTTTTGTTATGCCTATAATTAATTTGAGTATAATTCGTTATCCAGATACATATTATTATTTCCTAAATGTGGATATTGTTAATTATTGTTTTCCGACTATACTCTATTATATCTATTTACATTTTACCTCTTTTTGCTTAAACCAACAAGTATGCTAACTATTAAAGTTACCACTACTATTAATAAATAGCAACTAAACCTTTTTGTTCCACTTTCTACAATATCAATTTTAATTTTTTCTATTCTAATTAAATATCCATTTTTAGAATCTAATGCTGTTAAACCATCAAAGAACTTAATACTAGATAAATAAGTACCTTGTTCAAAATTTATTTTTTCTTTAAGTGCACCCAAACTATTCAAACTATATATACTATTATCGTTCTTTTCATAGAAATATATACAATCTAAGTCTCCTAATATTCCTTTTGTATCAACTGCTAAACTCACTAAACTATCTACTGCTGTATGTTGATAAATCGGTGCTGGTGGATTTGTTGTAGGGTGTTTATCTAAAATAAACGATATGGAACTGTTATTTAATCCTTTAAACTTAGGGGAACTAACTTCATCCCCACCCGTGTAATCTGGAAAACCATACCATGCATTTTTTTTAATCTGGTATATATAATCACTATCCCCTTTTACAGGCCTTAACCCTCTATCCTCAATACCTCCCACAGTAACCACTACTTTGCCCTCACTGTTAAAATCTATACCCTTCATATTCCTTATACCCCAAGCAAAATTTGCCTTTGCTCCGGTTTTTAAATTATAGATTATTATTGACGAATTCCCAGGCACATGTTCCGTAATAATTTGTCCTTTTGTATTCATAGTTTTATATGGAACAAATGCTCCAGTTTTTTCTTTAGTAAAATTAATTCCTTTAACTGTTATTCCCTTTGGCGAAATATCATGATTTATAGGATAATCATCTAGCCACTGGTTATCAGGGCCTACTACCCCAGAATTTGTTGCCGCACCTATAGTAACAAATATATATTCCCCATAAATCTTAATCAAACTCTTATTATAATCTCCATAATTAGGTATGTCCTTAATTAGTTGTTTATCTTCTTTAGATATTAAATTATAAGAGTAGACTCCCGTCCCTGATGCATAATATAATATTTTATTGTTATAGTCTAAACTATTTATACTCAGTTTCTTATCTTCAAATATAGAATATGATTTACCTGCACTATCAATGCACTGTATACTGTCTTTGAAAGCTATATAGTAGTTTCCCTCTTTGTCCACAGTAAAATCTACTGCTTCATTTAATCCCTTAAAAAGTATTTGTGACTTTATGCCTCCATCTTTTACTGTAATTTTATG
Organism: Clostridium sp.; assembly: GCF_016650035.1. Lineage (GTDB taxonomy): Bacteria > Bacillota > Clostridia > Clostridiales > Clostridiaceae > Clostridium_AD. Next base: position 1,371 of record NZ_JAENWM010000007.1, read on the forward strand.
TTCTGTAAAGTTTCCTTTCATTGAAAATAGTGCAAAAGCCATTGCGGCTAAAATAACTATAAATCCAATGGTCTTTTTCATACTTCCCCCCTAAATTATAAATACTCTAATCTATGTATATTTACATAGATTAGAGTATATGTATTAATAAAAGTGGTTAATTGCTTTTAGCAATTTTTATATGGTCCCTTTCAACTTCTGATAGTGCAGTAAATACTTTTTCAACATTAAGATTAACTATTTTCTTTAAGTTTTTTTCATAAAACTGCGAAGCATGAATTTCTCTATCTTCTGCCAGTTTCATCAAGCTTTTGTCAGTCTTATGTTTACTGTAATCTATATCGATAAGTTTAGGCAATTCTTTGAATCCACCTAGTTTCATGTGCACTATAGCATGCATCCGCTCAATCTTTGAAAGTGCTTCAAAAGTTTCTTTAACCTCTATACTACGTGCAAGCACAGCTGCTGATTTATAAAAATCCGAATTAAATATTTCAAGTTTCATAGCATGATCAATTATCAATAAAGTACTAGGATCTAAACACCCAACAGGACCCTCAAATATTTCTTTGCTTTCGACTTTTATATACTTAGTATTTACACCACAAAATGGACAATATTTAATACATTCACTTTCGTTATCTTCAAGTAAGCCTTTACTATTTATATTGAAATTATTTATATTTATATCCATCCCACAAATCAAACATTTCATATTTCTATTATACCCCCAGGTTTATTAGGTTAGGACAATCATTAATAAGAACATTTTAACACAAAAACTACCCCTAAGGAGAATTTTTTTATATAATTTATTTATTTTGAAAAAATACAAGTTTTATCCGCCTTGTAGAATATAATCCAATCACTTCACATACAAATAATTAATAACTGCTATAGGTCAGTGTCAAGAACAAGGAGGATCCATCCATGATAAAAGATAATTTCTATAGAGATTCAATAATACTCACAGTTTCAAATTTAGTTGGAGGTATACTTAGATTTATGTTTGCGATTCTACTTTCGAAAAAACTTGGAGCACAAGGTATGGGGCTTTATAGCCTTGTAATGCCTATCTATGATTTATTCATTTGTCTTATCTGTGGTGGAATGGTAACAGCTATTTCAAAAGAAGCCTCATCTTACTTTGGAATAAACGATTATGGCAATTTAAACAAAACCATACATACTGCCATTGTTTTTGATTTTATTTGGGCTATATTAATAGCTATTTCAGTATTCATTTTATCACCTTTTATCAGTACATACATAATAAAAGACCAAAGGACATTATATTCTCTTTTAGTTATTTGCCCTGCTTTAATCTTTGTTGCACTTTCTTCTATATACAAAGGCTATTTCTATGGTATTTCAAATGTTAAAGTACCTGCAATAATAGATATAGTTGAAAAAACTGTAAGAATGATTATATTAGTTGGAATAATAAATTTCTTTACACTCAGAAATGTGACTTCTACTGTACCCGCTACTTACATCGCCTTATCCATTGGGGAATTTATAAGCTTTATTCTGTTATATGCCTTCTATAAAAAAAGTAAAAATAAATTCAAGGAGTACACTAAAAGGGCTGAAGGAAGAGCTCAACTCCTATTTAATGTTCTTGTCGTTTCTCTGCCACTATCCCTTAATGGTTTTTTAACTACCGCAATTTCTGCACTATCCACCTTAATTGTCCCTAGGCGACTAGTTTATGCAGGTCTTGAATATACGGAAGTTCTAGCCTTAATCGGTAAATTCTCAGGCATGGCTATGAGCATCGTGTTTTTTCCATTTATTATTGTAATGTCTATGGCAACCATATTAACTCCCGACATTTCTAAAAGTATTAGTAAAAATGATTATCATGCACTAGAGGAAAGAGTTGCCGAAGTTATAAAAATTTCATTTTTGCTCGGCGCATCCACTCTAATAATATGTTTATCTACTGGAGATTCCCTTGGAAAACTATTTTTCGACAGATATGACTTAGGCATCTACATACGTCTTGCTGCATTAAGCGCTCCATTCATGTACATGGCTGGTTCAACTTTTGGAATACTAAATGGACTTGGTAAACAAAAAATAATTTTAATAAATTCTCTAATAACTTCTATTTTACAACTTGTGCTTCTATATATACTCTTAGGCATTTCGGGTATGAGTATTTTAGGATATGGAATAGCTCTCCTTGTAACCTCTATATTAAGCTTTATATTAAATATCATAGCAATCAAAAAAAGTTGCTATCTACAGTTTTCAATGACAGAAATTATAATCAATGTTTGTCTTAGTATATTCATATACTTCATACTTAAAATTTTAGATAATACTATACCTAATTCTATGTTTATCACTAAAAATATAGTAATCATTGTTACTGGGTTCTCCCTAATATTATTTTCTTTTATTCTTTCAAAAAATAGTAAACAAGTCTAATGCTCCCAAAAGCCTTGGACTTGTTTCTTTTACTAATCACATTTAATTTTTCATCTAATTCTTTTTAAAATAGATACAGGTATGAGTTTCGTAATCTTACGTGGTAAACCTTCCAAATCTTCTTTAGTTATTCCACCTATAAGCACTAATACGAAGAAATAAGTTAATATAGCTAAAATCATAGAACTTGCTATTGCCATAGCATTAGCAAAAAAACCTTCCTTTATAAAACTAAATACAAAATTAAAGTTAATATATATGAGTTTTACAACTATTGCCATAATACCTGATGCTATTATGGGTTTAATGGCATGATTAGGCAGATTAATTTTAACCCTTAGTGTTTTGTTCATAGCACTATTGTTAAATATCAAAAGTATCGCAAAACTTACACCACTAGCCATAACAGCTCCTAATACGTTAAATCTTGGAATGGCTACAAAAATATAATTAACAATTATTTTTCCCATTAACCCAAACACTGCATAAACGGTAACTAAATAAAGTTTCCCAAGACCTTGAAGAATTGAAGTTTGAATACTAACCACAGCCATAAGTATTATTACTCCTGACCCATATATAAGTAATCTTGTTACATCAGAATCAAAGTGTAGTAGTTCTACTATAGGTTTAGCTAAAACTGCTAGTCCAACTGAGGATGGTACTGCCACTAAAAAACATAGCCTAAAAGCATAATTAACCTTTCCCTTTACAGCTTTTTTATCCTTTAATGCCATTAAACTAGAAATAGAAGGCAAAATAGTTATTGCGAGTGCTGTAATAATGGCTATAGGTACATTTATTAATGTGGTATATTTAGTTAATACACCCCATAAAATTGTAACTTGACTTTTAGACATTCCAGAATCTATCATTCTAGATTTAACTAACCATAAATCAATAAATAACCCCGCTTGCTGTATTCCTAAACATATTGTCATTGGAACGGCATAACTTAAAAGCCTTTTTATTATTTTTTTAGTGGTGAGTCTTTTTATATTTAATTTGTTATATCCTTTAGGAACTCTAAAAACTTTATTCTTTTTATAGGAATTAATCATATATATTACGGCAACTAACGCTCCAATAGTTGTACCAATGGTTCCGCCTGCTGCACCTTGTGCCATTCCATATTTTATAAAATACGCTGCAAAAGCTAAGCTAAATATGGTATTTGCAATTTGTTCCAATACCTGCGATACAGCAGTAGGAGTCATATTTCCTCTTCCTTGGAAATACCCTCTATAAGCTGATAATATAGATGATATTAAAATAGTTGGAGCTAAGGCCATTATTGCTAGCTTTGCATTGGCACTTTTAGTTATTATTGATAGGGGTCCTGCAAAAAGAAGCAATAACAAGGACATAACCAGTCCCAATATAAAAAGTAAAAATCTAGCTATTTTAAACGTTCTTACTGCATCTTTGTAATTTTCTACAGCTATAAGTTCTGATATCATTTTAGAAATAGCAACTGGAATACCCGCATTTGTTAAAATATATACATACACAAATATAGGGTATGCAGATGCATATATACCATAGCCATCAGTTCCTAATATGTTATTTAAAAAAGGTACATAGAGTAAAGATAAAAGCTTAACCATAAAACTTGCTACAGATAATATGGCAAAGCCTTTTGAGGTAGACTGTTTATTTAAATTCACTTTTTCGCTCATTAAATCATCACCTTCGGTGCTTTAAAACCACCCTCTAAAATTTAAATACATCCTTTTTAATCTTTTTAAGTACTGGAGGTAAACTTTCCGCAATGGTTTTGTTTTCCATATAAGCTAGTTCCTCTGGGCAATTCTTAAATATTGTCTTATATGCATATAAAAATTGATAATCTAAACCATATTTGTTTTGGAAGAAACTATTCATCTTTTTCTCACCATATTTTGGATCACCAACAATAGGGTTTCCTAAATGGCTTAAATGAGCACGTAGCTGATGGCTTCTACCTGTTATAAGATTAATATCTACTAGTGAGAATGTACCACAACTTTCTATATTTTTAACTTCCATGGCTATTCTTTTTGTATTAGGCATCTTTGTGTCGAATACCTCTGAGATGTTTGCATCCTCGTCTTTGCGTATATACCCTTCATAAACACCGTCTTTTATTCTGTTTCTTACTAGTGCCATGTAATATTTCTCAACACTTCTTTCTCTTACCATTTCATTTAAAAGTTTAAGAGAGTTAAAGTTTTTACCAAACATAACTATACCTGAAGTATTTCTGTCTAGCCTATTACAAGGTGCTGGTGTAAAGGTTATTTCATTTTCAGGCCTATAGTCTCCCTTGTCAAACAAATAAGAAAGAACATAATCCACTAAAGTAGCTTCTCCACCCTTTTTGTCAGAATGAACTAAAACTCCCGGCCATTTTTCCACCATTAATATATTAGCATCCTCAAATGTTATTTTTAGATTATTATCAATTCTAATAAACTCTTCTTTTTTAAACTCACTGGTAATATATTTTGTTTCAACTATATCACCTTGTACTAAAGAATGTTTTTCCTTGATTTTATTACCATTAACCCTAATATCACCTTTTCTAAAAGCCTTATATATTTTACTTAGTGGTACATCACCTAGTACTTTTCTCATGAATTTATCTGTTCTTTGTCCTGCTTCATTTGCTCCGATCTCTATCCTCATATGTTTCCTCCTATGTTTCTATATATAATGACGTATTCCGCTTATAATCCAATCTATTTTATAATAAATTACCTTACACTTTTCAAAAAATCACATCAAGCTTCAATTATATACTAATTTCGTTACAAATCCAATAGGAATTCATAAGCTAACTTGCATTGCATAGCTACTCCTATGGATAAACAGCTCTCATCTATATCAAATAAAGTTCCATGAGCAGGATGAACTATACCTTTTTCTACATTTCCACTTCCTAAAAAATAAAATAACGACGGCCTTTCCAAAGAAAAATAAGAAAAACTTTCTCCTCCCATAGTAGGATGATCTAATTTATAAACATTATCCGCTCCTATGACTTCACTTGCCAAAGTTTCAAACATTCCTGCCAGCTTATCATTATTATAAAGACAAGGATAGCTTTCCACAATATTAATTTCACATTTTCCTCTCATAGATGTAACTATGCCTTCTACTACCTGAATTAATCTAGTCTTTATATACTCCCTATTCTCACTGCTGGTAGTTCTGATAATTCCAGATATTATAACTTCTTCCGGTATAATATTTTCAGCTGTGCCTCCATGAATGGATCCTATAGTCAGTACTGCAGGATCTGTAGGCGAAATTTCCCTGCTTATAATATTTTGAAGGGAAGTAATAACACTACTAGCAATTACAATAGGATCAATAGTCATATGTGGACTTGCACCATGTCCTCCCTTACCTATTATTTTTATTGTAAATGGATTCGATGCTGCATAGGCTACCCCTCTTTTTAAACCAACTGTTCCTGCTTCTAACCACTCTTCTACATGGAGCCCAAAAACAGCATCCACCTTAGGCTCTTCAAGCACTCCCTCTTTAATCATAACCCTTGAGCCACCAGTAGTTTCTTCAGCTGGTTCAAAAAAAAGTTTAATATTACCTGGGATTTTCTCTTTCATACTATTTAATATTTTGGCCGCACCTAGAAGTATAGTTGTATGAGCGTCATGTCCACAAGCATGCATTTTACCTTTAACTGTAGAGGAATAATCGCATATCTTCTTATCGTCTAATGGAAGTGCATCCATATCTGCTCTTAAAGCAACAGTCTTTTCGCCCTTACCACGAATAATAGCACAAATTCCCGTTCCTGCTACCTCATAATATTCAATGCCTTCCGCTGCTAAAAAGTCTTTTACCTTTTGGGAAGTTCTAAATAAATCAAAGCCTAGTTCTGGATTCTTATGAAGGTCCCGTCTTATATCTACTAATTGACTATGAATATTTTCTGCCATCTCTAAAAAATTCACGTTTACACACCTCTCCACTTATTAATATCCTAAAAAACTATTACTAGTTATCCCAATATATTCGGATTATATCTCCACTATTTAGTGGCTGATAATAACTAGCTTTACTATCATTTAGCGTCAGTATTAGATTTCCATTTGATTTAGACAAATCAAAGTCTACATAATCAAATATGTCCACAAAAATATATTTTTCCTTATTTTTAAGAGTTATGATTTTTTTATTAACCTCCACTACAAGCTCTTTTAATCCTACATCTGATTTATTATGTGCATCTTTAACCTGAACATATTCATTAGTATTTTCCTTTTTTAAAGTTACACTATATATTCTATCTCCTTCTTTAATAACGTAATCCTTCTGCAGTTCTTTATTATTCATCATAAAAGTTAGAGTACTTTCTTTATTTCCATAATATTTTATATATTCCTGAATTGTAACTGGGAATTCTATATTTATATCATCATTTTCTTTAATTAGTGAATTTATAAGAGCTCTTTTTCCATTTATGAATGTTACAGGCTCCATATTTCTTATTTTATCATCAAAATAAAAACTCACAGCTTGAATGTTCTTTACAAAATCAGTAATCTTAGGTTCAGCTTTTTTTCCATCGATGCTGAAAGAAACATCGATAATGTCCCCCTCTACAACTTCGGAATCAATATTTGCGATGGAGCTATTTATCTTTATTTCCGCCCCTTTAGCTAAGCTACCAAAGGACACTCGTTTTATACCATCAACTGTAAATCTAATATTCTTACCGTTCTTACCAATTAATATCTTAGGATTTATACCTTCTTGCACCATTACGTCCATAACAGTATGTTTATGTGCATTAAATAGGCTTATAATTTTATCATTTATTGTGACATCAACAAAATCATTTCCTAATCTCTTTACTGATATAAGTGCTATACCTAAAACTGTAACCCCAATGCTTCCAAGACTAGCATCACATATACATTCAACTACTGCGTCTCGTCCCTTAATAGCAACCCTTTGTAGTGGCAGATTTAATATTTTAGCAATGTTCTCTCTAATAAAAGGAGTATGTGCTCCCCCTCCTACTAGAAATACAGCATTAGGAGATTTCCCTCCATTTAATTCAATTATCTTATTCCCAACTTGTTCTGCAATCTTCATAACTATAGGGTTAATTATTTTCAATACTTCCTCAGGCTCTATTTCATTTTCAAGACCTAACACATCTATAAATACAATTTTTTCTTTTCCACTGCACTGCTTTTTAATACTCTCCGCGGCATTAAAATCAACTAAATATGATTGTGCTACTACTTCAGTTACTTCGTCCCCAGCCATTGGTACCATACCATATGCACTTATACTGTCTTTACTACTAATAGCAATATCCGCAGTGCCTGCACCAATATCAACTAATGCTAAATTTAGAAGTCGTAAATTCTGTGGTACTGCAGCTTCCATAGCTGCTATTGGTTCTAAAGTTAAGCTTACAACGGAAAGCTCCGCCTTACTCATAACAGCATAAAGGCTATCAACAACTGAGCGTGGAAGGAATGTAGCAATTATATCAACCGCAATATTTTCTCCTTTGTGAGCATTCAGATTTGAAATTACATAACCATTTAAATAGTAATTTTTAACACTGTAGCCTACACAATAAAGCTTACCTTGTGTAGATTTAACAACTTCATCCTCTGCCATTTTAACCGCGGTAATCTCCAAACTTCTAATAGCTTCTCTATTAATTTCCTTATCTCCATCTATTTCTATTTCAGCCTTTGTTGTAGTTGTTCTTAAAAACCTTCCCGCAGCAGCAATAGCTACTTTAGTTAAGGAAATATTTAAGTTACTCTCCAATTCATTTTTTACCTTTTTCACTCCACTAGCTACGGAGTCAATATCATGAATTTGACCATCAATCATAGCCCTATCCTCATGTTCTATATAACTTTCGGAAAGAACCTTAAATTTCTTCTCTGATATTACTCCAACTGTCCCTATAATGGACCTTGTTCCTATATCTAAAGCAAATATTAGTCCCTCTTTATTAACATTTGTGATATCCATTTTTATACCTCTTCCTCACAAAATACTAAGCTCATATTAATAAAATATGAGCTTAGTAAAATTATATAACATTATATTGCAATATTCAACAAAACTACTGCATTAACTTAATTACTCCAGAATTTTCTGATATATAAGGCAATTGTTTTACAATAGTGTAAATGTATTTTGGTTTTGATTTCTCATCTTTTAAAACCTGTTCTAAGGATAATTCATTATAATACAGTAACTTACACCAAAAATCCACAAAATCATCTCTTGTAATAAAAATTACATCATCTCGCTCTTTAACTGTAAATCCACAATTGAACTTTTCTAAAATTTTTATATCTGAGTAATCCTCCCTGGATAAAATCGATCGCACATCTTCCCACATTTTCTTAAAGGCAACCATTGAAACTCCTCCTTAACTAACAATTTCCTCTATAGTATATCTGATTTTCACCCATTGTCAAATATTGCTGTCTATTACATTATATGTTTCTTTTTTTACTTTATAACCTGAATTACTAAATAAAAAAAATTTATTTAAACTCTTGATATTATTTATGTTTTCCTTTTTTCTTCTTTTTAAGATTTCCTTTTCTACCAATAGATTCAGTAGGCTTATCCTTTGATGTTGCTTTGATACCTTTAGCCTTTTCTATAGCAATATTAATAGAGTTTTTCCCTTTTGGAAGTGCCACAATAAATCCCTCCTTATATTAGAAACTCTTATATTCTTAAATTTCTAGTCCACTTTTGATATTAGAGAATTATTATATAGTACCTTAGCATCAAATTTTCTTATAATTCCCCCATCAAACTGCAAGACTAAATCATTATTTGTAATAGAAATTACTTTTCCCTTGCCAAAACTTTTATGCAGCACCGTATCTCCTTCTTTAAAAGGAAAATTCGTACCATCTTCTCCTATAATATTGCACTCCACAATAAATCGTGAGGTTTCTTTTACTTTTCCTTTTATATTTTTAGAAATGCAAAGCCAAACATTGTCTATAGCTCTTGTAATCCCTACATAAAACAGCCTTCTTTCTTCCTCTATGTTTTTATCCATGCTATTTACATGTGGGATATTTTCCTCATTACAATTTATAAGGAATACGTTTTTAAACTCCATACCCTTTACCCCGTGGATCGTACTAAGTATCACCGCATCGTCCTCTGTGCTTTTCTTATGCTTTTTAATCTCCTCTTTAACCTGCTCTACATGGGCTAGAAAAGCTATTATAGAGTTATATCCTTCTATTGATTGTCTAAACTCGTCTATAACGTCCTCCATCTCACTTAAATCAATCTTAAATTTTGTGCAATATTCTTTAATATTATCATGATAACCTATACTTAAAACTATATTATCTACAGCACTTTTTAATGAGATTTTATTTAGACTATGAATATCTTTTTTTAATTTATCTAACATCTTCATTTGAAACACTGGTGTACCGTCGATATCCTTTACCATTTCAAAACAGTCATCCTTTACAGAATTTCTTCTTAATTTATCTAAATTTAATTTACTTATATATCTAAAGGGCTTATTAATTATTCGAAGAAAACTATCTCTATCAGTTTTATCAATGCTCAGTTTTAAATATGCTATTATATCTTTGCAAATGAAATGCTCAAAAAAATCATACTCCTTATCTAAAAGCAGAAAAGGGATTCTTTTTTTAATGAAAACATCTATTAGACTTCTACACTCTACATTTGTTCTGTATAATATGGCATTATCTCTATAATTTTTATCCTGTACACCATTTCGTTCTTCAATGATACAACTGATTTCCTCTGCCTGATAACTTTCATTTACATTGTTAAGTACCGTAATACCACCATCTTGCTGTTTAAAAGCACTTATGTATTTTTCATTCCTCATGCTATTATTCTTTATAATACTCATGGATATTTCCACTATATTTTTTGGACATCTGTAGTTAGTGGATAAGGGTAATTTCCCTCCACCGTCAAAACGTTCAGAAAACTTAACCATACATTCAGGATTAGAGCCTCTAAAGCCATAAATACATTGGTCTTCGTCACCTACTGCAAAAATTGAATTACCCTCGTTTATAAGTTTTAATATTTCCACTTGCATGGAATCACAGTCTTGAAATTCATCAACTAAAACATGTTTAAATAAGTTTTTATAACCTTTAAGCAGTGTATAATCTTTTATAAACAAGTCTCTACAACCTATTTGAAGATCATCAAAATCATATAAGTTTCTTTCTTTCCTATACTGTTCATAAATATTATAGGCTGCTGTAAAGATTCCTTTATCAATACTTGAAGAGAAGCTTTCCAGATCATCGCCACTAGTCTTAAACACGGAAATATTATTTATTACTTCCTTTACTTTTTCATCACTTACTTCATCTAAATAAGACATTAATACATTTTTTATTAGTTTATATACTTCTAGTGTATTAATTATAGTTATATCCCCATAATAATTTTTAAGAATTTTATAAAATAGGCCATGAAACGTTCCAAAAAACGGAACTCTTTCATTTCCATTAATAGCAACATATCTCTTTTTCATATTAATTGCCGCAGCTCTTGTAAACGTAATTACGATAATATTTTTAGGGTTTATTTTTTTATGATTTATTAAATAAACAATTCTATTAACGATAACTACTGTCTTACCTGATCCCGGACCTGCTGTAACTAATAAATTTCTGCTATCAGAAAAAACTGCTGCTTTTTGTTCCTCACTTAAATTTGTATTCATTTTATTTTTTACTACTTTATTATTTATAATTTGTTTTGTCTCCACTTTCTTTCACCTACTATAATTATGTCATATATTATGTTTATACCCAAAATGCTCTTGTATTAATCATTACCTTATAAATTGGAATTATGTTATAATTCCATTATATACTTTTATTAAATTTCAAAGGGGAAAAATTATGAAAAACTCAAAAGATTTTAATGTGAGAAATGAACGAAATCTAACAATGCTAGTAGATTTTTATGAATTAACTATGGCTAATGCTTATCTTGATAATAATGTTGGAGATAAAATTGCATACTTTGATATGTTTTTTAGACGAATACCTGACGGTGGTGGATATTGCATCATGGCCGGCGTACAACAGTTAATTGAATACCTTTCAGATTTAAGTTTTTCTGATGATGATCTATCCTACTTAAGGGGGAAAAATGTTTTTTCAGAAGACTTTATAGATTACCTAAAGAATTTTAAATTTTGTTGCGATGTATGGGCAATACCAGAAGGTTATCCTGTTTTTCCTGGTGAACCCCTAGTTATAGTTAAAGGACCTGTTATGCAAGCTCAATTTGTTGAGACAATGGTGCTACTCACAATAAATCATCAAACCTTAATAGCCACTAAAGCAAGTAGAATATGTAGAGCTGCCTTAGGTAGACCTGTTATGGAATTCGGTTCTAGACGTGCTCAAGGCTATGATGGCGCCATATACGGTGCTCGTGCTGCTGTCATTGGTGGTTGTTCTGGTACTGCATGCACCATAGCTGAAGAAATGTTTGACATTCCAGCTCTTGGTACTATGGCTCACAGCTGGGTACAACTTTTTGATACTGAATACGAAGCCTTTGAATCTTGGGCTAAAACTTACCCTGATAACTGCATGCTTCTTATAGATACTTATAACGTACTACGCTCTGGTGTGATAAATGCCATAAAAGTATTTGATGAGGTACTTAAACCAATGGGCAAAAGACCTAAAGGAATCCGAATAGATAGTGGCGATATTACTTACTTAACTAAAAAAGTAAGAATGATTCTAGATGAAGCTGGATACGAAGATGTAAAAATAACTATTTCTAACTCACTTGATGAACACATAATAAAGGGTGTTTTAGAAAACGGGGCACAAATCGATAACTTCGGTGTAGGCGAGAGACTTATTACTGCAAGATCAGAGCCTGTGTTTGGCGGGGTCTATAAGTTAGTTGCTGTTGAAAACGATTCAGTTATAATACCAAAAATAAAAATCAGTGAAAATGCAGAAAAAATAACTAACCCTGCGTTTAAAAAAATATATAGGATTTTTGATAAAAAAACACATAAAGCCGTTGCAGATTTAATTACATTACATGACGAGGTAATTGATGAAAGTAGACCCCTTGAAATATTTAATCAAATCTTTACCTGGAAAAAGACACGACTAAGAAATTACTATGTAAAAGATCTTATGGTTAAAATATTTGAAAATGGAAAACCTATTTATAACTCTCCTTCTGTCATGGAAATAAAAGCATTGTCCGCTAGGGAAGTTTCCAATTTGTGGCCAGAAGTTTTAAGATTACAAAACCCTCATCCATATTATGTAGATCTTTCTTGGAATTTATGGAATCTAAAGCAGAGTTTATTAAACCATTATTCAGAAGCCTTGGAAGAGTAGTGCCACCCACGTGGCAAGTGGCAAAAGTGACAAGCTCTAGCGTATAAATGTTATCCACAGCCACTTCCACAAGCTGTTTCCTATATAATAAAAACAATAAATAATAATAATAATAATAATAATAATAATAGGAGGAAAAATGGAGCAAACTTTAAAAATCAAACTCTCTAAGGATGCTCATCAAGAGCTTATGGAAATGATTAGTCGGAGCGAAGATTATGACAGCATTAGATTTGTGTATGCCAGTGGCTGTTGCAAAACAGCAAAAGTAGACATAATCTTAGATAATTATAAAACAGGAGACATTAAAAATACCATTGGTGATTTGCAAATACTATATGATGAAACTCTTGTGGATAATATTGTAGAACTCACAATAGCCTACAAGGATTCTGGATTTTGGATTAAAACAAAATTGCCGGAAAACAGCAAATCAAATTGCTCTAAAAGCGATGAAAAATCTTGTAGTGGTTGCTCTGGAAATTGTAGTTCTCACTAATCAAAAAAACTAACCAAAATATTTTTGGTTAGTTTTTTTATGCACCTTTAAATAAATTATACGTTTACTAATGGCCCAGGATTTTTTGCAAATAAATCCACAGTTTTCTCGTACGTGCCTTCAGTAAGTTCTGGAAACCAAATTGTAATTTCATGTTCTGCACTTTCAGGGCTATCAGATGCATGAACTAAATTCTGAGTTTTATCTAAAGCAAATTTTCCTCTTACACTTCCAATTTCTGCTTTTGTAGGATCTTTATCTCCATTTATTTTTCTCACTACATCCACAGCTTTTTCACCCATTAATATAATTGCACAAATCTTACCTTCGGTAATATAATTTATTAACTCTTCAAAAAAATTCTTTCCAGCATGTTCACTGTAATGTTTTTTAGCACTTTCTTTTGTAGCAGTCATCATTTTCAGAGCTACAATTTCAAGCGATTTCTCCTCATATTGATTAATAATTTCCCCAATAAGGCCACGGTTAACTCCATCAGGTTTAATTAAAACCAAGGTTCTTTCCATTTAATTCACTCCCTCTTTAAATTAATTATAATTTAAATTATATCCAATTATTGCATAATATACACCAGCGCTTATAAACCTATGCATAAGTTTGTTTATACAATAGCCTTAAAGGAGATTCTTTATCCTCACTAAATAAATCATAATCTGAATGGTTTTTAATAATTAGTGGCTTAAAGACTTTAAGTTCAAGAAATGGACAATTCCCCCCGTTATCTGCCCATCTGTATAGTGCACACTCCTTAAAACAATTAATTTCTTCTTCTGCTGTTGTTAAAAAAGGACACTGTAACATTTCATCACCTCATTCCCATAATTTACTACTCTTAATAGCATTATAAGATATTTTAGTGATAAGTTACAGTGTTTTTTGAAAATTCTAAATATTATTTTATAAGCACATGAAAATATGTCTAATTATTCACGCCATCCTCTAAATACTTCCACTCTACAATGTCACCAAACTTTAGTGTATAAGCTCCGCAGCTTACACCGGGCTTAACTCCATTTACGTAATAACACCAACCACTTAGTGGCCCAGAACCTCTTACCTTAAGGTCATACATCCTTGTAACATAAGTTGATTCCCCTCTTCCGGACGCTGCATAGTTATTGCCTAATTCATTACGTGTAATATCAGCTACTGTTTTATTCTCAATATTTACATATACAGATAAAATAATTTTACCAGAGATATCATCTTTAATTATTAAATTAGGTTTTTTTACAGGTTCTTTTTTAGGTTCAGGAGCTTTGGGAGGTATATCTTTTTTTACAACTACTACTTCTTTCTTTTCAACTACTACATTTTCAGTGCTAGTAGTCTTTGTATCTGTTGTTTTATTTTCCACTATCGCTTTTGTTTCCTGCTCCTTAACTTCTGGTTTAGCATCATCTTTCAGTGTTTCCACTTTAACCGTTTGTTCTTGTATATCTTTCTCTTTTACAACTACTTCTGCTGATTTTGAGTCTTTTTCTTCCTGCTGCAGCGCAGCGGTATTTTTATTTAGGTATTTGTCTTGTACAATTTTTGTAATACTTAAAAGCCCTACGCTTATTAATATAACTGTAGCTACAAGTAATATTTTCTTTTTCAACTAAATCACTCTCTTCTATTCTGACATTATAGACCATTTGTATTATATACTATTTTTCACTACTAATCTTTCTTGTGTACAACACTCCTATAACCATAAAGAGCATCCCTAAAACTATAAGAACATTAGTATCAATAGTGGACCCCGTTTGAGGTAATGTATTAGCCTCTGCTTCATTTGTAGTTTCAATTTTATCAGTTGTTGTACTATCCCCTAAAACAAAAACTGGCAGCTCTTTTGCATTAATATCGCTAGAGTAAAAATCATATTTCCCAGAAGTTTTATATTCTTTAATTGCTATTAGCGCTCTAAGTACCTGCTCTGTAGATGTATAGTTTGACTTAGTGTCTTCTACTAAATGCTTAAACCCTCCATCTTCAGCTTTAAAGGATAACAGTGCTGAAACTAAATCACCTTTGGCTTTAATAAATGTTTCTCCCTCTGGATCTATTCCTACAGACGTAAGTCCTAATATAACAAAAGCTGTGGTTTCACTAGCTAAACCATATTGACTAATGCTGTATCCACTTTCATTTTGTAATATAGACAGAGAATTAACAGCTGCATCAATAGCTGCTTTAACATCTGGTTTTGTACTAGAAAATTCTGATAGAGCATTTATAGCCGCTCCTGTCATGTCTGGATCTATTTTGTCTCCATAATAAGTCCATCCTACCATTTTATCTGCATCATAACTTAACTTTGATTTCATTATAATATCAGCTAATTTTTCTTTAGAAACTTTGTAATCTTCCTCTATGTTGGCATAGTTATAAGCAAAGATTCCAAACACCGCATCATTAATTAAAAATGTATTTATATCTCTATTAAACAGCTCTGAAACTAAATCGTAACCCTCCACATTATAAGGCGTATATCCGGCGGCCGTTAAGCCTATAATTAGTTTTTCAATGTCTGTATTGATTAAATCTTTTACACCATTTACCTTAATATCTTCAATACTCTCTTTTAAGAAGGTAGTGTCTACTTTTTCACCTAACGTATTTAAACTAACAGCAGACCAAGTATCAATTCCCTTAGCATTTACAGCTGCAACCGAACTATTTATTGCCTGAGAAATTTCTTTTGTAATTGTAGTATTGTCTACAACTTCAGCTGTAATATTTTCACTTTCCTCCACCACGGGTGCTACTTCTTTTCCTATAGTAAATTCTATTTTATCATAAACTACTTTTGGAGATGCCTCAGTCCTAAAATCGCTTAACTCAAGAGTATGAGTTCCTACTTCTAGTCCTGCTGCAAGTGTAATTTTATTATCCACAACTACTACATCCTTGTCATCAATTTTAGCCATTATTCCAGTAATAGGTTGAATTACTTCCTTTTTCGTTGTGTAATCTTCATAAGTGTTATTTAAACTAATAGTTAATTCAACATTTGCATCCTTAGTTGAATAATCTATTTTATTTGCCGTCATAGTTCCCATATCTCCATAATATAAAATAAGCTTATCCCCGTTTTCTAATGTTGCACCATCAATAGCTGAAGCAATATCTTCATAACTGTTATTTCTTCTTATTGCATAAAGCCACCCATCATATCCACCAAATTTTGCGCTATTTATTCCACCAATTTCCGAAATAAATTTTCCCCAGTCTTCATCATTAGAAGTCATAGATATATTATTTTTATCTAATACCTCTTTTAAAGCCTCAAACCCATTTGATTTACTAGATGTTCCTGTTGTAATTATTTTTTCAAACCCTTCTACCTGCACTGAAACCTCAAAATCATTTTCTACTGCTTTAACCATTGTACTAGCTCCTGTAAGAATTTGACCCATTACGAATATTAATACCAAAGCCATAGTGTAAATCTTCATTTTCATTGTTTTTCTCATTATTATTTCCCCCTAGAATTTTTCAATATTTTTAATGTAAGTTATTTCTAATTTGCTTTTAAATCTAGTTAAAACTTTGTAGAAACTTTCGTAAAAAATCAAAGCAAAAATAAAATTTCCCACCGCATGCATTATATCTGCACTAACACTTGTAAGATAAATTGTTAGAATACCCTTAATACTAATTGGGTCTAATATTATAAGCACCGACCATAAATTCATTATCCAATCAAACAAAAATCCGTATAAGAAACATATAATTGCAAATTTTTCTACGGAAAGTTTTTTACCTCTTTTACCTATTAAGCCTGAAAGTGCTCCAACTATACCCCAGGCAAGCATCTGCCAAGGGGTATAAGGGCCTTGACCAAGAAAAATATTTGAAATAAATGCTGCTGTGCTTCCAACCAAAAACCCTTCATACGGTCCAAATACTAGTCCAGATAAGGCTACTAAGAAAGTTGTTGGCTGAACATTTAGTATGGCCACAAAAGGTATTCTGCTAATTGCTGCAAATACGCTTAAGGTAGCTATAACGGCTATTTCTTTAGTACCCATAGAACTTTTTTCGAAATAAAAATAACTTAAAAATATTATTAAAAACACAGCTATAGTTACACTTAATGACATATTAATATAACTCTTATATTTTATACCCAGCACTATTAGAAGTATTGGAATTAAAAATGTAAAATACATTGTAATTTTTTTCACTATTTCACCTTCAAATTAAGCTTATTTGAACTTACTTCGGTTTCTTCAAAATCTTTTAAAGTAAAAATATCGCTATTCCTATTTCTAAAAACTTTATTAATGGTGGTGGTATAATAAATCCCTGTACCAAGAATTTCTTGGCAGGTTCCATCCCCTACTATTTCACCATTAAACATTAATAAAAACCTACTACAAAATTCTGCTGCAAAATCTACGTCGTGGGTTACAAGTATTATAGAAGTCCCATTTTTATTGAGTTCTTGTAGTATCTCACCTAGCATTGTTTTCACCTTTGAATCTAGTCCCCTAGTTGGCTCATCTAACAGTAAAACTTTAGGTTTGAGAACCAAAATTGAGGCTATGGCAACTCTCTGAATCTCACCACCACTAAGGTCTCTTGGATTCTTATTCTTTAACTTGTAAATATCTAAAGCTTTTAGAGTATCTTCTATAACCTGATAGTCTTTAATATTGTAATTATCTAAAGTAAATTTTAATTCATCATAAACCGTTTCCTTTGATATATAATCATTAGGATTTTGTGAAACATATCCTATAATCCTTGCTATATCTTTGATTTTCAGCTTTTTAATTTCTTTATACTGTCCACTAAAATTCACTTTAACACTACCACTATATTTTAGAAGGCCCATAAGTGATTTTAAAAAAGTTGTTTTTCCACCGCCGTTAGCCCCCATAACACCAATGAATTCACCTTGTTTTATGCTAGTGTTTAAATCTTTAATAACTATATTTTCATCATATTTACAGTTCAAATTTTCAATTCTTATAAGTTCTTCACTGTTAGATGAATTTTCATCTAGTAGTCTCGGTTTATATTCATATGTAAATTCTTCAATAGCCCTTCTTGCGTCCCTTAAACCATAAGGCATATTTGTAATATCTAAATCTTTTGATATTTTTAAATAATTAGGTAAAAATATCTGAAGTTCTTTATTTTTCTCATTATAAAGCTCCTGTTTACTTCCTGAAAAAGCTATTTCTCCTTTAGATAATATAAGGATTTTATCAGCAATATCAAAACATTTATGGATCCTCTGTTCAATAATTATAATGGTAATTCCTAGTTCATCGTTTATTTTCTTTATAAGTCCGATAACATCTTCTGCAGAAGCTGGATCTAATTGTGACGTAGGTTCATCTAAAATAATACAATTTGGTAAATAAACTATTGCAGAGGTTATAGCAACTCTTTGTTTTTGACCACCTGATAGTGTATTAATGTCTCTATTTGCTATATCTAATATGTTAGAAAACTGCATAGCTTCAAAAATCCTTCTCTTCATTTCCGAACTTTCAACACCAACATTTTCAAGTCCAAAAGCAATCTCCCTGTGAACTTTATTCATAATCAGTTGACTTTCTGGATCTTGAAAAACCATCGTTACCTCACTTGCCCTTTTGCTATGTTCCATTTCTGTTACTTCATTACCATCTATTGTTACACTGCCTTTTATCTTACCTCCATAAAAATTTGGTACAGCTCCTGAAATACATTTAGCCAACGTTGATTTTCCTGATCCTGATTCTCCTACAACGAATAAAATTTCTCCTCTATCAACTTTTAAATTTATATTTTGAAGCACCGGTTTTGACTCTTTAGGATAGTAGTAGGTTAGTTCCTTCATCTCTATATATGACATTTTATTTGCTCCCTGTAGTAGTATTATTTATGTTTTATTTTCTTAGCTAGAATAATTTCTATTATGATTACTAATATTAGTAGGACTATAACCCAGTAATTTATAAGTTGCGATGCACTAACCTTCATATATATATCAAAATCATCCAAGCCACTTGCCTTTATTATCAAATAAAAAATCAGTGCAGCACTGCTGCCTATAATTGTTAAATAATCAGTTGTTTGGAGCCTAGGCTTATCATATACAGTTCTTTTACCACTTAAAAACCCTCTCACATAGGCAGCTTCACCTATACCAAAAGCTCCCTCTAACGAATCTTCCAGCAAAACAGATAATACCGGTATATTGCTTTTGATCTTCTCTTTTAGCTTTTTGCTCTCGAAGTCAACACCCCTTATGCTGTATATTTCCTTTAAGTTTATAATTCTATTTTTCATATTCGGAAATATTTTAAGTGAAATCATAATGGTTAATGTTGATTTTGGCAATTTAGAAGAAAAATATGATGATGCCACATCTGTATCTATAATTATTGAAACTACCATAAACAAATAAATTACCACTAAAAGTTTAAATGCTAATATAGCACCATAAAGTAAAGCTTCTAATGTGAATCTTTCCCCAAATAAATAAAATAAAGTAGTACTTCCCTGTGCCACAAAAATCATATTAACCACTATGGCTAAGATTGAAAATGGAACAAAATATTTAAAGCCATTTTTAAGTTTCTCCACATTTCCGCTATATATCATAGTAATAGCGCAGAACATAAAAATTATTGTTAGCACCATTGGATTTCTGCATAAAAAGGTTATTACAAGTAAATTTATCCCTAAAAGGGCTGCTGTCAAAACATGAATTTTGTTACTTTCACTAACCATAATTCCTCCTGTTAATATTTCCTACAAATCAAAAAAACCGAACTTAAAAGTTCGGTGAAGGTCTATATAATATAAGCCTTTACCTTCCCTCCGAAGATATTGTATTGTTTATACTTATAAAAGATATCCTGGCTTTCACTTCGTCCTAAAGGTACCCTTCCCTAACGTTTTTAAACATCGTTAAGTGGTAATATACCCGTCGTCCATGATTACAGTAGCGGGGGCTGCTGTGGCATTAAACCACATTCCCTTTTATAATTACATGTTATATTTAATTATTTCTATAATACAATTATATTGTTATTATATTTAATTGTCTACTCTTTTATAACAAATCCAATAAAATTGTTTTGTTAAAACCCAAAGTCCTCCCCAACTACAACCACAGTAATATCAGTTGTCATTGGTTTTCTCTTAATTACTGAATAAACTCTACAAATTCTAGAATCTGATTTGCAATCACTACAAACTCCAGTTTTAGTACAAGGATTAGGCGTATTTAGCCTTTTATTATTCTTTGGTGCTGCAATTTGTTCTAGTCTTTGAAATGCCGCAGCTTCATTTTTACAGATTTTATTAACTCCTACTACAATAATTACTTTTTTAGGTCCAAAACTCATTGCTGCTATTCTATTTCCTACCCCGTCAATATTAACAAGTTCTCCCTCTAAAGTTACAGCATTAGAGCTACATAGAAAAACATCGCATACAAGCTCTCCCCTCATAGTTTCCATTTTCTCATCTGGCGATAAATTCGGGTCACCATGGTCTAGTACAATACCTCCCATAGATTTCACCTTTTCTTGTATACCAAGTTTCTTTATAGTCATAGATCCTCCAAAACCTACCTTGTCCCCTTTAACTATATTATTCATTATAAATTCTGAGGTTTGTTCACCATTTTGAATATATATAGCTTTAAATCCATTTTTCAAAAGTTCCTCTACTACTCTTGAACCTCTAGTCTCATTATGCCAATCATGAATTTCCTTCATTTTTTTTCCTCCTTTTTATTTTTTTTTGCATTATATACTTATTTAAGTATAACTTAAAAAACAGATATAAACATATGTTTTAATTTTTTGGGCATATTAATCATATAAAGTGTGCTTTTATAATCAACATTATACGAGGAGTGATTTTTTTGAATATAACCAGTATGTCTTCATCCTATCTATTTTTAGGTATTTCCATAATATCATTATTATTTTTCTTATATTACAAATTCCTTGTAGTTAACACAGGAGATACAAGTAAAAGACGAGATAAAATTATTGGATCCATGAAAGACCCTGATAATTGGAGAGACAGAAATAATAAAATGTCTTATGTTTCTCTCTTTTGGGCCATTATATCAATAGCTATTTTTATCTATCTGAAATTCTTCCGTACTGCAGGGCTAATTTCAATTATATATGTCTTCATATATTCAGCTGTAATTGTATTAAGTGTTTCAGTATTCCTTAAACAAAACAAAATGGTAGCCAGTAAATAGCAAATAATTTAATTCATAAAAGGAAGCCTTCGCGTAAGCTTAGGTTTCCTTTTATTGTTTATTTATTTTTATCATGTAAAACGTCAATAAAACTTTTAATGATTTGAGCTGTGAACCCCCATATTATATATCCATTATACTCATAAAAATATTCATCTAAATACCCTTTCCTAAACTTATAATCACTACCTCCATTTATTAAATGAAAAGGAAAATCCTCTTGGTTTATAGGTCCTATCTCCATTTTATAAAGCAGTGGTTCATTATCCAAAAAGAATGTGAGTGGAACTTTAAATATGTGATCCACTTCATCCTGGCTAGGGTTTATTTCTCCATATTTTAACTTACCTACAAAGGCATACATTATATTTCCATAAGGACTTATATAATAGTCCATGTCTCCTATAACCTGAATTTGCTCTCTTTTTAAGTTTAATTCTTCCATAGTTTCTCTTATAGAAGTTTCCCTCGGATTTTCATCTCGTTCCAATTTCCCTCCTGGAAGACAAACATCACCTGGCTGACTCCTTAATTTATGAGCACGCACTTCAAATACCACTGACAACTCCTCTGAATCCTCCACAAGTAGTATCATAACTGCACTTTCCTTGAATTTACCTATTACCTTGGCCTTTCTATTAGCAAATATTTGATCTAACTTATTTATCATGTTAATCATCTCCAAATTTATAATCAAGCTTGGTTATTTTCAGAAGCTCTGTTTTTTTCTATTATAAAACCTATAGCCATAAATATTATTCCATAAAGGACTAAATAAATTAAATTCAATAAGATGTCATTAATACTTCCATTATATAATATTAACTTAGTTATAGCATTGTGTATCCAATATGTTGGCATTAAATGTGCCACTTGGATTATCTTTTGTGGCATCAGTTCCATACTCCAGAGGCAACCTGAAATCAAACCCATAAACAATATAAACACCGGCATAACGCTTTGAAACGTAATATGGCTTTTGAAAATACGAGTTAAAAGTACAAATAAATTTGACATACAAAACATATAGACTATACAAATTGTAATAACTAAACCAAAACTTTTTAAACTCTTCATATCCATTGTTTTATATAAAAAACTAAATTGCAATAAAACCACAAAACTTCCACTTAACATAATACTTATTACATCGCTTAAAAGCAAATAAGAATATGGAACTCCAGATGCCTTAATTCTTTTATAAACTCCTGAGGATCTAGTTTTCATTATTGTTGCACTTCCCGATAACAAAAACAAGGTAGAAAAAATTATAACCATTCCCAAGGAAAACTGCTTAGATACAATATCCCCTTTAATCATTGCTGTATTTTCCATTTTAGTATTTGGGGAAATAGAGTTTACTTTTAGAGGCAAGTTAAAATTAGGATCATTAATATGACTTAAATTATACATTATGATTTCATCATAAACTTTTATATCAGCATTTTTACTTATTGCCTTTTCACCTGTGCTAGCAGCCTTAACCCCGCAGACATAATACAATATCTCACCGGCAATCACATCTGTAATTCCTGGTGCAAAAACATTATGCGGCAAATAATGAACAGTTATTAAATCATCAAATCTTTGTTTTTCTATATTTTCCTCTAGTCCAGAATTTAATATGTATACTCCTTGCACAAAATTATCATTAAGGTTTTTACTGATATCTGCTTTTTTAATAATTATACATTTCAGCGAATTACTATGACTCAGTCCCTCTAATATTCTCCTAGAAGTCACAGAATTATCTTCATCAATTACAGCTATAGGCACTTTATTTAAAAAAGATGGCTTAGTAAAAATAGTTGCAACAAACATTAATAAAATTAGAGGCACAATTATGCTAAGTGTAATAAGTATTTTCTTTTTAAATAGTATTTTCATTCTTATAGCTATTAGTATTCTTATACTATCCATTGCATTTTCCTCTTACCTCTTTTAAGCATAAACATGGAAGTCATTAACATGCATAAAGTTAACAAGAGCATACCCCCTATAATATTTTTAATATCATTAAGAGAATACAAATTTAATATGTACATCTGCCCTTTTATTATCCAATAGTTAGGGGTTAATTTAGAAATATTTCTTATCTTTTCAGGCATCATTTGTAATGGTATAAAGCTTCCACCAATAATTGAAGATATAAATACATATATATTAGTCATCAAAATATAACTCTCCTCACTTCTAAAAAAAGTAGCAAGCATTATGTAAAAACTTATTATAAGTCCTACACTGATAATTATAAACACAAATAAATTTTTCATTATAGCACCTATATCTAGTTTATAAAATATAAATATAGGTGCTATAAAAATCAATAAAAGCGTAATACAATAAGTGGAATCCGCTATCCACTTACTTAAAATGATCTCAAAGGAAGTAGTTGGGGTGATAAGCAGTCGTTTAATCACCATTGAATTCCGCTCCTTAATAAGTAAGTTTCCTAAAACTATACCCATATACATTAATAAAAGTACTGCTATTGCTATAATATAATATTCTACAGATGTGGTAGATGGAATATCGTTGTGAGGCTCATAAGTAAAAAATCTAGATCTACCCAGTGCAGTAAAAATCAAATTTCTTGATAAATAATCATTTACTTTAACTTTATTTTCCACAGGCTCATCATATTTATCCATATAATATTGAACAGAACTAACTCCTATCCCTACAGCTCCAATAATTCGTGAATATCCTTCCATAACATTTTTTAATATGGAACTTTTAAGAGGTTCATCTGAATTTAAAGTTATCTCCAAAGGTAGATTTTCCATAGCAATCAAGCTTCCAGAAAAATTTTTCGGTATTTCTATTATTCCAGTTAATAAATTGTTATTAAATTTCTCATTAGCTGATGCGCTTGTACAAACTTCAACATGTATAAAATCCGAAAAGTTTTTGTTATTACTAAAATTTTCTAATAGAAGTTTACTTGCCACGCTATTATCCTTATCCACTATGGCAACCACTATTGGAGAAATATCAGATTCTTTTTTCATCATGTCTTTAAATGAAAAAGAAAGTATAAAAAACACTATAAACGGAAGACATAAAGAGGCTAGAAGCCACTCCTTATGTCCTATAATAATTTTCAAATCTTTTAATATTAAAGTTTTTAGTCTTGTAATCATAATTTTTCACCCTAATTTTTCATATAGTTAACTTTAAACCTAGTTCATAAACTAATATTCTGCATAAATTTCAACTATCCTCTTTTGTATTCATCATTTCGCTATTGTCTAAGCATTTATTGTAATCACAAGAAATTATTGACATCCTACTGTGTCTATTATATAATAACAGTAGACAAGGAGGTTGTGTGCATGAATATTCTTATATCAGCCCTTTCGCAAACACCCATATATGAGCAAATACAGAATCAGATAAAAGAAATGGTACTCAGTGGAAATCTAAAATCTAAGGAACAATTGCCCTCAATAAGACTTATGGCAAAGGATTTGAAGGTTGGCATTATAACCGTAAAACGTGCTTATGAAGAATTAGAAAAAGAGGGAATTGTCATCACTTTGCAAGGACGAGGATGCTTTGTAGCAGAGATTGATAGGTTTAAAATAAAAGCAATATACCTTGATATGCTAAGGGAACGGCTCCTTGAAATCAAAGAATTTGCAGACACTTCAGACATATCCCCTAGTGAAATGCATAAAGTTATAAATGAAATATACGGAGGTAGTGAAAATGACAAATAAGGCTTTAGAAATCAATAATTTGAATGGACGTATAGGAGATTTTTCTTTAAATAATATAAATTTTTCAATAGAAAGTGGAACTATTATGGGGTTTATAGGAAAGAACGGTTCAGGCAAAACCACCCTTATAAAAACAATACTTAATATGCTTGATAAAAAATCTGGAGAAGTGTTATTCGATGGCCTCCCTATGTATGGAAACGAAGAAATAGTTAAAGCAAAAATAGGAGTTGTATTTGATAGCCTAATTTATCCACTTAATTTAAAGCCTAGAAAGATAAAAAAAATGATATCTCCCTTTTACAAAACCTTTGACGATGAAAAATTTGATGAGCTAATGAAACGTTTTGAACTTGATCCAAGAAAAAAGCTTTCAACATATTCAAAGGGTATGCAGATGAAATTTGGAGTTGTAATGGCCTTATGTCATAATCCAGAACTTATCATACTTGACGAACCTACAGCAGGGCTTGATCCTATAGCAAGAGCTGAGGTAATGGATTTACTTTTAGAACTTATGCAAAACGAAAAAAGGTCAATACTTTTTTCAACACACATTACAAGTGACCTTGAAAAAATTGCTGATTATATAACCATGATTGATGACGGTAAAATTGTTTTTACTAAGGGAAAAGACGAAATGCTTGATACCTATCTCCTGGTACAAATTGAAAAAGAAGCTATGACAGATGCAATTAAATCTGGAATTATAGGGTTAAAAGAAACAACTTTCGGATACCAGGGATTAAGTGAAAATATAAAACTAAAAAATTTAGCTGGAGTAAAAACTGCTAGGCCAACTATTGAGGATATTATGATTTACATGGGTTCGAAGTAATGAGTAGAAACTATAATACAAAATTTCTTACAAGGAGGTACCATAATGCTAAAGAGATTTAATAAGTTTCAACAACTTTTAGCATGTTCCGCAAAATTCACTGGTGGGAATAAACGCTCAAAACCGACTTTTTTTCTTACGTTTATTTACATGTATATTCTGATTATTTTCATGATTACATTTGGAGAGGGAGGATTCGTATTCTATCCCACAGTTTCTATTTTGTTTGCAGTTTATTCCATTATAAATGCAAAAAATAAATTATTTGAAGTTATACCAGTTTCAAAATTGTATTCACTTATAAATATCTATTTATATGTTTTTATAACTATTTATGTTGCAAATACATTATTGCTCATAGCGATAATGCTTTTTTCACAATTAAATTTAACTTTGGGCATGAATTTACCAACAAATAGTTGGAAAACTATCTTAGTTATATATTGTATAACTTCTATAATAGCAAGTATCTCATTGCCCATATTTTTTATAAAGCTTAATTACCTTAGAAAACTTCTTACTATATCAGTAATTGTACTTATTCCCATAGTGCTTTTATTATTTAAAAATACTTTGTCCGTTGTAACTGAACTTGATAAAGTACATTTTTGGAAAAGCATTACACTAATGCCCCATTATAATGAATTTATATTAATATTACTTTGTGTAGTAATACTAACAATATCAATGTTAATATCATACAGACTCTATAAAGGAAAGAGGTGCACAACATGTTAAAAAAACTTATTGCTTATCAGAAACTATTG
This sequence comes from Clostridium sp., assembly GCF_016650035.1. Classification (GTDB taxonomy): domain Bacteria; phylum Bacillota; class Clostridia; order Clostridiales; family Clostridiaceae; genus Clostridium_AD. Next base: position 28,284 of record NZ_JAENWM010000007.1, read on the forward strand.
ACACATTCAAATCCCCCGTTTGTTTCTAGCCCCCCGACCATATTTCTATATTGTTTTGTTATTGCTACGATGCTCCTTATGAACGTCTTTATATTTTTCGGAAATACAATGAGTTCGACTACTTTTTTACCAATTGCTGCACCTATAGTAATCGTATGGATGACAAATAGAGTACTTTACGGTAATCAGCGCCTATTTGAAACCGTTCCTGTAAGCAGAAAATATGCTGCACTAAATATATTTTTCTTCCCAATAGTAACACTATTTATAGCATATATTATGATTTTGATTTTCAGTTCTGTGGTAATGGGTATTATTATTGCCCTTGTATATCTTATATCTTCCAAGGGTTTAAGCGAAACACCTCCAGAATCTGCAGTGCATCAAATAATAGACACCTCAAAAGGGGATCTATTAATGATTTTTATATTTTTAATAATTATTTTTGCAGCCATGGCAATTACTTTTATAAAAAACAAAAAACTAAGACTCTCAAGCTTTGTGGGGTTTGCTGTTATTGGTTATGGGCTGTTATTTCTACTGAAAATCAATATGCCAATATCTCCGAGCACTGGTAAAGTAGAATTTCTTGAAAGTTTTTATATTATGCCTGAGGTAAATACAATTCTGATTTGTGTAGCTATTGCTACATTTATAATAAGCATTATATCGGTTTTACTGGGATGTAAACTTTATGTAGATAGTTAAATGTTAACTTGTTCTTAATATCTTAAAATGATATACTATCTTTGTATTTATCGGCAATAAATATAAAATTTGATTATAATGGAGAGATGAAAATTGAAAAGAAGAAGTAACATTATATTATTCACACTAGCATTCACGATAATTTTTTCTACAACTGTTTTTGCTGCTGAAAAACCGCTAAACTTAATTGGTAAAGCTGCCGTTTCAGTGGATTTAGAGACTAACGAAATTATTTATACTAAAAATATTGATAATAAAATGTACCCGGCAAGTATTACAAAACTCATTACGGCCTTATTACTTGCAGAAAATATGAAAATAACAGACAACTTAACCTATACAGCATTAGCAAAGGCTCAACCCCCTTTCACCTATAATGCTAATCTACATCCAGTAGCAGTGGGTGATACTATGTCAGCAGACAATGTAATGGATGCACTTCTTCTTTTTTCAGGAAATGATATTGCTTATATGATTTCTGATAACGTTGGCAAAACTACACCTGAGTTTATTAAAATGATGAATAAAAAAGCGGTATCGCTAGGAATGACGGGTTCTCACTTTGTCACTCCAAATGGTTTGGATGATATGACCGATGAACATTATACAACTGCATATGACATAACTCTTTTAGGAAAAGCTGCTTACAACAACGAATGGGTAAAAAAATCAATGGCTAAAAAAACTAGTACAGTAAAATTCTCTAATGGACCTGAAGCTCCTATAGAAAACAGAAATAAACTTCTTGGAATAGACGGAAACGTTGGTGGTAAGACTGGTCTTACAGACAAAGCTGGAAGATGCTTAGTTTCTATATATGAACGTGACGGTCGCAAAATTATAGGAGTTGTTATGAAATCTGAGGATGATGATAAAGATACAAAAGTCTTTGAAGATATGACAAAACTAATTGACTATAGTTATGCTGCTAAGAAAGAAGTACTTAATAAAAAAGATACTGAACTTAAAACAATTTCTGTACCTTACAAGGTTATCCCATTCATAGGACCAGAAAAAACAATAGATATTCCGCTTACTGCAAAAGAAGATTTAACTTATTATAATAATGATGTTAAACCAGAAATTGCTTTTAATGTTTCCGGAATAAATCCATGGAAACTTGATAAAGAGACTTCTGTGGGAACACTAGATTTAATACAAAGAGATTCAAAAATTAGCTTTGAATTATATCCAACAATTTCAAAATCTACTCTCATTAAAGACAACATAATTATCTATGCTGGAGCTGCTATTGTACTGATTGCACTTATAGTCTTAATTATCTTCTTAATTTCCTTTATTAAAAGGAAAAATAATCGTGGTGGTAGTAGAATTAGATTTTAATTTTAAAAATTACTATATTAGTATTTAGCTAATATAGTAATTTTTTTATTGTTTTGACCAATATCCTGCGGAAATATTGACATTTATAACGTTATATATTAATATGAAAATATATAACCTAAATTAAAAATAAAATTTATTTATATACAAAGAAATATAGTTAGGAGATTTTTTATGAATAACGATTTTCAACAATATACAGAAATTTCAGATTTACTAAAAGCTCTTGCCCACCCAGTGCGAATATGTATTATACGAGGACTTATGGGCAAAGGAAGTTGCAACGTTAGTTATATGCAAGGTTGTCTAAATCTTCCTCAATCCACTGTTTCCCAACATCTACAAAAACTAAAATCATTAGGTGTTATTAAGAGTGAAAGAAATGGATTACAAGTTAATTATACAATTGCCAATGAAACTATCGTAAATGTAATAAATGCTATTTTTCCCGATGAAAATTAAACTTACCATCAAAGCTCACTAAAGTTACTCCTATAATTATAACGACGCACCCAATTACCTGCCAAGCAGTTACTACTTCATTTAGGATCACCGACGCTGCAAATAGACTCATAATTGGTTGTAAATTTATATATGTTGTGGTAATGGTTGCTCCAAGTTCTTTTAGACAATACACATATATTATGTACCCAATGCAAGAACAGAATATGGATAAAAACACTATATTTAATATAACTTTAGTAGAAGGAACTTGTAGACTACTTAAAAACAGTGAGGGGCTTAAAAATAGTGACCCCCACATGATTTGATAAGTAGTTATAGTTATACTTTTATATTTCCCTTTAAAACTAGTACAGACCATATTATAAATTATCCAAGAAAATACTGCTCCAAGGGCCAATAAATCTCCTATACTTCCCTTTGAAAAAAAGCTTACCCTATCTTTAGATACAATTATTATAATAATTCCAACTACACTTAAGGTAGCGCCAATAATTTTTCCATAGCTCATCTTCTCTTTATAAATTATTCTTTGAGAAAACAAAGTGAAAATAGGTATGGTAGATATTAAGATTGCCACATTAGACGCCGAGGTATATGCTACAGACGAGTTTTCAAAAATAAAATATATTGTTATTCCAAAGAGCCCACCCAATGCCAATTTAAACCTGTCCTCTTTTAAAACCTTCTCCTCTGGAAACTTTACTTTCAATACTATAAATAATATTATTGCGGCTACTATAAATCTATAAAATGCTGATAAGGCAGGGCTTACCTCATCCACTATAACCTTTATGCTTAAATAAGATAAGCTCCATATCACCATTAAGATAATTGCCAATAAGTGAGGCAATTTTTTATTTTTCATTATATCTCTCCCCTTTACTACTTCTAATACAAATTAAAATAAAACATAAATATGTTAGTCTATTTCATTTCATACACATATTATAGTATATCTTAGAATATCCAATAATTACACTATAATTTTATCTCATTTTTTTATTTGTCTATTTTTTTGTATAATAGTTTATAATATGTTTTTTTGCAATTTTAATGTTGTTAACATTTCATAATTGAAGTATAATAGTATATAACGGTCATTTTCGTTGTCAATTATGACGGTATCAGCTTGTATAAATATCATTTATTAATAAGTATAAATTTACGGAGGTGCCAATTTGAAAAAAGAATTTTCTCTAAGTAACGATAAGGTCATGATAAATTTCACTGCAAAATATTGTAATAGTCCTGAGAAACTACTAGAAAGTGACGGTTTTAGAAGGGTTTTCAACGCTTATCTTAAGAAAATAAAAAAGAAAAAATCAAATAGCTATAAATATTTAATCCAAAACGCACACCTAGAAAACGAAGAATTAGATGTCTTCATTATACATTTATTTAAACTCCTAACTATATTAAATATAAATGAAATCATAAATTTAAATACTAAATATAGTGCTCTTATAAATCTAAAGGATAACCTCATCGATTTCATAGAGGATTTTTATAGTTTTTGGAGAAGGCTTGAAAGATACACTGTAATTCAAAACAATAAGATTAATGAGGGTTTAGAAAAAACAAGTTTTATTGAAGCAAACAACGATTTCTCTATGCTTATTCTTAATTTATACAGAAAAATAGAAGAGAATGTTGCTGGCCACAAACCTACTGTTTACAGGCAGCTACCTGCTGGTGGTAATGCTGGACTAATTGTTAATAATATAAATTGGCCTATGCCTTCTGGATATGAACTATTAAAGCACATTCCCTTTATTGATACAATAATGCTAGATTTACCTTATATTAGCTATCCTAAGAAGAATACTCGTGATGGTATCTTCGAAGAATGTTTTGAAAATCCCCTTAAAGACTGTTCCATAAGTGCAGATCATTGGTTTTGTTATCCAGCTAAAGTGGGTACTCTGCTTGCATTTATCTACATTCACAGAGATTTTATGGCTCATGCAATAACCCTATGTAATCTATTCGAAATGGCAAGAGAAAAAGAATATGTAGGCATTAAACCGGATATAGTTTTTGTTTTTGGTGCTAAGGATTCTTATTCTAAAATTAAAACAATATTTTATGATGATGTAGAAAATGATATTATGCTAGGTTATATAAGTCATGGCGACGAAATTGATTACTTCGGCTATGTGAAAAAAATGACTTTAACTCTGCATAACCTAATAATGATTAAACGAGGCTACTTACCAATCCACGGTGCAATGGTAAACATTGTTATGAATAATGGTAACAGTGCAAATGTAGTTATTATGGGTGATAGTGGTGCAGGTAAATCAGAGTGCTTAGAAGCTTTTAGAAGCTTAAGTGAAGATTATATAAGTGACATGACCATAGTCTTTGATGACATGGGTTTCTTAAATATGAACGGTGGTAAGAAGCCACTGGCCTATGGAACAGAAATTGGTGCTTTCGTGAGACTTGATGATTTGGACGCAGGTTATGCCTTTAAAGAAATTGATAGAAGTATATTTATGAATCCTGATAAAATTAACGCAAGACTTGTTATGCCTGTAGCAAGCTATAAAGATATTATTAAAGGATACCCTATAGACTTATTCCTTTATGCAAATAATTATGAAGAGGTAAAGGACGGAACTTCAGAAATTGATTTCTTTACAAATCCAAAAGACGCCATTAATGTATGCAAAACAGGTGCAAGGATGGCAAAAGGCACTACTACTGAACTAGGCCTTGTAACCTCCTATTTCGCAAATCCTTTTGGACCTGTTCAAAAACAGGAACTAGTAGATGTACTGATAGTTAATTATTTTGAAGAATTCTTCAAAACCGGGGTAAAAGTTGGACAAATTAGGACCTCCCTTGGTATAAAAGGGCAAGAAAAACATGGTCCTAAAAAAGCAGCTAAAAAATTATTCGAATTAATTATAAAGTAAAAAAAGAATCATATATGAGTAGAATTAATTTCTGCTCAATATATGATTCTTTTAAATTTCGAGAATTATTCCTCCACCTTTGATGGACTTTTGTAAAACGAACTTACCCTATCGAAATTATTTTTAAGTCTTGCCCCATTGTTTAGTTGAAGTACTCTATCAGTATTTTTAATTATATAATTTTCAAGCTTATCCATGTACAAATCCCCTGCTATTTCACTTTGGGTAACCATTGTTAATCCTTTTTCCCAACTAGCTGTTAACTCTGGATTTAACAGCGTAGGGATAGAGTTTTTCACCACATCATAAATAATTTCTCCAAGGAGTGTAGGCATAACCACTTGTGTTTTGTTATTAGCTTTAATGTATGTTATTTTTTCAAGTTTTGTTAAAATCCCTGAACGGGTAGCACTTGTGCCAATGCCAGAGCCTTTTATGTGCTCTCTTAGTTCTTCATCCTCAATAAGCTTACCTGCATTTTCCATGGCTATAATTATTGAACCTGTAGTAAACCTTTTAGGAGGAGAAGTCTTACCTTCTTTTACCACTAAATCTTCCAGCTTCACGGTTTGACCTTTTTTTAAGGTACTTAAAAATTTCATGTTTTTAGTTTCGTGATCATTACTATCGCTAACAGGTTTCAAAACCTCTAAATAACCTATTTCTGTGCAAACCTTATCTGAGGTAAAAAATCTTTCCTGTTCAATTTTTGTTATAACAGAAACTTTGTTATACACAGCAGGTGGATAAAATATTGCCAAAAACCTTCTAGTCACCAAATTATAGATTTTCTTTTCTAAATCTTTTAATGAAAAATAATTTTGAAGCCCTTCACCTGTTGGGATAATAGCATAATGGTCTGTAACTTTACTGTCATCAACATACTTTGTTTTAGCTATATTACTGTACCACTTTTTCTCTAGAATATTCTCAGCTATTCCCTTTATATCAGATTCCCCTTTTAAATTAATTAATTTTCTTATATTATTATCTATTTCTTTAGCCACTGATGTAGATAATACTCTAGCGTCTGTCCTAGGATATGTAAGCATTTTTTTCTCATATAATGCTTGAACGTGACTAAGAGTTTGTTCTGGGTTTATTTTATATATTTTTGAGCACTCATTTTGTATTTCTGCTAAATTAAACAGAAGTGGAGCATTTTTATTTTCTTTTTTCTTTGTAATACTTTCTACTATAGCTTTGCCATCACTACTAAAATCTCTAAGTTCCCCTATTAATTTTTCTGCGGTTTCCTCAGTCTTAAATCCACCTTCATTGTAAAGTAGTGGCGAGTCAAAATATTTAGAGCCTTCTACTGCTTTCCATTCCCCATCATAATTACAGCCTTCCTCTACGTTAAAGCTAGCAATAATCTTATAAAAAGGGGTAACAATAAATTCTCTAACTTCTCTTTCCCTTTGAACCACCATTCCAAGCACACAGGACATTACTCTACCCACTGCAATAACTATATATTTTTTACCAAGATAATTACTTACAGTTTTTCCATAGACTAAACTTAAAAGCCTAGAAAAGTTAATTCCCATTAGATAATCTTCTTTTGCTCTTAAATAAGCAGCTTCCGATAAATTATCATACTCACTTAAATCCTTTGCTTCTTTAACTCCACGAATAATCTCTGATTCTGTTTGTGAATCTATCCACACTCTTCGTTTTTGTTTTACAGGATTACCAGCCAAATCATCCACTAAACGATAGATATATTCCCCCTCGCGCCCCGAATCTGTACAAACATAAATTCTATCAATATCTTCGCGAATCAATTGATTTTTAACTATATTAAATTGTTTTTTCACGCCGTCTATAACTTCGTATTTATATATTTTAGGCAAAAATGGCAAGGTAGTTAAAGACCATTTTTTAAGTTTTACATCATATTTTTCGGGATAACTCATGGTAACAAGATGTCCCACACACCATGTAACAACTGCTTTTTCAGATTCTATAAATCCATCTGATTTTCTCCCATTTATTTTTAAGGCTTTGGCAAATTCCGCTGCAACACTTGGTTTTTCTGTAATAAATAATGCTTTACTGATAAGTACCACTTCGCTTTCCGTTTAATTACAACAATAATACTTTAAGAATTAATTATACCATTATTTATACCTGTGTGTAAGTAAATCATATTGTCTAAAGAAAAATATATATTAGGCACATTAAAACTTTTAAGCTATAATATATCTATAGTGATTTTAGGGGGGAAAACAATGGAATATATTGATTTAAGAAGTGATACAGTAACCGAACCTACCCAGAATATGAGACAAGCAATGTTTACGGCGCAGGTGGGAGATGATGTTTACGGGGATGATCCAACTGCAATAGCTCTAGAAGAATATGCGGCTAAACTCGTGGGCAAAGAAGCTGCACTATTTGTGCCAAGTGGTACTTTTGGGAATCAACTAGCACTCTTTACACATTGCACTAGAGGTAATGAAGTCATTCTTGCTGATGACTGCCACATAGTAATGCATGAGGTTGGTGCTTCATCAATAATTGCAGGGGTTCAGCTTAGAACAATAACAAGTAATAAGGGCGAACTTGACCCTGGAAAAATCGAAGCTAAAATTAGAAAAGAATATGAAGATATACATTATCCAGGTACTGGCCTTATTTGCTTAGAAAACGCTCATTCCGTTGGAAGAGTAATACCTTTAAGTACAATGGAAAAAGTTTATACCATAGCAAAAAATCATGAAGTGCCAGTTCATGTTGATGGTGCAAGGCTCTTTAACGCTGCTGCATATCTAGATGTAGATGCAAAAGAAATCACTAAATATTGTGATTCTGTTATGTTTTGTATGTCTAAAGCTCTTTGTGCACCTATAGGTTCTATGCTTTGCGGTGATAAAGACTTTATTGATAAAGCAAGAAAGAAAAGAAAGCTTTTAGGTGGTGGTTTAAGGCAATGTGGTATTTTGGCTGCAGCAGGACTTGTAGCCTTAAAGGAAATGATTCCTCAGCTTAAAATTGATCACAAAAATGCTCTACACCTTGGAAAAACGTTATCAAAAATTCCAGGCATAGTAGTAAATATGGAAGATATCCATATTAATATGGTTTTCTTTGATATGAAAGAAACTGGATTTAGCAGCGAGAAATTAGTAGAGAAACTTTATAGTAAAGGTATTAAAATCAATGGAGAAGAAGATGGGTTAATGCGTTTTGTTACTCACAATTGGGTTTCTGAAAAAGATGTTGATTTTGTAGTAGACTCTATGAAAGATATCTTTAATATAAATTAATTTTTATTTTCCAAATTTATCATGGTATATTAATTTCAAAAAAACATACAATAACTTTAATGATGATTTAAAGTGGTTGAGCCAAGAGTGCTCCGAGGCTAAAGTTTAGTGTTAGAGTATTCGGCCAAAGGTATATACGATATCCGAAAGGGTTTTTTATGTGCCGGAGGGAAGATTATTATGGGTTCTTAACAGCTGTATATGTGCCCAACTGTATATATATGGTTTTCCCGGATGTGTAATAGTCGAGCTAAGATGGTATAGGTTGCCGCAGGTTTTATTAGGCACATTAAATAAATAACAAACCAAAGATGTGAGGGATATTTTGTATCATAAAAGCGATAGGTTCCGTTGTTATACTTCAAAGGTTTCTGTCAAGGCCGTATGATGCAAAAGACTAGCATACTGATTTGTTATTTACATGAATGTATTTATTATATAACTAGGGGTTATTCTTGGTCGAGAGATTATTTATGGCTCCCAAGGTATTCTATATTGTCAAGTAAAGATGTGTATGTGTGCTGTAATGCTCTTATGTTGTCGAAAGATAGAATATGGGTGTGTAGGTATGTATATAGGTTGTAGCGTAGATTGCTTTGAGTTGTCGAAAATCCTAGGTTGAAAAGGCAAGTTATTATTAATAACTTGCCTTTTTATTGTAACTTATTAAATTATGTTTAAAATTATTTTTTTATCATTTCACTATCTTCACTCATAGGTACACGAGCATCATAGTGACCTTTAATAGAATCAACTTTTTTTCCATCAACAAGAAATTGAACTTTTGTTATCCCTAAATTCGGGTCTAAAATCAAAGTGTTTATAATTGAATATAGTGCCATTCCCTCTCCTGTAGACCCACCTGATATCTTTTTGACTGAGTTGCCACTAATGTCAACACTAGCTATTCCTTCTTTAACCTGCACGTCTAATAATGTTAAATCGGAAGGCAGTGTTTCATATAATTTTTCTGCACCTTCACTTGGTGCGCTAGGTCCTTTTATAAGTTCTAGTACCATGGCTTTAGCTGTAAGTTCTTCTATGTTTCTTTTCTCTCCCACTAAGTACATAGCTTGATCGTCGCTAAAATATAGTACCACTTCTTTAGTTTTTATTTCCTCATCTTTTACTTCTGTGGTTTCTTCTACAACTTCATCTGAAGTTTCTTTAATAATTACTTTTGAATCATTGTCCTTTTTTACCTCAGCTCTTTCACAACCTGAAAGTGTAAAGATTAAAACACTACATAATATTGCCGAAAGAATTTTCTTCATAATTGTCACCATCCTTTGTAAAATATGCTTAAATTATATCATATATTATGTCATTATATGATTGTTTTTATTAAAGATTATATTTTCAAAACTTACATACCTTTTAGAATATTTATTTCCAGGCGCATCTCTATAAGTACCATCCTTATCCAAAACCATAACTGTTGCTTTTTTATTTATTTTATGAATAAATCCATTATATTTCTTACCTTCACTAAAAAAACTAACTCTTTGTCCTATTATTATACCATATTTTTCTGATACTATTTCCTTTTGACTAGGAAGCTGATGATTCACCTCTGTGTGACCAAATAATTTATAAACCATAATTTTAAATCTTTGTTTTTTGCAACTAGATTCTTTAAATATATGTAATTCTAGTAAATGGCATAATTCATGTTCAAATACTATTTGGAATGCCTCTAAAGAATCTTTAGTGCTTATACCAGATACTATTTTCTCTCTTTCCACTTTATAATACTCAAAAAAGAACTTTATACCCATTCTAATTTCATAATTTTCCTCATCTTCTTGTAACTCTTTTATTTTTCTACTATAGATGGTTTTTCCTGCTGCAGAGGTCATTCTAGTGGATAGTGAAAATTTTAAGCACCCTATGAATTTTGTATTAAAATAACCACCAAAAAATTCTTCGTCATACAAGGAGAATAAAACTTTTAGGTCCTCATTTGACATTTGCGTTAGCCTTCCGCTGCTCACATTTTCAGATTTAATAATGAATTCATTTCTTATAACATTTCTTTTCCGGACTATTTCCTCTTTGTCGTATTTTAAATTTTTTATATACCCTAATATCATAATAATTACTCCCTATTAAAAAGCCAACTCATTTTCAGATCTAATATAATAGTATAAAAACCCAACATGCATGGCATATAGGATTTTTATACTAACTTTAAACAGTTTTTAAAATAGTCGTATTAATTATAAAATTCAATGTATCTTTTGATTCATTTGAACTTTCCTTTAACTCATTAAGAAAGTCATTTTGAATTTGCATTAAATCAACATCCTTTAATGCAAATGTTTCTTCTATTTCATGAATTTCCTTCTCTATAACTACTTTGGATGAAGATAGTACTATATTTTTTTTGATTGATAATTTTAAAACTAATAATAATTGTGTATATACTTCTTTACTTAAATTTAAATCAGAGTTTCTGAGAGTTTTTGTTAAATATTCAAGCGATTTATTTAATTGATTAGTATACAGCTTAACGTCATGATTACCTATTATAAATGCTAACATTGCTTTAATAGTATATTTTATATTGCTTTCTATGCCACTTTCAACATTAACACCAAAGGCTCCACTAGCTAATTGATTAGAAGCTAAAACTCTTAGCATTTCACTCTTTTGAAAATTAGCATATATCTCATTATTATCTTTTAACTGTGATAAATCTCTATAATAAAATGAAGTTGATTCAGAATCATCATCTAACTTATCATAGGAAATCTCTAAGCTTTTCGTGGTTTTAACAGGCAATATTTCTCTTATTCTTATTCCTAGTATTGGGTCTTCCATCTCTTCATAAAGAATAAAAGAAGTTTCTTTGCAAATTATACCAACTTTTTTAGAAATTTCAATAATTTTGTTATTCATTGCTTCTTGCAATTCTCCTCGTTCATATTTAACTCTATGTTGAAGAGATTCTATTCTTTTTTTGTACCATACTTTTTCGATTAAATTAACATTTTCTTCTAGTTCTAAGTCGTTCAGCATAATTCTTCTTTGAATTCTATTCTTGCCAACTTTTCCTTTTAAGGTTACAACTCCTTCGACTTCTCCATTGATCTTAGCAAAAATCGAAAATGGCTCTTTATCATACATATAACTAATTGTTCTTGGGAACGTTGTTTCTACTTTCATTTTACCCCAATCTATTTCAATGTCCGTAATTTGAGGATTTTTAATCCTATTAAATTGTTTAAGCACTATGTCTTCAATTCGCTCCCCAGGATAAATAACTTCCGCTACGCCATAGGTAATCTGAGCTAATTTATTTATGAAATAACTATTTACCGAAGTATCTATTCCAAAAGGGAATATTCTACTTTCTTTGATATTTTCTTCTACGAAATCTAATATTTCTTTTTCATTTTCCACTAAATCATCTGTAAAGAGGAATATTATGTTTTCCTCACTTTCACTTTTTTCAAGTAATGCATATTTTATTGCATCAAAAATAACTGCGTCTTTTTCTGCTACAAGATCTTGAATCCACTTACTAGCATTACTTAGATTTTTTTCGTTAAAATCAACCTTTAATTCTTTAGAAAAGTGGTGAAGTTCGTCTCCAAAAGCTACAATATTAAAGGTATCCCCTATGGTTAAATTCCTTAAACATAGCTGAAGAGCATTTTTACCCTCTATTAATTTATTTCCACCCATTGACTGAGATAAATCTAGAAGGAATATATAGTTTGCTCCGGATACTTCTTGCTCTATTTCAATTTCAGGTATAAATCTTAAATATAAAATCCCCTTATCTGCCCTAGGATAATCATAAATCATTCCTGTAGTTTCTAATTTTTCTTGTTCTTCTAGTATTATTTCTAAATCACTATTCATTTTTTGATTTTTTCCGTCTAAAGTTACTTTGTATAGATTATTTTCTTCATATTCAACCTTTAACTTATGAGATGAGCTCTTAAATTCTAATTTTGTTAGTGATTCGACAAGTAGCCTTAAAGTAAATTTATAATTATAAGCTTTACCTGTTTTACTATCTTCACCAGAAATTAATTCATCATCTTTAGATAGATTTATAGGAGTAATTATTGTTGGAATAATTAATTTCATATTATTATCTTCGTAGCTAAGTTCTTCGATATAGGACACTTTTATTTTTACAACTTCATTAGGAATTATCTTGCCAATAACTATTCTAAATATATTATCATTAAATTCCTCTAAAATAATAGTTGTATTATCTTTACCCTTAAAGTTCTCATATATTCTACTGGCTTCTTCCTTATCTTGTATTAACCCTTTTATAGTCCTTCCACCAAGTACTGCTTCAAATCCTGATATAACTGCTCTCTCTGGAATTGGAAATGTATAAACTGCCTCTACATCATTTGTTCCTCTATTTTCATAAACATGGTCGATAGTATACTCTGCGAATTCCCCACATAAATTTCCTCTAATATTTACTTCTTTTAAAATTATGTTGTTTTTCAATTGTTTGCCATGATTACTTGAATGAATTGCCATTGTATCCCTCCTGATTTTATAAAACAAAAACTTTACAGAATGATTCAAATACTATATATATATTTTATCATTAATATCCAAATTAGTCTTTGAATTTTTTGCGACAATTTAATTTTATACCAGTATTTTTACATATTTTATATTTTTCCTACACTTTAGCAATTAGAAAATCATTCACATTGCTAAAATGCGGTTAAAAGTTTCATCATAACTTGAGTAACTCAAGCTTATATATTATAATTAAGTATAAATACTATAGATTGTAATCACAACTTCTGTCCTATGAAAGGGGAAATTCATAAATGAAAAATTGTATAGTAGCACAATCAGGCGGTCCAACTTCTGTAATAAATGCTAGCGCCATTGGCATTCTCGACACCAATAATAGTCTTCACTTTTACGATAACGTCTATGCTGGTATAAATGGAATACAAGGTATTTTAGACAAACATATTGTAAACCTATCTAGCATTCCCTATGATGAAACTCGTGGATTAAAGTATACTCCATCCTCAGGTCTTGGCTCTTGCAGATATAAATTAAAATCCCATGAAGAAAACAGTTCCGAGTACATAAAGCTTTTTGAGATATTAGAGGAATACCAAATTAAAACCTTTTTCTATATAGGTGGTAATGATTCACAAGATACTGTACATAAATTCAGCATCTACGCAAAGGAACATAATAAGGATGTAAAATTTATAGGCATACCTAAAACTATAGATAACGACCTACCTATTATGGATCATACCCCTGGCTTTGGAAGCGCAGCCAAACTAATTGCCACATCAGTTCTTGAAAACTTCCTAGATGCCAGTGTATATCCTGCAAAAGGAGTGTTCATACTTGAAACTATGGGCCGGGATACTGGGTGGCTTGCAGCTAGTGCTTGTATCGCAACTATTAACGGTAGTCCTGCTGCAGATTTCATCTATCTTCCCGAAGTAGCTTTTGATACTGACAAATTCCTTTCTGATGTAAGTAAAAAACTTACTGAGAAAAACCATGTTTTCGTAGTAGTATCTGAGGGAATCAGGACTAAAGAAGGTAAATTCTTAGGTGAAACTTTGGTAACAGTTAATGATAAATTTGGCCATGCTCAGTTAGGTGGAGTTTGTGGCTATCTTAAAGAATCACTTTTAAGCACTAATACCGCTGAAAAAGTTAGAGTTTTAGAACTTTCTACAATTCAACGCTGTGCTATGCACTGTGCATCTCAAACTGATATTGATGAAGCCTTTGAGGTTGGCAAAGCCGCTATTACTTATTCAATAAACGGAATAAGCGGCAATATGATAGGTATAAAAAGAATATCAAATTCGCCTTATATTGCAGAAACTTTTGTCCTTGAAGCTTCAAAGGTTGCTAATAATATTAAGTATTTCCCTATGGAATGGATAAACGAGGAAGGTAATAATGTTACAATGGAAGCCTATGATTACACTTTGCCATTAATAATGGGAGAACCTAAAATAACAATAGAAAATGGTCTTCCAAAATACACATTTTTAGATGAGGCTTTTAATTTATAAATTTAAATCATAATTAAGCCAGCTTTGATATGCACAATCTTGACATAAAATGCACAGTATTGTACTATTGTATTGTATATTTGAGCAGTATATGAAAAAATTTCATGTTTTTATATAGCAAAAATTAAACAATAGGAGTGAAAAAAATGAGTACTAAAAAAATAAGAACTAGATTTGCACCAAGCCCCACTGGAAGAATGCATGTTGGTAATTTGAGAACTGCGCTATATGCTTACTTAATAGCTAAGCATGAAGATGGAGATTTTCTATTAAGAATAGAGGACACAGACCAAGAAAGATTTGTAGAAGGTGCTGTAGATATAATATATAACACCCTAAAGCTTACAGGTCTTAAACATGATGAAGGCCCAGACCTTGGTGGAGATTATGGTCCATATGTACAAAGCGCACGACGTGACATATATACTAAGTATGCAAAACAGTTAATTGATAGTGGTGAAGCTTATTACTGTTTCTGCACAAAAGAGAGACTAGATAAGTTAAAATCTGAAGTAGAAGGAAACAGTGGTAATTTTAGATATGATAAACATTGCTTAAACCTTACCAAAGAAGAAATAGCAGATAATTTATCTAAAGGTATGCCTTATATTATAAGACAAAACAATCCTACTGAAGGGTTTACCTCTTTTAAAGATGCAATTTATGGTTCAATTTCAGTAAATAACTCAGAACTAGATGATATGATTTTGATAAAATCTGATGGACTTCCTACTTATAACTTTGCAAACGTAATTGATGACCATTTAATGGACATTACACATGTTGTTCGTGGAAATGAATATTTATCTTCTTCTCCAAAATATAATAGGTTATATAAGGCTTTTGGATGGGAAGTTCCAATTTATGTCCACTGCCCACTAATAACAAATGAAGAACATCAAAAATTAAGTAAGAGAAGTGGCCATTCATCCTTTGAGGATTTATTAGAATCAGGATATTTAATGGAAACAATAATTAATTTTATAGCCTTACTTGGTTGGAATCCCGGAACTAACGAAGAGATTTTTAATCTAGAGGAACTAGTTAAAGCCTTTGATTACAAAAACATGAGTAAATCTCCAGCGGTTTTTGATGCTGTAAAGCTAAAATGGATGAATGGAGAATATATTAAGAAATTGCCATTAGACGTATTCCATAAGATGGCTCTGCCTTTTTATGGTGATTTAATAACTAACAAGAATATAGATCTAATGAAAATAAGTCCTCTTGTTCAAACAAGAATAGAGTTCTTGCATGAAATTCCTAGTCATATTGACTTCATTGAAAATTTACCACAATATGATATTGATTTGTATGTACACAAAAAAATGAAAACTACACCAGAAAATTCATTAGAAAATCTAGAAAGTCTGTTACCAGTATTAGAGAATCTAACTGATTGGTCACTTGATTCATTGCACACTACAATAATGGAATTCATTAAAACTCTAGGAGTTAAAAACGGCCAAATGTTATGGCCAATAAGAACTGCTTTATCTGGCAAAGCTTCATCTCCAGGCGGTGCTTTTGAGCTTGCTGAAATTTTAGGTAAAGAGGAAAGCATTAAGAGAGTTAAAATTGGAATTGAAAAGCTTAAAAAATAAATAGTGCTAAAACTAAAAAAGATAGAGTTTCCGACTTTTATAGCCGTAATCTCTATCTTTTTTTAGTTACTAAACCCTATGTCATCTAATAATACTTCACCTTCAGTGGTTTTATTAAATATAAAATTAATATATTCAATATTACTAAGACTAACTTCAGGGTTTTTGACCATGAAATTTTCCAGTGGTATTCTATAACTTTGAAGCCCCATCTCCATTTCATTATCATATATTTTCTCTAAAAATGACCATTTGGTAAATTTCACTTTAAATGCAGGATTTAAAACTCCAACCTCACTTAAAGCTACCTCTGAAACTAATCCATTTTCATCTTTAACTTCAATAGTTAAATCAATATTATCTATATTTTCACTAAATCCTGTATCAGCCAATGAAAAGTTTAATATGCTACTCTTACTTAGCTCCCTCTTAGAGAAATCTTTTGGTAATTCAACCTTGTAAGTTGCAAAGCTATTTTTACTTCTTGTTTCAATGCCATAAGTATTTTTCCACCTAAGAAATACTCCACTATTGTTTTTTTCTTCCTCATTTCTTAAAGGAGTATCTTTCTCCCTCCAGAATGTAAAGCGCTCACCTTTAAGCTTTACTCCGGAAGTTGTACCTGTAGTTATATCAACGTCCTCCTCAAAATTTGCTATTACGCTATAACTAGAATCCTCAAATTTACTAATATATTTTGTCTGAGGTAATATTTTTTGCCCATAATTATAATTTTGAAATAATTTAATATAATCCCTTTTGTTATAAAGAGTATTTTGTAAAAAAGAAGATATATATATCTTCGCAATTTCTCTCTGCTCCTCTCCCGCAAGCATTGAATTTACATTTAGAAACAGTCCACTAGGTCCACCTATATCGATATTCCCCCACGTAGTATTAAACTGCCCATGGTTAGCCCCTTCAATATAGAGGGATGTTTTAAAATACTCTTTATCATCAGTAAACGCAATACGATCATACTGTAAATCACCATAAAAACTTGATACATCTCCATCCTGTGAACCTTGAAGCACCAAATAATTAACATTCTCAAGTGGTGTTAACTTACCACCTGGTTTGTACTGTCCATCTGTAGGCGCAATAGCTACAACAGATTTAATATTAAACTTAAAATCAAACCCTATATCAGCATCATTTGGATAAAAGTCAAGATTATTAAACGTTGCTGCCGTAGCCACTGCTTCTCCACCTCTTGAATGGCCTATTAATGCTATGTTTTCCATATCTACTTTTTCATAAAAAATATTATCTATGCTTTGGTTCCACTTTTCAAAAACCTCTAAATGTTTAAGAAGCATCCACGCTCTTGCATCATTTTCATTTCCCATACTTCCACTCCAAGAGCCATTCAAAAAATTCTCATCTACGGATACTGCTATAAATCCTTGACTAGCAAATAATTCTCCTAAATACGCATATCCGCTATCCGAATAATCTTCCATAGCATGATTTCCATGAACTATCATAACTAAGGGGTACACACCTTCCTCTTTTGGATACCACACTGTACCATTTAAAGGATATTCCCTCTCAGTAAAACCCCAAAATAATTCTCTCATCTTACCTTTAAATCCAGATATTTTCCCTACCATTTGAGTAGCATTCACAGTACCAGATATTAACTTAGCGTCTTTTCCAAATTGAGGTCTTTTATCGTTACCACTTCCATAAGTTAATGAGCCTACAGTATATTTGCGGTCATCTAGTGGATTTCTAAAATCACTATCTACAACTGCTTGTACACCATTTACTATTGAAACTTCATTTACTTTCTTAAAACCAAGATTCACATTAGTAAATGCCCAAATACCTAAGTATACATTTACAACTATACTAATGAGTAAAAAAAACAACACTTTATTTTTCTTAATACCCTTTTGCCCCATTTTTTTTATGTTAATAGCCAGAGATGTTTCTACCATAACTATTAAAACAGTGCAAATGATTGCTTGCCATAGCTCTATAAATAAAAAACCTTTAAAAACAATAGTTAATATTAAAACTCCCGAAAGTAAAATAATAGTTGTTTTTTTAGGTAAATGTCGTAGCACTTTAAAAATCAATTTAATCAAAGCCATACTTAGCAGTAATGCAAATACCCCTATTATTGTTAAAATAGCAGAATCCACTACTATCCCTAGCCCTGTGTTTACATATCTTCCTATTATGGCGAATACTATTATTGTAGTTATAATTAACGCTAATTTTATACCAGTCGAGTACTTATCCAATCTTTCCATACTCTCTATTATTTTTTTATTATTTCGATTAAACTTCACTTTTATAAACCGTACTATTTTTTTAATCATAGATTTCCTCCTTCGACTATATGATACTTATGAAAAACACAAACCCCCTCTATTTTACATCTATAGAAAGGGTTTGTGTTTATTATTTTGTTTAGTATTTTATTTAAAATTGCTTTACTTCCTGATACATAAGAATAATAACTTCTAATTACTATATTTAAAATAAATTAATGAACTTAAAAACCTCTGATATTTAGTAATCTCAGAGCTGACTTCGCGTCCTCTAAAGAAAACCATTGAAATAACTTCCCATAAAAACACCCATCCGCCTATATTAAATCCTTGTTGTATAGTTCCAAGGAATATATTATCACCAACAGTTGTACCTAAAAAAACAGACACTGCAAGGAGACCAAGTGATGTTATTATATATTTAAATATCTTGTGATAATTATCTTTTAAAACTTTAATTTCTTGATGCAAATAAAAAGAATAATAAGTTTTTATACCTGCAATTAAAGATTCTTCTCTATTTACGTCTTTTCCCTCTTTTGGTAAGTAGAAGCATATATCCACTCCATGTTTATCCGGGATTTCTTCAAAACAATTTTCAAGAAAAATTGCTAAATCCGGATCCATATCTCTTTTTTTGAAAGGAGCGTGGTCCCAATCATTAAATATATCATTATACTTGTCTAAAGCTACCTGTATAACATAATTTCCGGTAGTAGGACTTTTCTCATAAATCTTTTGAAGATAA
The DNA here is from genome assembly GCF_016650035.1 of Clostridium sp. Classification (GTDB taxonomy): domain Bacteria; phylum Bacillota; class Clostridia; order Clostridiales; family Clostridiaceae; genus Clostridium_AD. Next base: position 47,675 of record NZ_JAENWM010000007.1, read on the forward strand.
TCACTTTTCTTTGCTTTCATGGTTTTTTCCTTCCATTTGCTATTCATGTTCTGCAATACATTTTGCATTATATCAACCCTTCACAACCAATACAGTTATGTCTCATTATACACCGATTTCTTAAAATAGCCAAATAGAGCCATTCTAGATAGTCGGAGGATTATCGAAACCATTCACGTTATACTCTAGTTTACGTTAAAGTCCACATGTTTAGACTGCTATTCGATAATTAGAGCCTTAATCGTTATGTTATCTAACATAATTATGATACTACTTGCTTTTATTATGCACAAATAACATTATGTTTATTACTATTATTTATAGATATAAATTAAAATACCAATTTAAAATTTTCTCCCCATAAATAATTATTAAAAAAGTTGCCATTATAATGGATGGACCAAAAGGCATTTCCGCTCTACCTTTTTTCTTTTTAAAAATAAGTAAATAACCACCAATAACCCCACCAATTATGAAAGAAAAAAACAGCATCATAAAGGTTAATTTGAAACCTAAAAACAATCCACAAAGTCCGCAAATTTCAGCATCACCCCAGCCCATACCCTCTGTTCCAAGAATAAGCTTGGACATTAAAATAATAAAAGTTATAGTACCCGCTCCAAGCATCCCACCATAAACGTAGGTAAGTACTTGTTCACCTAGGTAAAAGTTAACCCCTAGAAAAACAATACCCACTCCTATAGCCATCCAAGTAGTTGTGCTGTATACATCCATTGTGTCATAATCTATCATAGCTATAATTACTAAAAAAGGTATTAGTATTAAAAACTTTAGAAGATTTATATCTAATCCATACTTAAAATAAGTTAATAAAAATAGCGTAGCTGTTGAAAGTTCTACTAGGGCATATCTACTAGATATTTTCTCCTTGCAGTTTCTGCATTCTCCTCCTAAGAAGATCCAGCTAATTACTGGTATAAGATCATAGGGCTTTATACCATTACCACAGGAAGTGCAATGCGAGGGTGGAAATGATATACTTTCCCCTCTTGGAATCCTGTATATACATACATTTAAAAAACTTCCGATTAATAGTCCTAGAATAAATATTGTTATTGGAAAAATGCTTTCCATTAGTGGAGCCCCCTTTTGTTTGGCTTTGTAGTTTTTGACTCTATTGTTAATTTTAACATATATGTAGAAATAAGAACATTAAAAAATTTATTGTCCAAAGTCATATGTGCTTTGGACAATCAGATTTAAACCTAAATAGAATTATCAATCTTCTATTAGTAAACCTTATTATTATTTGTTATAGGGTTCTACTTTTGTTGCTAGTTCCGGGTATAATTGAAATTCATTCGTATCGTCAAGATCAGCACCTGCAATAGTTTGAGTTTTATCTGAAGCAACTGTTACCGTTACTAAATCATCAGCCACAGCTATTGTAAAGTCTCCCGATATTAACTGAGGTGTTGGGTACTGTGAAAGGTACTTTACTATGTCAGCTGCAACAGGAGCTTGGGGTGCTTCAAAAATCACATTATCGTTCATGGCCAACACCGTTGCATCTGCAATGACCCTCGCACTTGCAATATCTGCTTTTACTTTTGCATCCTTTTGTATATTAGAATACTTAGGCACCGCAATTGCTGCCAGTATGCCAATAATTGCAATTACAATTATAAGCTCAATTAAGGTAAACCCTTTTTTCTTTTTTAAAGTCTTTTTCATTTTCTAATTCCTCCTAATATCTTTTTTATTTTAACTCCTTATGAGAGCTAATATCTTTTTATAGTTAGAAATTGTGCTTTCACGTATGATAGCTGTTTTATAGAGTTTTTTATTATTTCCATAATTAAAAAGCCTACTATAGGAAAAATGGTAACCTAGCTTCATGGTTATATAAAGAATATTAGCCATACTTTTAATAAAATATACCTCCCTTAATCCTAAATTTCTTATCATTTATGAAAACCTTCTCAGTTAAATGAGCTGAAATAAAGCATTATGCCATATTAATGGATTTAAAAAATAATTATAAAATATATTTTTCAGTACTTTAGATTTGAACAAAAATAAAGAGTGAATTTCAATCCTAAAAATAGGATAAAATTCACTCTAATCTAAAATATTATATTAGTTTTTCTATACCACATCAAAGCCATATATTCTATCAACTATCTTACTATTAAAGTGACATTTCATAAGTCTATACGACATATATAAATCTCCTGAAGCACCTAATAAATTAAATAGGAATATTACACCACCAAGCGAAGTCGGCAATAATAATGATGCAATAGACATCACTGTTACTGGTGCTAGAAGAATAATTAAAAATTTAGTACGCTCTATAGGCAGCTGTGAAATTTCCATAGTATAAGCATAAATTCCTTTGAACCCATACTTAACCTTACCACCAAAAACTTTAAATGCAAATCCATGTATAGACTCGTGTATAATTGATATTGGAACCATTAAAAGTAGTGCATATATAAAAAAATTAATTACTAAGTATTCACTTGGATAAAAGATAAAAGGCCTTAGAAAAAAATTGTCAATTATACTATCTGCGTTACTTCCTAGAATTTTTACTATTATAAGTGCTATAAAAATACATATTACATGGGTTTTCCACGAAATTTTAAAAGACATGTCCATCACCTCATTTAGAAGTATTGACATGTTTTTCGGTTATTAAACTATTTTTATGACCGTAGCCATAACATTTGGTTTAGTTGTATGAAATTACTGATCCAGTAGTCCCGTCCATCAAAATATTACCACCAATATTCAATAACATTACCGTAGAGTCCAAATTGAAGGTCTGATTCTTTAAAGTCTCTTCTACTTTAAAATATACTGTATTATCTTTAATTTCAAATTCCAATGTAGTCGTAATATTTGTTGACGTTCCTCCTATTATATTTGTTATGGTACCATTATAATATTTCTTAAGTTTTCCACCATCTACATAAATATATTTTTTAGTTGGATCATTAGTGGCTGGCATGGTTGTTAGTAATGTTGCATCACTACTGTACCTAAGTTCTTTTGTTATATAATTAGCCGCAAGCCTGGTATTGGATTGTATATCTGATTTTGCAACACCATTATTAAAAGATTTATATCCAAAGTTACCCATGGAATAAGCCATTGTTAATGGCTATCCCAAGTATTGCTATAGTCACAACTAATTCAACAAGTGTAAATCCTGACTTAAAAATTAATTTCTTCTTAGTATTAATGCACATTAAGATACATCTCCCTTTAAGTACAATAAAATACTTTTTATTAATGAGTAGTAAAGGTAGTTAATTCTTTAGATGTACTACCATAATTATAAGGTACATCAATTTGTCGTCCAGGTATTAGGATTTCATTAGTTGGATCTCCTGAGAAGGTCAACTTAATAACTGTAGCTGTGTTTACTACACTACCAGTTAAAATCGTAGAATCATTAATATTAGTTTCTATTTGATTTTGTGCGGTAAAATGAGAATCACTTTTTTTACCTGAGTTTGAAATACCAACTATACTACTTGTAAACATTTTAAGAAAAGATGTACTTATTATAGCCAGTATAGCAATAGATAGAACAACTTCTATTAATGTAAAACCTTCTTGATTTTTAATTACACTTTTACCTTTAGTCATATTTTCACCCTCTTTTATTATATACTAGCTCCAAGTATCCGTATAAAATATAATTTCGTGTGTAGATGAACCAGGAAAATTAATATCTCCGATAGGTATTTTATCTAATGTTTTGAATTCATCATGACTTTTTATTTCTGAACCATTTTTATAATAGTACCATTGTGAATCATATTGTATTCTCCCCCATTTTTCAGTTGTATCAATTTTATCAGTTCTAATTACACCAACTGAGGGTAAAACCTTTAAAACTAATTTTCCATCATTTTTACCATTCCTATTCATAACTAATTTTACATCGAAAATTAACATACCTGCATTTAATGTTAATGGGCTTTTAAAGTTCCAAATATCAGTGGTGAACACTATAGTATCCGCTTCGTAAGTTGGAGTTTTCTTTTCAATCTTTAACCTTTTGTTAGGCTTATCAAAATCTACTGTTACTATTTTCCCCTTCCCACTAAGCACATTTGCATCATCGCTTGCTTGTCCACTACTTGGGTCATACCATAATAAATCGGCTCCAGAAACTGTATCACCTGGCGGATCCGTAACTGTGGTAGTTCCTTTTACCCTTGTTACTATTACTGTTTGTTGAACATTTCCAACCGTGCCCACAGAAATTATGGTTGTAACAGAGCCTACCTTTTTTATTTCGACTACAAATTTTCCGTTCATATTTACTGGCTGAGCATTAACAAATTGGTTTGAATTATTTAAAAATACAGGTTCACATGTTCCAATCGGTTTAATAACAATGTCTGGATTTTCAAATGCGCTTAAAGTGGCTTCTGCGCCTGAACGTGCAAGATAATGGGCTTGTAATCTTTTATCTTCATTAGATGCTTGCCTTGTTTCTGAAAGGCTAATATTTAACATGGCCATACCAAGTATTGTCATAACAACCATAACCATAATAACAACAATTAGGGCAGATCCCTTATTATTTTTTGGTATCATAAGTATATCTCCTTTAAAAACAAATTTACAATAAAGCACATCAAAATTCAAAATATTTCTATCCATTTATCACTATATTTTTTGTAATTTTTACTCATTTTCGGTTTTGTAACATAAAGATTTGCTAGCTCTATACCTTCATTGTTAACTTATACTTAAGTAGATGCCCCAAGAAAAGGATTTCCAATACCGCTAGGCGCTTTATAATCCCAGTCAAATTCATAATTATCATTAAGCTTAGGAACACCATAAAAATCTAATATAATAGTTCCTGATAAATCACTACCCTCTGCTTCAAGTAGGTATATGCTATTTATAATTACTTTTTTATCATAATCTTCTACTTTCTCTATAAAATTCATAAGTTCATCATAACTACCGCTAAACTTAAATGTAACTTGCATTTTATATGCACCAATAACATTTGAATTAGTAATGTTTGTATTTTCACTAGTACCATCTTTTACAGTCGTACCATTAAAGTCGCTTACTAACTTGTCTATTTCATTTGTTGCATTTTTACTATCGTCTTCAACTTTTGCAGTTTTACTTGTATCTACTGCGGTGTTTTCCCTACTTACTTCTGAAAATTCTAACGTTTCTGCTTGAAGATTACTTTCTTTAATCATTTTGTCTAAAACTACTATAATTTCTTCCTGCTCTATTGAAGGAAATAGCATATCTGTTACCTTAGATATTTTAGTATTTAAAGTGCTATACTGCTCTTTTCTTTTATCTTGTGATGCAATCTTTGCTTTACCCTGCTCCCATTTTTGCGAATACTCATCTCTACTGGCTTTTAATTCAGTTATCTTTTGATCTTGTTTTGTATAAATAAAATTATAATAACTGTAACCTAATAACATTAACAATAAAGCTCCTATTAGTATTTGTTCCCTTTTAGTTACCTTCATTATTATCACCGTCCTTTAAAGTACAATATATACTAAAAGTAAGGTTTTTGTTTTCTGTAGATGACGAATCTATGATAGAAACATGAACTTCTTTTATACTATCTAAGTTTCTTAAAGCTCGCTCAAATACTGCTACTGATTCTCTATCTTTTCCTTCGGCTTTAAGTTGCATTCCACTAGCATCCAAAGTAATATCTTTAAAATACACACCGCCAGGAACGCAAGAATTTATTTCATCCATTAGTTGACTACCTATAATGTCTTTACTATTTATGTCATCACTAATATTTACCACAATATCATGATACTGATTCATTAATGCCAACTTCTTTTCTTCATCTTCTATTTCTTTTAACTTAACAATATTCTCTTTTGAATTTAAATTTTGCTGTATATCCACTATTTCTGAATTCAACTTACTTATTTTAAAATAATTAAAGGCATAAGTAAAACTAATGAATAAGATTAACCCCATAGATAATACAACAGCATATAAATATTCTTTTTTAAAATCTTTTCTACTTCCCGAATATTGAGAAAAAAAGTTAAAATCCTTCATAAGTTTCACCTACCTCAGTCTTATTATCGCTCCTATAGCGTTTAAATATTTGCTTAATTCCTCATCTATTCTAGCTGGATCTACTTTAGATGATTCTACTTTAAATATGTCTTTTTTAGATAGATCTACTTTAGATTCATTTATTTTAGAACAGTTTACATTACTTAAGCTCTGTATTTTGATAACAGGTAAGTTCAATGCATCTTTTATAAATGTTTCTATACCTTTAAGATTTGAACTTCCTCCATAAATATATATCTTGTCAACTTTATTGCCTTGTTCTTTATTTTTATAATAATTAAGCAATCTTTCTATTTCGTGAATCCAATTTTTCACTTGTACTTTTACAATATTATTTACCGTTGAACTCTGAATATTACTTAGAGAATCTGCTTCTAAATTACAACACTCTATCTTTTGCTTTTCTGCTTCTTCTTCTGAAATAGATAACTGCTTAGCAATATCAATATCTATATGAGCGCCACCATAAGTGATAATTCTAGTAAACTGCACATTTCCACCTGTAACAATATTTACATTCATAAAATCATATCCTAAATCTATAACTGCAACAGTGTCTTCCATACTGTAATTTTCATCATTAATTTTTATATCGTAAGTAAATAACTTATTAATACTATTGGAACTAATATCTAATGCTACTGCATTGCCTTTTAATCCCTTTATTAAATTATAATATCCATCTGCCATGGTTTTAGGATACACTACTACTGTAACCTTAGCTTTTTTCACACCGACCTCTTCAAACTCTTTTAATACTTTATATTGCATTATATAATCATCAAACCTAATTGGTAAATATTTTTCCATTTGAAACTTAATTATAGCGTCCATATCTTCCTTTTTAGCAACTGGGGTATCAATATCTCTAGTTATAATTAATGTGCTTTTTGTGGTGATAATGATATTTTTACATTTTATATTTTCCTTTTGTATCACATCTAAAATATCAGTTTTGAATTTAGTTATATCTAAAATATTTCCATCATTATAATATCCTACTGGAGTAGGAATATTGATGGCTTTTTCTATGATAACATTTTTTTTGCTTTGACTTCCTAAAACTAGTTTTGTATTTTTTGAACCTATGTCTATGGATATAACTTTTGAGTTGAACATGAGTAGTCACCTCTTTTTTAGTTTATTTAATTGAAATGTTTAATATGAACTTCCAGCTATTGTTGCGTACCCTAAGGTGATAACAATAACTGGAAGTTGATGTTTGTAACCTTGAGTTATTGGCCTACGTAGATTGTTCTACCATCAGGCTCCATTGCTGACTCTTTGTTTAATATAATATTTCCATTCGCAGTTTGTTCATGACTCCTGGGGCCTTGAGAAGAAACTGAACTTGCTTCAATTTCCATATACTGGGTAGCTGACCCGACCCCATTCCATTAAATGGGTTAGCGGAGCAAATCCGTTTAATGGTTGCTACATTACCTTTCCATTAAATGGATTTGATTCATGACCCCTTGGGGCTTTGTGAGACCCGAAGGGTTGAACTTGCTACTGGTGGACGGACCATCGTGCTGCTTTTCTAATAGTTCTAATCAATTGTAGCTGGTACAGAAACATTTACATTACCAGATACATCTACGCTAACTGTTACAGCTACATCAGCATTAGATGCATCTTTATAATATGCTGTTTCATCAAGATAATTATCGGTAACAAGTTCGTCTTCATCAATACTACCAAAAGCAACTCCATCATAATAAGCAACTGAAGCGGCATTTTTCACAACCTGTTGTGTAGCAACATTTGCTTTATTCTTAGCACTACTTTGAACTTTTGCAAACCTTGGAATAGCTATCGCCGCCAATATCCCCAAAATTGCAATAACAACAATAAGCTCAATCAGCGTAAACCCTTTTTTCTTCTTTTTCTTTATTAAATCCATTTCCATTAATAATGCCTCCTTATAAATTAATTATATAATAACGACTCAACTACGAAATATTACCATTTTGTAGTTGCATCATATATTAAACTGTATTAACCATATCAAACATCGGCATCATCATAGCAATAACTATAAATCCAATAATAACTCCCATAACTATTATCATCAGTGGTTCTAGCATTGTAGTCATTCTTTTCAGCGAAGCTTCTAATTCTTCATCATAAAAATTTGCTGTCTTATCCAATATATCGTCAAGTGAACCAGACTCTTCACCTATTTTTATCATGGAGTGTAGCATTACTGGAAATAGAGATTCATCTCCTATCGCTTCACCTAAAGATATTCCTTTTAGTACTTTTTCTTTAATTACTTCTAAGCTATTTTCTGCTACTTTATTTCCAACTACCCTTTGTACCACTTCTAGGGCTTGTACCAAAGATACCCCACTAGCAAGTACTGTAGATAATGTTCTAGTAAATCTTGATACTATTACTTTTTCGGTAGTATCTTTAATTATCGGTAGTTTCAATTTTAATCCATCTAATGATAATCTACCTATTGGACTTTTAGTATAATTTTTCACACCATAAACTGCTACGCTTATAACTGCAATTAAAATGTACCATTTAGTTTGTATAAATTCACTTAATCCCATAACTATTCTAGTTGGTAATGGTAGAGGCACTCCTGAGCCTTCAAACATTCCTATGAATGTGGGCATTATAAATGTTAAAAGAAAAATCACTACTACCACTGATAAACCTGCCAGGACCATTGGATAAACCATAGCACTCTTAAGTTGGTTATTTATCTTATTCTCTTTTTCAAAATGTGATGCCATTCTGCTCATTATTATATCTAAATTACCACTGACTTCACCAGTATTAATCATATTTATCAGTAAATCAGGAAACACATCGTTATGCTTACCGAGTGCTTCCGAAAGAGATATCCCCTTCTGCACATCATCATATGCTTCATTTAAGCTTTTCTTCAATTTTTTATTTACCGTTTGTTTTCTTAAAACGTCTAATGCATTAGAAATATTAGCACCCGCATTTATCATGGTGTGAAACTGCCTACAAAATATGTATAAGTCCTTTGTTTTAACTTTTTCAAAGGATTCAAATATATCTTTCTGCTCACGTTCTAATGTTTCTTTAATCTCTATAGGATAGTAATTATTATCCTCTATCATGGCTAACACTTCATTTTTATTATTAGCCTTAAATGTCCCTTCTGATTTTTGGCCTTGATGGTTCATAACTTTATACTTAAATGTAGGCATTTACTCACCCCCTTATTCTTTCAAATATGCTATCTTAACCAGTTCTTGAATGGTTGTCATTCCTTTTAGCACTAAATCAATACAGGATATTTTCAGCGTTTTCATTCCATTTTCTATGCATATATCTCTTATTTCATCTACACTAGCATTACGCATAATGTACTCTCTGTGTTTACGAGTTACTTCCATTATTTCATATACACCTATTCTTCCTTTGTATCCACTGTAGCTACAGTGTCCACAGCCTTTGCCTTTGTGAAGCATTAATTCCTCCGCTCCGTGAATTCCTAGAATCTCTTTTTCGAAATCAGTTGCCATGTAAATTTCACTGCACATTGGACATATTTTTTTTACAAGTCTTTGAGATATAATTCCTGCTATGGCACTAGCTACTAGGTAGGGTTGTATATCCATATCTATAAGCCTTACAATAGCTGAAGGTGCATCGTTTGTGTGAATTGTGCTTAGCACTATATGCCCTGTTATAGATGCTCTGGTAGCTATTTCTGCTGTTTCATTATCCCTTATCTCACCTATCATAACAACATCAGGGTCTTGTCTTAAAATTGATCTTAATCCCGATGCAAAAGTTAGTCCTGCTTTTACATTTACATTTACTTGGTTTATTCCATCTACTACGTACTCTACAGGGTCTTCTACTGTTATAATGTTCTTACTATTATCATTAAGTTCACTTAATAAGGTATATAGTGTAGTGGATTTTCCACTGCCTGTAGGTCCTGTAACCAAAATTATTCCATATGGATTTTTAAGTATTTTTTCTACTTTTTCTAAGTCATCTTCATTCATACCCAGCTTTTCTTTACCTACTAAGAAATTTTCTCTATCTAGTATACGGATTACAATCTTTTCACCGTGAATTGTTGGCAAAGTGGAGACCCTCAGATCTACTTTCTTATCATCTATAATCGTTAAAATTCTACCATCCTGTGGAATTCTCTTCTCTGCAATATTTAATTCTGCAAGTATTTTTATACGAGTTATAAAAGCATTAAATATATCTTTATTGTATTTGGCTATCTCATTTAAAGTACCATCTATTCTATATCTTATTTTTATATGATTTTCAAAAGGTTCTATATGAATATCACTGGCTTTCAGCTTTATTGCATCACTTATTATAGAATCAACAAGTCTTACCGCTGGTGCGCTTTTTATATCATCTAATTGTGCTTTATTTTCTTCCTTATCTTCATTTGTTCCTTGAGCTTTTGATAAATCCTCAGCTGCTTTTTTCGCATTTTGATTAGCATAGTATTTATCAATTGTATTTTTAATATCTTTTGTTGATGCGATATATATTTCAACATCAAAACTTGAAGATATCTTAACATCGTCTACTGCAAATATATTTAGTGGATCAGACATGGCAACCTTTAGCTTATTATCTTCCATACCAAAAGCAACTAAGTTATATTTTTTCGAGATAATTTCTGGGATTAGTTGAACAACTTTTTGCTCAATATCTTCCCTATCTAGATGTACTCTCTTTATAGATAATTGTTGCTCTAGAACTTCTAAAATATCTTCTTCACTTAAAATACCATCATCAATAAGAATTTGACCTATTCTTTTCCCGGTTCCTTGCTGTTTTGTGAGCACATTCCGAAGTTGTTCTAAATCTATTTTTTTAGATTCAACTAATAAATCTCCCAATCTTTTTTTTGCCATATTCCTCATTGGCTATGCCCCTTTATTAAACATATTATCTGTTTTTTTTCTCTTTATGCTGTAAATCTAATTATAAATCATAATAAAAACAATTATATTATGATTTACTAGTTAAGTTATTATATATCACAATCTAAGGGAATTCAATTAAATACTAAAAAATATTGTATTTTGTGGTAATAAAAAAATAGCCCCTGTCCCAAAAGGATTAGGCTATTTATTTTTTTTAAATTAAATTATATTTACAATTTAATATGCCACTTGTATTTTATCTGTAACAAAAATTGCATATAAGCATTTCCAAGTCTTTATCTTTGTTTTTATGATTATTACATTAGTACCTAGGCTAATTAACTACAAATAAGTATAAAAATAACACAAGTAAATCTCATTTTTTTCAAAAAAAATTTCTTTTCCCTATTATTCGACAAAAAGGTTTATAAACTCAGATTTATTATAATCAAAGATCCCTCTAGCAGTAATTTTAACCTGTGGTATTACTGGAAGAGCCATAAAAGATAAGCTTATAAAAGGATCATATTCCTCTCGCACTCCGAAGTTTCTAGCAATCCTACTGAGCCTTTTTAGATGCTCTGCCACCATGTATGGAGTTTGAAAAGTCATTATACCTCCAATTGGCAAGCCTAACTGAGCAATAACCTTTCCTTCAGACACCATAACGATTCCTCCACCAATAGTTATAAGAGCATTAACGGCCACCTCCATATCCTTATCGTTTTCTCCCACTACTATAACGTTATGAGAATCATGAGATATTGTTTGTGCTATAGAGCAATGCTTTAGTCCCAGGCCCTCTATAAATCCAACAAAATGCTTACCTGTATTGTGATGTCTTTCAAACACTGCGATTTTTAATATATCTTTTTCCACCATTCTCTTTATACAGCCATGCTCATTCTCTGTTTTTCTTTGTACCAATTTAGTTTCTAATGATTTTGGAATTAATTTTATTACATTTACAATTTTAGCTTTACTTTCCACCTTAAATATATCACTATTTATAAACTCCATATGCATGGAAGAACTTATTTTTAATTTTTCGTGTTTTATATCCTGAAGCTCTGTGTACTGCTTACCATCTTTAATAACTTTTACTATATTTAAACCCTTTAGGTCTTCAAATAGCACCAAATCCGCTTTATACCCTGGGGCTATAGCCCCTCTGTCCTTTAAATCATAGCACTTAGCTGCATTAAATGAGGCAATTAAAAAAGCCTTTATAGGATTAAGCCCTTGCTTTATAGACATTCTAATACAGTTATCTATAGATCCATCCTCTAGCACGTCGTCTATATGTCTATCATCAGTGCAGAATAAAAATCTTCCATAATTATGATTATTAACAGCTGGAAGTAAGTTTTTTAAATTTCTAGCAGCAGACCCTTCTCTTAGCATAACGTACATTCCTCTACTAACTTTGTCTAAGGCTTCCTTAGCACTAGTGCACTCATGATCTGTTTTAACACCAGAGCTCAAATATGCATTAAGCTCCCTATATGATATATTCGGACAATGCCCATCAATATGTTTAAGCTTTGCCATTTCTATTTTTTCTAATATATCTTCATCCTTATTTATAACTGCAGCAACATCCATTACCTCACCAAGGCCTAAAACTCTATTATTATCTATTAATTTTTCTAATTCCTTCGCATTAATAACGCAACCACTATCCTCAAATTTAGTGGCTGGAACACAAGAAGGTAGCATGTAAAAAATATCTATAGGGGCCTTCACACTATTTTCCAGCATAAAATTTATACCCTTCATTCCATCTACATTAGCTATTTCATGTGGATCTGCTATTACGGTAGTCACACCTTTTTTAATTACTACCCTTCCAAACTGCTGGGGCATAACCATAGAAGATTCTATATGCACATGCGCATCTATAAATCCCGGTGTTACATATAAATCCGAACAATCAATTTCACTTTCCCCATCATAATTACCAATACCTATAATAATATCATTAACTATAGCAATATCCCCACTATCTATCGTTTCAGTAAACACATTAATAAACTTTGCATTCTTTAATACCAAATCTGATTTAATCCTTCCCATAGCTGCATCAATGTTCTTTCGAATCTTCTCCATACTCTTCCCCCCCATTATTTAATTGCAAGTACTTTCTATTACAATATTATGTAAAGGGTTCTAGTATTCCTCATTAATAAATTATCACTATTCTTTATACAAACTCTATCAACATTTTTGATTACTTAACTTTCACATTAAGCTTATAATCATCTACTATTACTTCACTTTATATTTTTTTATTACAAACTCATGTATAGACTTTCTTCAAAGTGACTTGAAACAGAAGCGACAAAACTATTGAAATACTATTTAGAAACTCTTCTTTCGCGAACATAAAATTCTCGTAAGCCTGCCAGGACGGCAGGCTAGTGAACCTGAGCCAGGAAGGCGAATGTGAACGTTAGAGAATTTTATATGAGCGAAAGATTAGAGTTTATTAATGGTATTTCCTAGTTTCGAGCTCTGTTGCAAGGTACGAAGAAGAATTCTCTATACATATTTTTTCTGCAATAAAAAAACACAGCTATTGCTGTGCTTCAATTTCTTCAGTTTTTAATCCTACCTTATTAAACCAGTCCACATATATATAGAATAAACTCACAACATCCTGTTGATTATATAGTAGTATTTTATCTTTTTTCTCCTGAGGCATTCTATTTATATAGTCATCATCTTTTACTATTTTACCAAAGGTTTTAGCTAAATTAGATCCACTAATTAATTCACTTTCACGATCAATATCAAATATCTTTTCTAAAGCTTTAAGCCCAATACAATTTCCTTCAGCTTTTTCATAACATTTTTGAAGATCTACATCTTGAAAATATCCTTCTAATAAAAAGTCTATTTTGTGTGCCTTTAACAAATAATTTATAACTGTAAAATCATTATTTCCCGAAAACGTAACAATGCATTTTTTGTTATATTTATTCTTCATTTCTTCAAAATAATTTTTAGCTAGAGATAATATTTCTACAGCATCTTTTTTATTTTCCGCCATATATTGAGTAACCTTTAACTCATTTGATGCTTCATCATAAATACAACATCCAAAAACTCCAATACATATAGGTTTTTTATAAATATAATGTTCTAAATCAAAAAACAATGCGTCTTTAAAGAGGTTCTCATTTCCGTCTATGACAAGGGCATTTTCTGTTGAAATTTCCCCCACCTTAATACTACTAAGTTTTGTAATCACACTATCACTCTTTTCTACTAAGTTTACTAACTTGTTTACAACTCTTCTCTATTTATATGTTATCACAGTTTCCCCTATTATATGAAGTATTTTTAAAAATTTAGTACATTTGAGCATTATTTTTATATTGACACTTATAAATAATGATGGTAAAATGATATTGAGAATTATTTTCAATGAGGAGTGATTATTATGAGCATCTATGATTTAAAACCTGGAGATAAAGCACTCATCCAATCAATTTATGGCGATGAGAAATTTATGAAAAGATTATTCGCATTAGGTTGCATAGAAGGCACAGAAGTAACACTAAAAGCAACTGCTCCACTAGGCGACCCTATAATTATAAATTTACGTGGTTTCAATTTAGCTATTAGAAAAAATGATGCTAAAAATATACATGTTAAAACTGCATAAGAAGGAGGATTAAAATGATTACTGCTGCACTATTAGGTAATCCTAATGTTGGTAAGACGACTTTATTTAATGCACTTACAGGATCCAATCAACATGTGGGTAATTGGGGTGGAGTAACCGTAGATAAAAAAGAAGGCATAATTAATAATCAAATTAAACTTGTTGATTTGCCAGGAATTTATGCAATGGATACTTATTCAAACGAAGAAAAAGTTTCTAAAGAGTTTTTGGAAAATGAAAATGTAGATGTAATTATAAATATTATTGATGCATCAAATCTTGAAAGAAATTTATATCTTACAACACAATTAAGACAATTTAATATACCAATAATTTTAGTATTAAACATGGTAGATGTAGCCCTATCGAAAGGCTTTGATATTGATTATAAGCTTTTATCAGAAAAACTAGGGATGAAAATTATACCTATTGTAGCTTCAAAAGGCACGGGAATATCTGATGTTACTGATTGCCTCATTAACAAAGATTATATCACTACAACGCCTAACACTTTAAAATTTAAAGATGAAAAAGAAACATATGGTTACATTGAGTCTTTATTAAAATCCTGTACTAATAAACGCAATAATAATAAAATTTCTATTACCGAAATAATAGATAAAATTGTTCTTAATAGATTTATGGCTTATCCATTGTTTTTTGGTAGTTTATTTTTAATATTTATGTTTACTTTCAATTGGGTAGGACAACCTTTAGCTGATCTTTTAAATACATTACTTAATGATTCTCTTATTCCATTTATAAGTAATATACTTGCAAGTAATAGTGATTGGTTTTCTTCTCTTATAGTCGATGGTATTATAAGTGGAGTTGGCTCTGTGGTAGTATTCTTGCCGATTATATTGGCATTATTCTTAGGTATATCATTTTTAGAAGACAGTGGTTACATGGCAAGAGCTGCTTTTATAATGGATAAATTAATGAGAAAAATGGGACTCTCAGGCAAAGCCTTTATCCCCTTGATTGTTGGATTTGGATGTTCAGTGCCAGCTATAATGTCTGCTAGAACTTTAGAAAGTGATAAAGACAGAAAATTAACTGCTCTTTTAGTACCTCTAATGTCTTGCAATGCTAGACTACCAGTTTATGCACTCTTTGCATCAGTATTTTTCCCCGGACGCGAGACCTTAATAGTATTTTCATTATACTTAATGGGTATTGGCTTAGCCTTTGGAATTGGTATATTATTCAAACACACTTTGTTTAGAAAAGACGAAGAGCCTTTTATTATAGAATTACCAGAATATAAATTACCAGAACCAAAGACCTTATTACTACATACTTGGGAAAAAGGTAAAGGTTTCTTAAAGAAAGCAGGCACTATAATTTTCTCAATTTCTGTAATAGTATGGTTCTTATCAAATTTCAACATTACAGGTATGGTTGACATAAATTCTAGTTTCCTCGCTATAATCGGAAAATTTATAAACCCAATATTTATCCCGCTTGGATTTGCTTCTTGGCAAAATTCTATAGCACTTCTAACTGGTCTTATGGCTAAAGAAGTAGTTGTAGGTACCATGGGTGTTATATACGGAGGCAATTTAACCAATATCTTACCTGGTTATTTTTCGCCACTATCCGCTTATAGTTTTCTCTCTTTTGTATTACTCTACACACCTTGCGTGTCAGTAATTGCAACTATGAAAAAAGAATACGGAAATAAAATGGCTATTTTCTCCGTATCCTATCAATTAATACTTGCTTGGGTAGTTTCTTTCTTAATATTTAATATAGGTAGTATTATAATTGGTTAATAAAAAAGTATTAGTACAAAATATAAAGAGGTGATGTGATTATGGAATATATTATTGTTGGTGTGATTGTTATCGTAGCTGTTTATTTATTATATTCTAATATAAAAAGGCAAGCAAGCGGTGATTGCGGTAGTGGCTGTAAAAATTGTAGCCATAGTTGCAATTCAAAACCCTCTAGTAATAAGGACAAAAAAGATGAACAAATGAAAAAATAAATAAAAGATTGATATAATACACAGTGTATTATATCAATCTTTTTTTATGTGTTATTAACTTTTTCTATGCTTTATGATAGTTGGCTGTTAACTGCTTTTAATGATTCACTTGTATTTCTATTGCTCTTTTGTAGAGCTAGTTGTTTTTTAGCTAGTTTTTCTTTCCTTTTAACATCTAGATCATTTTCAATTGTGTTAATCACTTTAAAAATTTTAGGCAAATTTGCAACATCTTCATAGTTATGGAGCATAAGAATTTCCTTCAATTTTTCATCATGTTTTTCTAGGTATTCTTGATAAATCTCAACGCTTCTAGCTCCACTTATTTCATCTTTTCTATAAATTCCAGTAAACTGTTCTA
Source organism: Clostridium sp. (assembly GCF_016650035.1). GTDB lineage: Bacteria > Bacillota > Clostridia > Clostridiales > Clostridiaceae > Clostridium_AD. Next base: position 64,672 of record NZ_JAENWM010000007.1, read on the forward strand.
CATTCTTCAAACTACAGCCCTTCATTCCCATTCTTTTATGAAAGGGTCTTATAATTCTAAATAAATCTATGTGTTCACCAGGCAATCTAAAATGTAAATTATATTTATTCATCTTTCTGATTACAAAGGGTTCATCAAAGGCCGTACCATTATAAGAACACCATGTTTTAAAATTACCCATAGCTTTCTTAAGCTCTTTTAAAATGTTTTCCTCTTCATAAGGCGTCTCTGCAAAATATTGAATAACTTTAAATTCTTCTTCGTTTAAGTAATAACCTAGGGATATTAACACTATTTTGTCATACTCAAAATCAAAACCTGTGGCTTCAATGTCTAAATACGCAATCGTACCCATCTTAAATCTTTTGTAAATTTCCTTAGGTAAAACAACTTTAATCTCATATTCTTTGATAAACATACTTCCCCCTAATCTATAAAAAAAGAAACGTATAAATTGCAACAAATTTATTTCTATTTGCTCCGTGATTCTAAATAAATTTCACATTTTTCTATAATATAATAATACATTAAAATGGACGTTATTGCAAATGCAATAACGTTCATAATTTACATTCTATCTACAACTTCTATTCCTATAAGGCCTAATGCATTCTTTATTACGGTGCAAGTAGCTTCTACCATTTTAATTTTTGCAAGTTTAGCAGATTTATCTTCTAAATTTGCTATATTATGCTGATTGTAGAATTTATTAAAAGATTTAGCTACATCAATAACGTATCTTGTGACTACAGATGGTTCTAATTTCTCAATAGCGTACAAAATTGAACTTTGGAAACCTTCTAATTGCTTTACAAGTTCAAATTCTTCTTTAGAATTTAGTGTGCTATAGTCCACCTCTACATTAGTTTCATCAAAGTTGCTATTTTCCATAACTTTTCTTAATATACTTTTTGCTCTTGCATAAGTATATTGTACATAAGGACCTGTTTCTCCATCAAAGCTAAGCATTTCTTCCCAATTGAAGACAATATCTCTTTCTCTGTGGTTTTTTAGGTACGTGAACATGATAGCACCTATTCCTACTTTTTTAGCTACATCGTCCTTATTTTCAAGCTCAGGATTTTTTTCATTTATTATTTCAAGAGTCTTAGCTACTGCTTCACTTAATAACTCATCTAAGAAAATAACATCACCTTTTCTTGTAGATAATTTCTTATCTGCAAATCTTACTGTACCAAATGGTACATGCACACAATCATCCGCCCACTCATTGCCCATAAGCTTTAAAGTGGTGAATACTTGATTAAAATGAAGAGATTGATCTTTTCCAACAACATAAATATTTTTATGGAAATCATAAGTCTTCTTTCTATATGTTGCTGCAGCTAAATCACGAGTTGCATAAATTGTAGCTCCATCTGCTTTTCTAATGATACAAGGTGGCATATTGTACTCATCTAACATTACAACCTTAGCTCCATTACTTTCTACAAGCAGTCCCTTAGATTCTATATCTTTAATTACATCATCCATCTTGTCACAGTAAAAACTTTCTCCAGCATAAGAATCAAAATTAACATTTAGAGTTTCATAAAGCTTTTTAAATTCCACAAGGCTTAAATCTTTGAATCTAGTCCAAAGCGCAACTTCTTCAGCAGAACCTTCTTCTAATTTCTTAAAGTACATTCTTCCTTCATCATTAAGCGTATCATCAAGCTCAGCCTCTGCATGAAATTTAACATAAATTCTTAATAATTCTCTAATAGGATCCTTTTCTAAAGCTACTTCGTCGCCCCAGTTTTTATAAGCATAAATAAGTTTACCAAATTGTGTTCCCCAATCTCCAAGATGATTAATTCCTGTACAATTATAACCTTCAAAAGAAAGTATCTTATATAGTGAGTTACCAATAGCTGTAGTAAATAAATGGCCTACATGAAATGGCTTTGCTATATTAGGTGATGAATACTCTACTACCATATTCTTACCTTCGCCTATCTTAGATGAACCATAGCTTTCTCCCTCTTCTAATACTTTCTCTATAGTCTTTTTAATAAATGCGCTTTTGTCTAAGAAGAAGTTTAAGTAAGGTCCAAAACACTCTATTTTTTCAAAGCCTTCTTTTTCAATTTTTTCTTTTAAATCCTTAGCTATCATAGTTGGTGCTTTTTTCATGGTTTTGGCTAATTGAAAACATGGAAAAGCAAATTCTCCCATTTCAGATCTCGGTGGTGTTTCAATTAAATTCTCTATTGTTTCTATTTCTAAATCCACCAATTGTTTAATTCTCTCTGCAACTACTTTTTTATAATCCATATAAATTTCCCTCCTGTATGCGTTTGGGGGAGATAACAGTTATTAACTGTTATCCTCCTAATTTTAAAACTGATGTTCATTATTATACAACAAAAAACCCATCTCTAAATAAAGAGACGGGTTATATTTCCGCGGTACCACTCTAGTTGACTATAAAGTCCACTCAATATTTTAACGCTAATTAGCGACTTACCCTATAAGAGTCAAAAGTTGTTACTTCTAACTTGTTCAGGCAGCTTCTCCAAGGTTCTTTTCCTAAAATTAACGGATTAATTTTGTTAAATAGTTGCCCATTTAACTTCTTATACCTTACAAGGCTTACACTCTACCCTTGCTCGCTTAAAGATTAATAAGAAAGTACTATCCTCTTCACAGAATTTAGTTGTAGTATATTTATCCATAATATATTACATTATACTCCCACTATTACATCTTTGTCAATTTTCTTATTATCTGCTTTACCTTCAGAGAGCAATCTTTCAGCTAACCTCATATTAAGAATCATGATAATCCTAACTATTTAATATATTCTATAAACTTTTTCAAATCAGTAATAGGCTCTTTGCAATTAAAGTTTTCACAAATATAAGCCGTAGTTTTTCCCTGCAATTGTTTATGCGCTTTTATCTCAGGATTAATAGAATTTAGCTCTTCGTCACCAGTATTCAAAACTACTGTAGCAAAAGGAAGATAAGTGCTATTAATTTCATTAATCATAGCTTCTGTATCAGCTCCATTCTCTTCTCCTGAAATAATAATATCCTTTCCTGGTACCTTACTATATAATAGTGCAGTCATAAAATAAGCATGAGCACTTTCTATAGTTTTAACCTTGGAAGCAAAAACTTCAAATTGTTTGTATGCTTCATTTCCTAATTCCCTATTGGCACTTAATCTAGACAACCTTAACATATTTAGTGTAGCCACCGAATTACCTGAAGGCACTGCGCCATCATATATATCTTTCGGCCTCACAATTAACTTCTCTCCATCAATACCATATAAAAAGAGCCCACCACGATCTTCATCTTTAAATAGCTTAAGCATATTTTCATTAAGCTCTAATGCTTTAGTTAAATACCTTACATTAAAAGTAGCTTCATATAGTTCAATTAGTGCATGAACGACGAATGCATAGTCCTCTAAATATCCTAAGTGTGCTATTTCACCATCCCTGTATCTAGCCATTAATCTTCCACTTTCATTAATCATGTTACTTAAGATAAAGTCCATAGCCTTTTCCGCTTGCACAATATAACTGCTATTTTCAAAAACTCTTCCACCATAAGCTAGTGCTGCAATCATAAGCCCATTCCAAGAGGTTAGTATCTTGTCATCTTTATATGGATGAACTCGTTTTTCTCTATATTCAAACAGTTTTTGTCTCATCACTTCTAATTTGTATTCTAAATCTTCATCTATCTCGGAACTACTTTTCTTTCCAATAAGATTTGGAATGTTCCTGCCTTCGAAATTGCCTTCTTTTGTTATATCGTAATGTCCACAATAGGTTTCATAAAACTCATCGTCTAAAACTGAACCTACTTCCTTTAGTGTTAGTAAATAAAATTTGCCTTCTTATAGTGATAGGTAAGATTTTGATATTATCTCCATCTTTTCCCCCACCTCACACCGTGCGTGCGACTTTCATCGCACACGGCGTTCCAACAATCCGTAATCTTGATTAAATAATTGAATTTCCTACTAACTCTCTTAAAGAATTGACACGTTTTAATCCTTTTTTGTTAAGGGACAATAATCCTAGATATTTATTTATTGTATCTTCGGTTTTCGCATGTATGAGTTTATGAGCTTCATAACATACCCAAACTAGATTCTTATATTCATCAGTTCCACCTTCGCATTTCATCTTTTTATGATGACATTCCATGCTTTCTAATTTCAAATTATTATCTGTTATATAACACTTGCCACATTGCCCCGCTATTAAAGATATTTTATTATCATCAAATTCGGTCGAGTTATTTTCATTCTTTGTTTTTAAAAGATGTTCAATTAGATATCTAAATCCTTTAAGGTTTTTATGAATTTTCTCTCTTCCATTTCTTGTGTAATTATTTATATCTTGACTGAAACACATTGGTGGTTTATTTCTACAACCATGTATTGGGTACAATGTTATATTAAAGATAGTTCTGATTTTTCCTTTATATTCTCCATAAAGTCTTTCATAGGCTTTAGAGAGTCTAGGTTTATTTGTTATGCAATTCTTCAATCTTATATCCAAGGTTCTTGTAACTAAGAAACTAATTTTCTTAAAGTCTAAATTAACATTAGTAGCTATTCTGTAATAATTATGGCTACCTAATATCATAGCATTTAGCTTAGATACTTGTTTTAGACTCCCTTTAAATTGTATTGTCTTAATTTGTTTCTTTATCTTTTTGATTGTATTATCTTTAGCTTTATCACACATTCTACTTTGACAAACATATTTTCCACTCTTAGGCTTAACTGTTAGTTTAAATCCTAAAAATTCTGTATAGTTTTTCCTTAGGTTAGTAACTTTTGATTTTTCTGGACTTATATCCAGACCTAATCTTTCTTTTAACCATAATCTAGTTGCATTATATACTTTTTGAGCTGTTTTATAATCTTTACAAAAGAGTTTAAAATCATCAGCATATCTCACAAAGCATATTTCTTTGAGTTTTGTTTTTCTTAATGCTCTATATTTATTTGATTGGTCTATTCTACCATTCCTATTAACATCATAATTTTTCTTTGTTTCAAAAGTTTCCCATTGTGAACTAATCCACCAGTCTAGTTCATTAAGAACTATATTTGAAAGTAATGGACTAATTATGCCACCTTGAGGAGTTCCTTTTGTGGGTGTTCCAATTCCTTCTATTTCAGATTTTAATATTTTTCCAAATATACTAATCAAATTTTTATCTTGTATACCCATGCTCCACATTTGTTTCTTTAACTTACTATGATTAACATTGTCAAAGAAACCTTTAATGTCTAAATCTACTACATAATGTAGTTTATTTAAATTCATTAATCTCATACATTGTGCTATGGCGTGTTCTGTTGACCTATTTGGTCTAAAACCATAACTATTATGGTGAAATTTTGCTTCACAGATAGGTTCTAGTATTTGTTTAATACATTGTTGGATTATTCTATCCTCTATACAAGGTATTCCTAGCGGCCTAGTTTTACCATTTGCTTTAGGAATTTCTACCCGTCTTACACTTTTCGGCATATAGTTTGCTAGTTTATTTTGAATACATTCCACAAATTTCTCTGTTTCCATATCCCTATAAAAGGTAATATCTAGCTTATCTGTTCCACAAGTTGTAGAACCTTTATTTTTCTTTATATTTCTATATGCAAGTAAGATATTTTCTTTTGATGTTATACATTTCATTAAGTCTTTAAATTTTTTGTCTTTACTAGATTGTTCATACAGATTATCGAATGTGTTTTGCATTGTATAATACTCATTATTTCTTAGTAACTGTCTTTTCTCTATTATTGAGCTTTCCTTCAAGTCTGCTCCCTCCTCCTTTGTACTTCTACAAATTTAGATTCACATCTCTTATTCTTACTCGAACCTTGAATTATTCATTTATTTAATTTTAACTATTGATTGTCTAGTGGCTATAGCTCCGTTTCTATTACAGAAGCTTCATTGCTTTATGCCACCACTTTTACTTGGATTAAGATAAGTTATAGATTGCTCTTTTCCTTATCACTACTTCTTTGGTAGTAAAACCTCAGTATTCCAAGCTTCCCTTGTTCCGTTACTATTATCCTTTCATATATCCTTAGGTTTCTAGTATGAGCCTGTAAGCTTGATAATGCCTATAACATTATATGGATTTTCATAAAGGAGAATCTTACTAATCCACACTTACTATACTATTGTATATTGTTCATTTCTGAACAATTCAGCGTCTAGACCCGTACATTCCTAGTTTCGTCAGTTGCCTCTGCAACATCCTAACCATAGATATTTTATGGACACCCGACCTATCTTATACTCGACCACCTCTGGTTCGCATTTCGTGTAGGTATTATATTTCTTCTACTTACGGTATAATCTCAGCCGACTTCACCGAGCTTTTAACCCTTTCTTATTTACTTAAGAAAACGCTAATCGGAGTATCAGTGGAAACCCTTCAAGGCGTTACCCTATCATTTGACTTCTCATAATAACAGTTCTAGTATTTGTATTTAAACATCTACTAGGCTACTCTTTTCAAGTAACAACAAGTCGCGCCTCCTTCACTATCCGCATCTTCTGCTGAATAAAAAGCTCCCTCTCTTGATGTCATATCTCTTAGTATATAAGTGAAGATTTTCTCAGCAACACCCTTGTAAAACACATTACCTGTAGCTTCAAAAGTCTCAATATATGCCGATGCTAAAAGCGCATTATCATATAACATTTTCTCAAAGTGGGGTACAAGCCACTTCTCATCTGTGGAATACCTAGAAAAACCAAACCCAATATGATCAAAAATTCCTCCCTCATACATGGCTTCCAATGTTTTTTCTACTATTTCTAATGCTTTAGGTTCATTATAATTTTTCCAGTATCTTAATAAAAAAATCAAGTTGTGAGGTGAAGGAAATTTTGGAAATCTACCAAATCCACCATAATTATTATCAAATGCATTGTTGAAGCTGTTATATGCATTATGTATCTCTTGTTCTCCTATTTCTTCTAATTCTTCTCTGTTAACCTGTGTGTGGCTATTTTTAATATACTCCACTATTTTTTCACTAGAATTTACAATATCTTCTCTTTTCTCACTCCACTGCTGTGCAATAGAATTCATTACATCCATTATACCTGGTCTTCCATACTTACTATCCTTTGGAAAATAAGTTCCCGCATAGAATGGATTTTTATCGGGAGTCATAAGAATAGTTAATGGCCATCCACCGCTTCCAGTTAAAGCTTGGCATACCGTCATGTAAATACTATCTATATCTGGACGTTCTTCGCGATCTACTTTTATTGCTACAAAATTTTCATTTAAAACAGCTGCTACTTCTTCGTTTTCAAAGGATTCTTTTTCCATGACATGACACCAATGACAAGTTGACTAGTTTCACAGTCAAGAATACCCAATAGAGAGGAATATTGGTTTGTTTTCTGATTTTGCTTCTGCAAAGGCTTCTTCACACCACGGATTCCAATTTACTGGGTTATATGCATGCTGTAATAGGTATGGAGATTTTTCATTAACCAATCTATTTGCATTTTGATGCATATTTTCTTTCTGCATAATATCACGCTCCCTTCATATTTTTATTTTTGACTTTATTACTTTGCCCAAAAATGCTATCGAATATAATTCCATTGAAACAATATATAAAGATTGAACAATGCAACCCAATAAACTCCTAAACATATTATTCTATCCTTACTGCATAGTAAACGCATATAAAGTTTAGAAAATGATAAAAATATTAGTGAATTACAGATGAAAATTTAGAAGGTGATTAAATGAAAATTAAATCAAAATTATTAGTTCTTATATTTACAGTTATTTTTATCATTGTTGCAGCAGACCTTAACAGTAAATTATTTTATTTAAATAAAAAAGCACAAATGTCTAATACTACTTTCTCAGAAAATAACAAACTGATTGCTTCATTACCTGAACACAGTATAAAACTTTATGCTATTAATTCTCAACATGGAGGTGTATATAAAGGACTTATGTTGTATATAGATGGCAAGTCGGCTATCTTCGATTGGGAAAGTGACTCAAACCCAACATTTCAACCAAAACTACACATTGAAGAAGTGCATGTTATTAACTCTGATAATTTTTCAGAAATTAAAGTAGCAAATCCATTAGATATCCTTAAAAATACCGTTCAAATAACCATAACAAAACAAAATAATAATGTTTTCATTAAAATAACACTCAATAAGAAAACCAAAATAATAAAAATAAAAAACTCTGATGTCGGCTTTTGGTTTGAAAATGTATACTTTGGAAATTTGACTCACTATGATATAAAAAATAATTTATTAACAGTTAGAGCTGGAGCACAAGTATCCCCATCAGGGTTTGTCGGTGAGGTTGTTATCACTTATAAGTTTTCAGATAACAAGTATGTTCTTAAAGATACTACGTTTGAGTATTCCAAAGGTTTATGACACCAATCGATGCCTAAAGTCCAATTTTCATAAAGCCCACTGTGAAAGGTTCTGACTATAACCTCAGCTTAAGGAATTGCTGTCAAAGGTTTTCATCTTTTATAAATTGAAGTGTTTAGATGACATGACACCAATGACATACCGAATATCCGAGTGAAAGGAAGATTGGTTTATCTTCTTCTCTTGCTTTTGTAAAAGCCTCTTCTCCCCAGGTCATCCAGTTTACTGGATTGTAAGCGTATTGAAGGAGGTAGGGAGACATTTCTATGCTATAATTTTATATAGGGGTAGTTGCGTTATAAAAAAAAATGAGCATTACTATCATAACTTTTTACTTTTAATTAATTCTGTACAATATTTTTTTTGATATGCTTCAACTGCTTTTATAAAATTATTGGCTTAAGCAAAATAAATTATAATTTAATGAGCATGACTATGATGAATATCTTGTGTGTGTTTATGTGAATGATTATATTCCTCATGAGTGTGAATATGATTATGCTTTCCGATAATAGTTTTTTCATGAATATGGTTATGATGACTATCCTCATGACTGTGGCTATGCTCATGAGTTATTAAATTATGAATATGTTTATGATTATGAACTTCTGTTGAAGCAAAATATGTGCCTACAATCATAATGACTAATGCAATAATAAATGAGAATGTTGGTATTTCTCTAAAAATTATAAGTGATAATCCCACCCCAATAAATAGTGCTATTGCATAATAAGCACTTGTTCTTGCTGCTCCCAGTTCTCTTTGAGCATATATATATAAGGATATGCCTAATCCATAAGCAAAGAACCCGAGTAGCATGGCTGCTATGATATAAGGTATATTATTTGATTGTTCACCTAATGTAAGTGCAATTAGTAAACACCCAATTCCAGAACCAAATCCTTTAATAATAACAATTTCTAATGGGTCTTTTACAGATAACTTCCTAGTACAGTTATTTTCAAGTCCCCAACATATACATGCTAACAATACAAAAATTGAACCAAAAGAAAAGGAAAAACTACTTACATCTTCTACAGATAAAATAATACTTGATACAGTAATTAAAGAAATAGCACTCCATAGTCGTTTGCTGATAGATTCTTTAAATATTAATAATGCAATTAGAGAGGTTGCAACGATTTCAAAATTGTTAAGCAATGATGCATTAGCAGCAGTTGTCATAGTAAGTCCATACATTAAAAATATAGGTGCTGCAATATCTAATACAACCATTCCAATTGTAAATGGAAGTTCTTGTTTAGTAAGCCTTGCTTCAGTTTTTTCTTTATATTTCTTATGCTTAATAAATTGAATAATGGATATTCCAATTCCTGCTCCTAAATAGAGAAATGATGCCATTAGTGTAGGTGGAATTTCTTTTAATAATAGTTTGGATACAGGTGAACTAATACCATATAATGCCGCTGCTAGTATGGCAAAAAAGGTTGCCTTATATTGTTTAGTTTTCATTATGAACACCTCACAAATATTATTTTATAAATTGGTCGATAGCACTATTCAAATCTTCAAGTACCTTTTTGTCTCCAGTTTCTACTGCATTTACAACACAGGTATTAATATGGTCTTGTAAAATAATTTTTCCAATGTTATTAACCGCAGATTTTACTGCTGCAATTTGAATAAGAACCTCACTACAATCTCTACCATTCTCTACCATCTTTTTAACTGATTCTAAATGTCCTATAGCTTTAGATAACCTATTGGTAATTGCTTTAGTATTTTCATGTTCGTGATTATGTTGTTCACCCATGGTTAAGCCTCCATTCAATATCCCCCATAGGGGGTTAATATAATTATAGCACTACTATGTTTGGATTCCAATATTAATAGCTAATTCTAATACATAGATTTAAAAACAAAATAGAATAAATAGCCTATATACTATTTACCCTATATTATTTTGCTTTATTAATATGCTTATGATATTACATATGCAAAGCAACTCTTATGAATATTATAATATTATTTTACATAATGCTATTAAATATCTCCATATCTAAAGTTGCTTTAGTTAATCCTAATTATTTTATAACTGTATTACTTAATAACCATTAAAAAAACTCAAAAAATAATACTAACAATTATGCCAGTGCTTATATATAAACTGAAATCTCAATACAAAAGCAGCTTGAGCTATTGATACCCAATGGTCTTTGTTTTTTATAAATTGCAGTGTTTAGCTTACATGACACCAATGACAAGTACTGTAGCTGATTGAAAGGAAGATTGGTTTATATTGTGCTTTTGCTATGACAAATGCTTCTTCTCCCCATGGATTCCAATTTACTGGGTTATATGCATGTTGCAGAAGGTATGGTGACTTTTCATTAATTAACTTATTAGGTTTTCGGTTTTCTTTAGCATTGAATTTAATCATAGTTACAACAACTCCTATCAAATATGTATTAATGATATTATGCCCAATGCAGCTGCTTTAAGTCCATAAAAATAAAGAATCAACATGATCTTATTACTTCTTAACATGTTAATTAGTCATTTAATGTTTCATAAATTCATCATTTTTTAAAAATGGTATGAATAAATTACACCTTCTCCAATGTAATATTTCTTATTAAATATATAGATGGATTAGATGAAACTTGCCAAACTATAAAAACTTGGTGAGTTTTTATACAATCACAGAAGCATTTTTTGATTAACTTTTCTAAGGTCTTTCCTTCAGCCAAAACGACGAGAAAAACACCAAAGTATATATAATTATACTTTATTGATTTTCATCTGGGTGACGCCATTTTTTTTGTTCTTTCCAAACCATCAATTTTTCTACCTAACTTCATATCTAATAAATCAGAATCAAATGTACCATCTTCGCCTAGCTTCCGCATTTCGACAAGTGACAGTCACCCTTGTGATAGCGAAGGGCTCACTTGCTAAAGCCCAATTTTCATAAAGCACACTGTGAAAGGCAGATGTTTATACTTTCTTGTACCTGTATGTATAAATCCTAAACTACTGTACCAATTCCTTAATTTCGTATTTTCTTCAATTAATCCAATAGTCATTTTATTACTTCCCATTTCTCTGACTTTATCCATTGCAAAAACAATCATTTCTCTACCATAACCTTTATGACGATATTTTACCAACACAGCAAGATTATTCAGTTCAAAATTCCCACCATCACCCTTTCTAAGCGAAAAATAACCTACAATGATACCATTATTCAGATAAGCAAACATTGGTCGACCTCCATCATACTGCTTATATAATTTTTCAACTTTCATAAAACTTGCATTCCCTAGACAATTCTCTTTTGTAAGACTAAATTCTTGTGCTACCGTTCCAAAACTTTTTTTGATTACTTGTACACATACCTTTATCTCATCTCTTTCTATCTGCCTTATCATTTTTATCACTTCCATACTCACATTTTATTAATAATCTTTACTCCGTAATATATAAATTATTGTCTCCTTTTGAATTCGGGTAGAATTTTTATAGTAACAAGGATTAGTATGATTAATAATCCCAATCCACCAAAAGCTATAAACAAATTATCTAAATACATTCCTATTGTCATAAGTGATAATGGTAATACCATTGCTAATGCATATAACGCAGCTAAATACTTTTTTTTATATATTATACCAATCATCGCAAAGATAGAAATCATTAGTGCACAAACCATTATTACAACTCTTGCATTTCCTCCATACTCAGTTACAATAAATCGAGAAATTATTAAACCAACCAGAACTCCGTAGACACCTAAATAGGATATATTTTTCTTCATATGTTTTACCTCCCATAATACGAATCTTCAATTTCACCCGCACCCCAGTCAATTAATATCACCATACCAAACCCTGTATTATTTACATTTATTCTGTTACTCTCTCCCTCGCTTTTGTTATCTTAATGGAAACAGTAGCAATTTTATCTTTTATTTTTATGTTTATAAATGTAAATGTTATTAGCAATTTCTACTATTAATGAAATAAAAAACAAAATAAGGATTAACCCTAAAATTAAAGGTTTGTACTTTTCTGAAATTTGCGGATAATTGTTTTCTATAATAACTTCGATTACAAGTATACTTAAAAGCAATGTTATCAATGTAGTTATAACTAGTAAAAACATGCGTTCCGTTTTATTGCCTTTATATTTTAGAGCAATTAAAAATGCTCCTGTCATGCATAATATCAATATTGTTATCATTACTAGAAATGGTATATTTTCTTCTGACTTTCTTATTCCCTTTCATTTCTTTTCCTGACGAATATTTTCAACACAAAATTTTTTGCGAGTTTTAAATAGTTTATCCGCCTTGGTCGATACTTTTTATAAATATTATCTTTTAAAAATATATGATTACTTTCTAATTCATAAATTGCATCTTTTGATATATAATGTGGTACTCTTCTCGGTATATATTTTTCAACACGCAAAATATTATTAAAACTAGTAACTTTTTTAGTACCAAATCCTCCTTTGTGCAGTTCCATGATGTTCATATTTATCTTATTTTTATTATGAAATATCAGATAATACCTAAGA
>NZ_JAENWM010000142.1 GCF_016650035.1 Clostridium sp.
ATCTTTTCTTATTGCGTCAATCATAGTAGCAACAACACTATCAACTTTTTTCATATGGGATACAATATCATATTTTTCTTTAATAATATTTATATCACTTTTGGCAGTATTTAATATGAATTTAGCTTCTAGGTCTGTTATGTTCTCTTTAAATATGCTTTTAGCCTTACTTATAAGCTCTGTATGGCATTTTTCTTCTTCATTGGTATATTTGCCCTCTTCGGTAACACAAGCTTCTTCAAGAGCCTTATTCTTAGTTTTATTAGTATTTATGTAAAATTTTAAGCTTGTAACTTTCCTACCAGTCTTTATTTCTTCAAACTCAAAGGATATATCAGTTAATTTCTTAAGTTCCTTTTGTGATTGTAATATAACCTTATTTTTTAAATTCTGATAAACATCATATGACTTTCCCTTTATTCCCAACATTTTTTTCAATTCTTCAAGTTCAATTTCAATACACTTTTTAAATAAATTACTTTTTAATATTTCAAACATTCTTATTGAATACTTGCTTTTTAAACTTAATATATTATCTAATTTATAGCTTATATACAATTCTTTAAGTTCTAACATATAAGGTTTTAGACCCGAATCAAGTTTCAATATCAATATTCCTTCTTTAGTTTTATATCTTACTCCCCCTAGCCAACTTACTTGTAGTATGTCTGTGCCTTCACTTATTTCAAATACTTTTTTCTTTAATTCTTTTGTTATTTTAGGCAATTCAGTATATTTATTTTGACCTTCTACTCCTAACAATTTTATAAAATCTTTTATTTTAAATTCATATTCTTTAAATTCGGTATCTTGTGGTTGTACCATGCTTGCAAGAGTTAATATGATTTTTTGTTCTTGCAAACTTAAATCATAATTACAAGCAATTAATTTATTACTTTTGGTTACCATATAATTCTTATCCATTCAAATATCACCTCAAGGATATAATACCACACAACTAATACTAATGCTATATAAAGTATTAGTATTAGTTCACATCTTAAAAGTATTAGTTCACATCTTAAAAGTATTATTAGATTTTAATTTCACATCTTAAAAGTATTAGTTCACATCTTAAAAGTATTATTAGATTTTTGAACCTCCTGGTATGTCTTGCGTAGAGGCATGCTCTAAACATCTTAAACAAAGTACTGTTAAACATATTTAAACAACAACAGTTGTTGTTAATTAAAATTAACTGAAAATCAATCAGTTAAACGAAGAAGGGAAATGAATAAATCTGAGTAAAACCTAAAAATATTAGTCTAAAAACAAATTTATATATTTGCCAAAGAAGTATATAAAACTTTAAAAAAAGTAATAGGGTGGTGATTATAAAATATAGATTCCCAATTGCCTGCACAGTCATCTATATTATTTTGTCCATTTCCTTTTTAGGAAAACCATTATTGAATTATAATGTATTTAGTGTGAAAATAAAATTTGATATAATAACTTATTTAAAATAAAAAACAAAAATTGTAACAACATCCAACCCCCTAAGAGAAACGAAGGGCGCACTTATACACCATAATAATGGTGTGTGCGAAATTTTAGAAAATTTATAAATCGTCAAGCGTGTAAAAATTCACTATGTTCATGTTGTAAAAAGAGTGATGAAAAAATTTATTTATTGTTATCTATAAATTTTTTCATTTCCTCAACATCCTTAAATTTTAATGAGTGTGCGATAGAATTAGCTGTTCCTGGTCTTAGCGTATCGTTGTCTTTATGGTAATCAAATTTACAAGTTCTCCAAATTCCATCTTTCCCTAAGCCGCCATATATAAATCCACCTTTTCTTAAAAGTTTCATATTGAAGTATACTAATAGTCTTTTTATATGTCCCATACTAAATCTTATTGGCATATTATTATAAACCTATTTCTTTCATTATTTTATCTCTATTGCCATCACAACGAATTAATTTTAGCATATATACTTGTTTAGAGATGTTGTCAACTTTGCCAAATAAATCAATTTGATTTAAATAAATATTAATATACTCACAAATAGTATTCATCAAATCTTCCTTTGCAGATTCAAGTGTAGAGCCTTCACCATACATATCGATCTCATTTAACGAAATAGTATATCCTCCTAATTCCTCTCCAGATTCAGTAATTGGATTAAACTTTAAACCTTCCATCAAAAAATCTACATAAGGAGTTTTTATATGACTTACTTCTTCGCCATTTTTTAAATTTTTATTTATACCTTTAAAAGTCACCATTTCTAACCCATTTAATACAGCATTGTTTACTTCACTATAATGTTTTTTTGTATCTCTAATATTAAGTTTTCGTTTCATTAGCATTTCCATATTATTTTCTCCTTTTTTAAAAAAAATCATTTCTTCACCTCCTAGTATAATATATGTAGTCACTGTGGTCAAGGTGACTACATATATTATTTTATCCATTATAATTTTTTTATATACCAAAACAGCATCAAGATATATTTTTTGTATGTAAAAAAATTAAAGGGTTTTTAATTTTTAAAGTGAATTAGTTATAGTGTTGTAACATGAAATTACATGTAATTATGATGTTAAAGTGAGGTGTGCTAAGGTGTTATACAATGTAGAACAGATTGCAAATTTGACCAAAGTTTCAAAGGTTACCATTTATAGAAAACTAAAGTTAAATCAAGTAAAACCATATATCATTACTAAGCAAGGTAAAGCCTACGTTGACGAACATGGTTTTCATGTAATTACAGAGTTACTTAATGTAATTACAAATGATACTGATAATGTAAACCACAAGGAAACTGAGCAAGCTATGACCCTTGAAGAACAAGACTTGTCACATGAAACTTCATGTAACAACAATGTAATTATAGGGTTAAAAAGTGAAATTGATTTTTTGCGTAATTTATTAGAAAAACATTCGTCAAAAAGTGAGATATCATTTCTACATAGTCAGCTTGAAGAGAAGGATCGACAATTAGAAAGTAAAGATAAGCTTTTAGAGAACATGCAGATATTAGTTAAAGATGGGCAAAATAAGCAACAAAATGATATTCCGTTGTTGGAAGCTCACTTCGTGGAACTCGATGAGAAAATAGGTAATATAAAAAAAGAAATGGATAATAGAAGAGTTAAGTCTGAATCTAATAAACAAAAAAAAAGTTTTTTTAAATTTTTAAAACATTAAATTATGCATTTATTTTATTAAGTTATTTTTTGAGTTTAACAGAAAATTACATGATGATGAGAATGCAACAACTAACAATGAAATTCGACGTTATAATACATTGAACGTTACAAGTCAACACGTTATGTTACATTCAAATTGAAATTTTTAAGGAATGGGCAATAGCTTCAATGTGAAAGTAACTCAATTACTATTGTGTTACTTTCAGAATATCAATATACACTTAAAGCAAGTACCCCTATAACATTAAATATGGGTGTACTTGTGACGAAATATATGAAGATTATTACCTAATATATGTTTATCATAGTTATTCGGAATAGGTAGTGCTCTAATAACTATATTAACAACTGCATTAAGTTCAACTATCATTAATGAAAAAGTTTATAAATTGTGGTAAAATTATCATATTCAAAATAAAATTTGAATATGATAATTTCGGCATTTTTAGAAAACATGAAATAAGCAGATATCATGTTTGATTATGCAATGGGGAATATTGTGTATACAGATTAATGAGTTTTAATGCAATAATACGATTAGACAATAAAACAACTAAATTTTAGGGGGATTACAAATGAAAAAATCAATCGCAATGCTATTAATAACTATTACTATGTCTTTAAGCTTCGTGGGGTGTTCTAGCGCTTCCAGTGCCTCGAAAACTCCGACCAGTACAGAAACAACCTCTGCAGAACCTATTGAAACAGAGCCAAAAGTAGAAGTGATTAAGATAGTACTACCTTCAGGAATAAAGGATACAGGCAAAGGTAAAATTGAAACTGAAACACCTTCGGGCAATAGTAATGAGGGTGTCGTGCCTTTCATTTACGAAGATAAAGAAACTCAATTATTACAAATAGGATTCAATGCATGGGAATTCGATGGTGCTAAATTAAGCTATGTTTTTGTAGATGGGGTATTGAATTGTAAAGAGCAATTAGGAGATACACAGACTTCGTTAAACCTAAAAGAGGATGACCTAAAGGTAGGAGTCCACAAGGTTGAAGTGACTCAGTATGATACCGATAAAATAGATGGCAAGGTTGTTACTTATAAATTAGGCAGTTATGAGGTCAAAGCAAACTAATAGAATATCCTAGAGCAGTAGAATCTCTACTGCTCTTTTTTACGCTCAAACGGGTACTACCCCGCTATTAATAGTCCTATGGCTATAAGTCCCCAAACAACTGTAGTATTCATGATCTCACCCATTTCTGTCACCACATAATTTTACAATTTCGACTAATAATATATAGTCAATCATGCCATAATTATCATAAATAAAATATATTTACAATTTTTAAAAAATGAGTAATAGCCTCAAAGTGAAAGTAACTCAATTGGTATTGTGTTACTTTCAGAATATCAATACACACTAAAGGGGGGTATGATATGTACAGCTGTTTTTCAGAGCATAGAAATAAGTGGTTAGTAAAATACGTCAATACTAGGTGGCTAGAGTTCTTATTAGGTGCATATGAGAACGAGAGTGATGCACTTAAAAAGCTATTTCTAAGGCTGAAAAATATGCATAGATTAAGAGATTTGTTAAACGAGTCTGCTTAGAAGGTAATAGTATGTCAAGTAAGTTTCTAATACTTATCTTGAGAACGGTAATGGATACTGCTATATATGTAAATCAACTGAAGAAGAGGCAAATATGTGGCTTAAAGAGAACGAAGGTAATTATTCTAGTATAGAAATTTTAGAGATAAATATTGTAAGGACACTGTATCATATGCAGACATAAAATAATGGGGGTTGTACTGATGAATGTAGCATATATAAATCCAGTAATAAAGGCTTGTACAGATATATTTAAGGAAGTAGCAAATATGGAGTTTACAAAAGGTAAGCTTTATGTGAAACAGGGGATGCATCTTTTAAACGATGTGTCAGTAAGCATAGGTGTAATAGGATCAGTAAAGGGCAATTTTTATATGAATATTCCTAAAGCAACAGCACTAGCAATAGTATCAGCAATGATGGGTGGTTATGAAGTAACTGAACTAGATGAAATGACCACTTCTGCTGTATCAGAATTTTGCAACATGATAGCAGGACATGCAGGGATGAACTTCGCAGGTGATAATATTACAATAGATATCACACCTCCAGATATAACAATTAACAGGGAGAATTCTCAGAGAAATTACATGAACCAGGCAATATGTGTTCCACTAGTACTAGCAGGTGGTGGAGTTATAGAATTTGACATATTTTTAGCAGATGTATGCAAATAAATGTAAGTAATAATTGGGTATATTAAAGCAATAGATTGATTGAGGCATCCTATACATTAACAGTATTAGAGTAAAGATTAGTTAGGCTGTTAGCAAGTAGTATAAAAAAAGATGATGATTTCAAAGAATATGAATTTAAAACAAAAGATAAATTTAATTGATACCCTTTAAAAATGGCATTATATAATTGTATCAAAATACTATAGTTATATGATATTCATAAAATATAATTAAATTTTTTAGTGAGTAATATCAATGTTTTTAATATTTAAAAGTGTATCAAAGCGATTAATAGGTTTTTGATACACTATGGAGGTTATTTTTACACGAATCGTTTCCGTACCCCTAATAAATTTCTAACTTCTAACCCCTTTATGTCCTCTTTAAATATAGCTTTAATCTCATTTATAAGCTCTGTAGAGCATTTTGGGTAGTTTTGCCTATCCCCTCCAAAAGGTATGTTAGGCGGATGGAATACCTGTTGAAGGTATTTATTTTAACCTTTTTAAAATATTTGAAAGTTACACAATGTACTTGTGTAACTTTCAGTTACTTGATTTATCAA
>NZ_JAENWM010000071.1 GCF_016650035.1 Clostridium sp.
TAACAGTGCAGCCAATACGAAGGGACGCCGCCTTTTTATTGCCACTAGTCTCTACTAATTTTTTGATGATTTGATATTTGAAATCTTCTTTCATATTTAAATCTACCTTTCTGATTATGAACACCCCATTTGTACAATCTTATGAGGTATATTCTACACTATATTTTTGTATGTTTGGGACATAATCAAAAACGGTATACTAAGACATTATCATAAACGGATCATAAAATATAATAAACGTAGTAGGAAAGTCTTGACAACGGGGAAAATTGGCATTATAATTATGAGGATATTATGGGTCTATAGCTCAGCTGGTTAGAGCGCACGCCTGATAAGCGTGAGGTCGATGGTTCGAGTCCATTTAGACCCACCATCTTATTTTTTGGCATAAAACAAAAGAACTAGGAAACTAGTTCTTTTGTTTTATAGGGAATTATAAAATTCTTTAATTTAAGATGATTTTCTAGTTACCTTCAAACTTATCTATGTTTGTACCATCGCTTATGAGTACAATATTTTTGTCTAAATCAGTTCTATAAATAATACAATTTAGATTTTTTAGTTTATCTATGGTTTCTTTGTTTGGATGACCATAAGGATTATTTGCTCCGGAGCTTATAATTGCAATCTTTGGACAAACTGCATTTAGAAATTCTGTTGAGGTTGATGAATTGCTGCCATGATGTGCAACTTTAAGTATCTGAGCTCTTAAATCATAACCCTTATTTAAAATTTCTTGTTCACTTATGGTTTCTATGTCACCTGTAAATAAATAAGTTGAGTTTTTGTAAGAAATCTTTATAGCGCAAGAGTAATTATTAGTATTCTTGTAGATGTTTTTATTGGGTGATAGAATAATACAAGTAGTATCAGGGCCTAAATCTAAAGTAATATTTGGTTTAGCTACTTTTATATTAAGGTTTTTATTTATTAAAGCTCTGATCATATCTTTAAATTCTTCGGAGGAAGAGGTAACTTTTGGGGCTATAAATTCTCCCACCTTAAAGGTTTTAATTATGCTAGCCATACCGCCTATGTGATCTTCATGGGGATGGGTTGCAATTATATAATCAAGTTTACTAATGTTATTGTTTTTTAAATACTTAATTACTTTTTCCGTTGAACTACTGGGACCACTATCAATTAATAAGTTTTTATGGTTTACTTGGATAAGAATACAATCACCCTGCCCTACATCAATAAAATGAGTGATGATATTATTTTCTAAATTTAAATTAGTTTTTATAGTAGACTTATACTTTATAATTACAAAAACAAAAATTAAGACTAAAACTAAAGAAATGCAAATTGTGGTATACTTTAAAATTTTTTTCTTTTGCATAAAATTTATCTCCCATATAATATTTGAAGTATATAAATGATTTTATCCATTATAGGAAAAAAATATCAATGTCTAGAAAAAAAATAAATTTTAAAATGAAAGGAATACAGTTATGAGAACTATATATTTTTATTTATGTCTTACTGTTAATTTAATTTGGATAAATTTTAGTAGATTAAAATACAATAACATGATAAAACATAATACTAAATTAGAAGTGAGAGATTATTTAGCTAAATTAGTTACAAAGTGGTCTAATTTTGTACTTAAAATTGCAGGTTTAAATTTAACGGTGGTAGGGAAAGAAAATATACCAGATGAACCTTGTGTATTTGTGGGAAATCACCAAAGTAATTTCGATATACCAGCGATATTAGTTAATATAAATAGACTCACTGGTGTAATTGCTAAAAAAGACATGGAAAAAATTCCGATAATGAGTTATTGGATGAGAAAAATTCATTGTGTGTTTATGGATAGAGAGAATCCTAGAGAAGCAATAAAGTCAATTTCAGAGGGTATTGAAAATTTAAAGGATGGATACTCTATGCTTATTTTTCCAGAAGGTACTAGAAGTAGAAGTAATAACATGGGGGAATTTAAGAAAGGTAGTATGAGGCTTCCAATAAAGGCTAGAGTGCCTATTGTTCCAATAACGCTTTATGATACTCATAAAGCAATGGAAGGTAACAATGGGAAAATTAAAAAGGCTAACGCTAAGATTATAATAGGTAAACCTATATATACAGACGATATGTCCAAGGAAGAAAAAGCAAATATAGGGGAAACAGTAAAAAGTATAATTCAAAACAATTTAGATAAAGAAAGAATAGGCTGAAAAATAGCTTTATTAAAAATAGTATTGAATAAATAACAAGTCATTAGCTTAAACTTCTGACTTGTTATTTATTTTTATGGGACTTACTATTATGGATTTATGAGGAGCACCGTAGATTTTGACCTAGTCATAGCTTCAATACTATATCGTATACCTTGAGTGCCCATGCCAGAGGATTTTGTACCAGAGAATGGAAAATGGTCAGGTCCTCTTTCGGGTTTATTATTGATTTGGACGGTATCTACCTCTAGTTTACTCGCAATATTAAAGGCGTCATCTATATTTTTAGTGTAAACAGAAGATTGAAGACCATATTCAGATTTGTTAGCTATGTATATAGCCTCCTCAATATTCTTAACTCTAATTACTGGGAGTACAGGGCCAAAGGGCTCTTCCCAAGCCAGGCGCATATCTGTAGTAACATTATCAAATAAGGTTGGGTAAATCAAATTTTTTTCTCGCTTATTTCCACATAGTAAAGTAGCACCTCTCTTTATAGCATCATCAATGAGTTCTTGAACGTAGTCCGCAGCACTATTATCAATGAGTGGAGTTATGTCACAGACATCCCCAGGTTTTCCTACTTTTAGAAGTTTAATATTTTTGATTAAAGCTAGGATTAGGGCATCTGCAATATCATTCATAACCAAAACTCTTTTAACAGCAGTGCATCTTTGTCCTGAATAGCTAAAAGCACCAGTAACAATGTCACTAGCGGCGCCTTCAATATCCGCATCGCTTAAGATTATAGCAGCATCTTTGCCTCCTAGCTCCATAATCATAGGCACCATACCAGCAATCTTAGCTATATGTTTTCCTACCTTTGTACTTCCTGTAAAATTTATAAAATTAATATCTTTGTGGGTTACTAAATAATCACCGATTTCAGAACCTTTGCCTGTTATTGTGTTTAGTACTCCATTTGGAACACCTGCTTCATGAAATAGTGCAACCAGATGAAGTGAGCTAATGGCTCCTTGAGTGGAAGGCTTTAGAATAACACTGTTTCCACCAATGAGGGCTGGGGCAATCTTTGAGGTAGAAAGATTAATTGGGTAATTAAAAGGGGATATTGCTAGAACAACTCCTACTGGTACTTTGGTTACAAAGGATATTTTATTTTTTTTGAAACCAGGGAAATTATCTGCACCTATAGTTTCACCTTCCAAATGTTTACCAGCATCTGCAGTAAATCTAATGAAATCTGAAGTTCTTTTTATCTCAGCAATACATGAGTTTTTGTCTTTAGCAATTTCCACTTGCATAATGGAAGATAAATAATCAAGGTTTTCATCTAGTAGTGTAGCGCATTTATGCAAAATTGATGCACGGGAGCTAACGGGCATATCGGCCCAAGCCTTTTGAGAAGCTTTTGAATTCAAAATAACTGTATTAGCCTGCTCTTTACTCATAGCTGGTACTTTACCTACTAAATCGTTGTCCATAGGAGAGAATATGTCTATAGTATTTATTGACGAAACCCATTCACCATTTACTAAGTTTTTGTAGTTTTTATCTTGGCACATACCTTGAAACAAGAAAAATCACCTCTCTTATTTAACTGCTTTAGTATAGTATTAACCAAAGATAAGTATATTATTGAGTGGTATGTAAAAATGATGCTTAATCGTGTCTTTTGGTTATAATATTTTGAATTATAG
The DNA here is from genome assembly GCF_016650035.1 of Clostridium sp. GTDB lineage: Bacteria > Bacillota > Clostridia > Clostridiales > Clostridiaceae > Clostridium_AD. Next base: position 3,842 of record NZ_JAENWM010000071.1, read on the forward strand.
ATATTTTAGCTTGTATTGATTCATTTTCTGATTTTAAATTTAATATATTTTTTTCAACTATTTTATTTTTATTATGTTGAGTATTTAAAATTTGCTGTAAATTCTTATTTATATCCATTTTTTCTTTGATAATTGGTTTGTAAATTTTGCTTAAAGTAAAATTTTTATTGATTAAAAAGTATATTTTATTATAAAATGAAATTAGATATAATGTAGTTTTTTTATTTATGTATCTTAAGTTACTATTAATTCGATTTATTAGTTCAGTCATAGAAATAATCACCTCAATTATATTTTACCTATAATACTAGGAAAGGCAAGGTAATAAAAATGGATAGAGATAGTAATAATTATTATTTAAGTAAGGTGCAAAATAAAATTAATAAGCTGAACTATAAGAAAGAGCAATATGAAGTAGAATTAGCCAAAGAAAACCAAGTTTTGAAAAAAAATAATTCTGATTTAGAAAAATTGATATTTGAAAAAGATATTTTACAGAATGGATATAATAGTCTACTAGAATTACTTCACAGTGATGGAATGATTTTCGAGATGAATTTTAGCGAATATAAACCCCACCAGTGGGAAAATTTATTTTTAGTTAAAACAATAAGAGGATATGAAATTCAAACTAAAGCAGGCAATAATTTAATGATGCTAGATAAAAATATTTCGGAAATATTAAAAGATATATGTAAAAGAGATTCCTATAGTCTAATTGTTATAAGAACCACAGATAAAACTGCTTTGGTTCAGTTAAGATTTAAATGAATTTTAACGTTTATACTTAAATGTGTAGTTTATAAAGAAATTGTTACAACAAAAAAGAAGCTAAATTTGAAATTTTAGCTTCTTTTAACAATAAAATATATTTACTTAGAAATTATTTAACTTCAGTTCTATCTCTGTCTCCATATCTGTCCTTTCCTAAGAATGATAAAGCGTATAGTCCAGCTATACCCACTAAAGCAAATATTATTCTAGTAAATGCAGTGCCTGTTCCAAATAAGCTTGATACTAGGTCAAATTGGAAAAATCCAATTAATCCCCAATTTACAGCTCCTATAATAACTAATACGAGTGCAGTAATGTCTAATGCTTTCAATGTATACATCTCCTTTTTATAAAGTTTTCAGTATTATTGTTTGCAATATTTTAAAAATTATTACTGATTTTTTAAAAAAAATTATTTAATTTCTGCATGTATTTCATAATTCGTTATTTTCTTTATAATATTAGTGTCGTCAACAAATATTACGGTAGGTTTAAACGCTCTGGCTTCTTCTTTGTTTATTTGGCAGTATGTCATAATTATTATTTTATCCCCAGGTTGAACACATCTTGCAGCAGCTTCTTGTATAAATCTTTCCGCATTTTTAACGGCATCATAGATGGAAGCTTGATAAGACATAAAAGGCATATTGGAAACTAGAGGGGCATTCTTTACGCCTCTAGCAACGGCTTTAGTATGATGTAGCATATCATCCATAGTGACACTTAAGGTGTCCTTGTACCCTAGACAAACCATGCCTAAGGAGTCTCATACTAAAATTCCATTAACACCAGATTCATCAATGAGCCTTGCCATGGAATAATCATAAGCTGTAAGCATTGTTGATTTTTCACCGGATTTTTTTGCGGATATAAAAGTTGAAATAGAATTTTTCAATTAATTTTCCACTTCCAATAAAGCCAATAACCATAATATCGTCTCCAATTTTATACAGTGTAAAAATACCTCAAGTATCTGAGGGTGGGAGGCTCCTGTATAGCTGTCTCATTCATAAAGATATGAGCAGAAATTTAACTAAAAATATTTTTTTTTGTATTACAAATAATAAAAATATATATTATTGCATAAACTATTGATATATAGTAAGAAATGTTTGATAATGTATAGAGTAGGTTCATATACGATAGTGAAATAAATAGGACTTATAGGAAAGAGGGGATGAAATGGATATATTTTTTGCAATACTTAAAATTATTGCGGGTTCGATTGTTATGCTTTTAATATATTATGGTTTAAAAGCTTATGTATTACCTAAGATTAAAGTCAATAAGTGGATAGTTCTTACAGTAGCTATGTTAGTATTTATCGTACCTATGCTAATATGGCCTAATATGCCAGGGTATGTAAGTGCATACGTAATACCGGGAATTTTTGTTGTTTTGTTTTTATGGTTTCTGGATTTATCAGGCTTTATAAAAAAGAAGAATGTTTCTAAAACAAATTATACAACTATTGGTAATAAAAAAGATAATAAGAAGGACGTTGTAATTAGACCTAAGGCTAAACCGAATAGAGTTAAGAACAACGTTGTAATTAATCCTAAGGATGAATCGAAGAGCGTTAAGAAGAATAAGAAATAAGATTAATTTTAAAAGGAGTATAAATTTTAATATAAAATTTATACTCCTTTTTTAGTACAATTTAATTCCACGCAAGAAAAAACCACCTATACGCTCAGTATAGGTGGAGTTGTTTGAGTATACAACTATGTTGTATTTATACTTGTATAAAAGGTTAGGGGATAGGGGTTAGCTACACCCCGTAGTAGTTCCACAGTCCAAACAAACCTTGCAAGTACCACTTTTAACAAGTTTAGTACTTGAACAATGAGAGCAAGTCTCAGAGTATAATCTCTCACCTTTAGGTTCTTCAGTGATTTCAGAAGAAGATGTAACATCTTCTTCCGCTATGCTAGCTGAAATTTCATTCTCATCACCCATTAGTGGATTTTTAGGTATATTATTTCCGTATCCTTCAGGCTTAACTTGACATCTACTATAGTCACCTAGTTCTATGTCAATAATTTTGCTAATTAAATCAGAAATAGAAGAAACTGATTTAATGTAAGGATGCTTTTGTACGAAACCATAAGGTTCGAACTTTTGTCCTCTAAGCATTTTAGATATATCTTCTGCAGGAACATGATATTGAAGCATTACTGAAATTGATTTTGAAAGAGAATTGAGTAGTCCAGTAATAATAGTACCTTCTCTATCTGTTGTTATATATATTTCAGAGATTTGTCCATCTGAACGTCTATTTACCGTAGTATAGACCTTTACGTCATCTATTTGAGCAGGATGAGTAGTACCATAACGTATTCCAATTGGTTTTTCTCTTGTAGAATGATTAGTAATTTCATGTAATGATTTTGCCTTCTTTAAAAGATCTAAGTAAGATAAATCTTGAAGCAATATTTCTTTATCCTCGGATAAAGAAGTGTTTAGTGGTTGACTTGCTTTTGAGCCATCTCTATATAAGGCAATTCCTTTAACACCTAATTTCCAAGAACGCATTATAACTTCTTGGAAATCTTCAATAGTAGCAGTCTTAGGTAAATTTACAGTTTTTGATATAGAACCAGAGATCATTGGTGTTATTGCTGCCATCATTAGAACATGTCCCATATAAGTAATATATCTTTTTCCACTACCGCATTTGTTTGCTGTATCGAATATAGACAAATGTTCAGGTTTTAAATGTGGAGCACCCTCAATTTTACCATCAATAATTTTTTCGTATTCAAAGCCATTTTCATTAACTTTTTCTTTTCTTAAAATATAGTGAAGAATATCATTTGTTTCAATCTCTGAGTACCCTAGGCCAATTAAAGAATCCTTAATTACAGGGTTTACGATGGTCATATATCCACCACCAGATAATTTCTTGTAAATAAAATGGCTGAAATACGGTTCTATAGAGGTTGCACCACAATCCATGGCAAAGGAAATAGTACCTGTAGGAGCAATAACTGTAACTTGAGCATTTCTAAAACCATATTGTTCTCCACTACTTAATGCTTTTGACCAACAACTTTTTAAGGTATCACTTATATATCCTAGGGAGTTATTACTTAAAACATCGTGGTTAACTTTTATAGGCTCATAATTTAAATTCTCATATTTACTATTTAGTGCTCCAGCTGCTCTAGCATGGTTTCTTATTACTATCTGCATATGGTCTTTGTTAATTTCATATTTTTCGAAAGGAGCTAGTTCCTTTGCCATAAGTGATGAAACATAATAAGACTGCGCAGTCATTATTCCAGTTAGGGCTGAAGCTATATTTCTAGCGTCTTCAGAGTCATAAGGATGCCCCATTACCATAAATAAAGAAGATAAGTTTGCGATTCCAAGGCCTGTGGTTCTAAATAAATAAGTTTTTCTTGCTATATCTTCAGTTGGAAACTGGCCCCAATGTATTGAACCTTCAAGAACTAATTGTGTAAGACCTATTAAATGCACGTAGCCATCTATATCAAACTTTTTAGTTTCAGCATCGTAAAATTTATGAATATTAATAGATGCTAAATTACATGAAGTATCATCTAAAAATGCATATTCTCCACAAGGATTAGTTGAATTAATTCGATTATGCTTAGCATTAGCTATTCCGTCTTCTCCAGCTGGACAGGTGTGCCATGCGTTAAAGGTGTCATCAAACTGAGGAGCGGGGTCAGCACATTGCCAAGCAGCTTTGTTAAGGGTATCCCATAGAGTTTTAACCTCTATATCTTTATTAACGGAATCATCTGTTCTACCTTTAAGAGTAATAGTTTGTTTAGGGTCATTTGAAAGGTTATCAACCTTTGTCATAAACTCATTTGACAATCTTATAGAATTGTTTCCGTTTTGGCCGGATACAGTTTCATAAGCTTCTCCTTCGAAATTACCATCATAACCCATTTTAGTAAGTGCACGTACCTTATCCTCTTCTTTAGCTTTCCAGGTCATAAATTCCATGATTTCAGGGTGGTCAATATCAAGACATAGCATCTTAGCTGCACGTCTTGTTGTTCCGCCGGATTTTATTGCTCCTGCATTTCTATCCAGGCCTTTTAAAAAGCTCATAAGGCCTGAAGAAATACCACCACTAGATAAACATTCACCTTTACCTCTTATGGAAGAGAAATTAGTTCCTGTTCCAGAACCACCTTTAAATAATTTGGTTTCTGTTACGTACTGCTCAGAAATGGAGTGTTTGCCAAGTAGTTTATCTTGAATTGAGAGAATAAAACAAGCAGAAGCTTGAGTCCTTGTATAAGCATCTTTACTTTTAACTATTTTTTTCTCTTTTTCATCATAATAAAAATTACCTAATGAACCACCTTCTATACCATATGATAGGTTAAGGCCTGTATTAAACCATTGAGGAGAATTTGGAGCAAACATTTGATTTAAAAATGCATATGTTAATTCATCATAAAGGATGATTTTTTCTTCTTTAGATTTTAAAATAGTTTCAGAAATTAAGGCTTCACACCAAAAATTAACAAGTCTATGAGAGACCATTTTCATACTATTTTCATAACCCTCTTTGGTTGGAACACCAGATTTTCTGAAATACTTTGAAGCAATAATATCGCAAGAATTTTGAGAGTAGTGTTCTGGAAATTCTAAATCTTTCATATCTACAAGTATTTTATTAGTTTTATGGTCTTTTAAGATAACATCTACCTTTTTCCATTCAAATAAATCATAAACAGTTTTAGTTTTATCCACTTCCAATTCTTTTGTGTAAAATCTTTTAATTAAATTTTTAATCTCCGTCATAATTAATACTAGCTTAAAAAAAACTAGTATAGTCACCTCCTGTTTATTTACCTATGGTTAAAAAGTTATAAATCATGTAAAATATAGACTCTATATGTTGCGGTTACTACACTAAAATATTTAACAGTTATTTAAATTGAGTCTATGTGCTAAAATAGTAGCACACACAATATGTAGTAAGTATAAAGAAATACGCAACTATATATGGTATTATATAATTAAACAGTGGAAATATCAATAGCAATTAGAGACTAAAAATATTTAATAATATATTGAATTGTTGTTGAAATTATATAATATTTGTGCTTAATAAAAATAAAAATAAAAATAAAAATAAAAATAAAAATAAAAATAAAATGTTATTTTTATTACTGTATAATTGATAACAAATTTTAAAAGAGGAGATGAAAACTTATGATACATCAATTTCAGGGTCATATACCTTATGTACATACAAATTCTTTTATTGCTAGCAGTTCAGACGTTATAGGGAATGTATTTATAGGCGAGCATAGTAATATTTGGTTTGGAGCTGTTCTTAGGGGCGATGAAGATTCTTTGCATATAGGTGATTATACGAATATTCAAGACAATTCTACGGTACATAATGATAAGGGTTCCCCAGTTGTTATCGGAGATTATGTAACTATTGGGCATAATTCTATAATACATGGTTGTAAAATTTCAAATAATACTCTGATTGGTATGGGAAGCACTATACTAAATGGAGCTGAAATAGGCGAATATACTATAATAGGAGCTGGAAGCTTAGTTACTAAGGGAAAGAAAATACCTTCGGGTGTTCTTTGTATGGGGGTACCAGCAAAGGTTATTCGTGAGCTAACTATAGAAGAAAAAGAAAGCATAAAAAAATCTGCGGAGCATTATGTAGAGCTTTCAAAGAAATATATCGTTTTATAAATTAATTTAGAATATAAACCTTTAATTTAAAAAATAGCTTTTAATTTCTCCGATTTTTAACTACAATAGAAGGAGAGACTTAGTGTTTTTTTAGGAGTGAAAAAAATGATTAAATTAAGTGGAATAGAAAAGATGACAAATGAGCAGAAATATAAGTATATGCTTATTGTTTTAGAAGGACAGCTTGGCTCAGAAAAAAATGACCTAGCAAACATATCAAATGCTGCGGCAATTATTAAAGCAGTTATGGATAAGTTAAATTGGGTAGGATTTTACATACTTAGAGGTAATTCATTGGTCCTTGGAGCCTTTCAGGGTCTTCCAGCTTGTAATAGAATAGAAATAGGTAAAGGTGTGTGCGGAACAGCAGTAGCGCAGAGGAAGCTTCAGCGTATAGAAAATGTGAATGAATTTCCAGGACATATCGCCTGTGATTCTGCTTCAAAATCAGAAATTGTTATACCTATAATTAAAGAAGGTGTAGTTTATGGAGTTTTAGATGTAGATAGCCCTGAGCTCGGAAGGTTTACTGAGCTTGAAGAAAAATATTTAACACAATTTGTTTTAAAACTTAACAAATACATAGATTGGTCAAAAGTTTAAAAAAAGGTAGGAGATTGTATATGATAAACGTAGGAGATATTAATAGTTTAAAAGTAGTTAGAAGGGCAGAATTTGGATACTATTTAGATGCAGAGACAGGAGACACTAGTGATGACGTATTACTTCCAATGAAAAGTACTTTAGGTAGAGGACTTAATATTGGTGATGAAGTTGAAGCATTTATCTACAGAGACACAAGTGATAGGCTGATTTCAACCTTGAAAAAACCACTTGCAAAGGTTGGAGATTTGGCTTATCTGAAGGTAGTTGATATTACTGAAATAGGAAGTTTTGTAGAGATCGGTCTTGAAAGAGATGTACTTGTTCCTTTTAAGGAAGAAAATTATAAATTAGAAACAGGTAAAAAATATCTTTTCTATATTTACTTAGATAAGACGGGAAGAATAGCAGCAACTACATTTATTGATAGATATTTATATGATACAGATTCTTATGATATTGACGATGAAGTAGAGGGTACAGTATATGGGATTCAAACTAATGGTACCGTAATGATAGCTATTGATGATATTTATAGAGCAGTTATTTTAAGAAATGAAAATTATAATAACATAACACCTGGAGAAAAATTAAAAGTAAGAGTTAAAAAATATTACGAAGATGGTAAAATGGACGTTACAACACGAAAACCAAGACTAGAAGAAAGAGATGAAGTTGAAGATCAAATATTAGAATATCTAAAGACTTGTAATGGTTCTATGCCATACAATGATAAGAGCTCCCCAGATGATATAAAGAAAACATTTAAAACTAGTAAAAACGCCTTTAAAAGAGCATTAGGAGGACTTATGAAAAGTGGTCTAATTCATCAGGACGAAGAAGGTACTAAATTAAATGATTAAATAATTATAAAAGAGTAGAAGTCTGATGGGTTAATTTATCAGACTTCTACTCTTTTATATGTTAGATGAACTACGTTTAAATATTTTTACTATTTCATTAAATAGTAGAGGCATTAAGGATAGAACGGTGACAAAGCCCCAATCCATTAAACTTAAATTGTGAACACTAAAAGCGTTTGCAAAGAATGGTATAGATATTATAAGGTCTTGTAATACTATACCAAAAAATATAGCGAAAATTAAATATTTATTAGAAAATAATCCTATTTGGAATATGGACTTTTTACCGTTTCTCATATTCAGTGAATGAACTAGTTGCGAAACACTGAGTACTACAAAAGCCATGGTTTGTGCATGTTTTAGTGCATCTTTTGAAAGGTTTTCAGGGAATAGTGGGAATAAACTAGTGTCTCCACTATAATATTTTGCACCTACTATAAATGCTGTTAAAGTTAATATACCTATTAGTAGTCCGTTAAGTAGTAGGTTTAGGGATTCGCCCTTAAATAAACTATCCTTTGGGTTACGAGGTTTATATTTCATTACGTCAGGGTCACCAGGATCTACACCTAAAGCGAGTGCTGGCAATGTATCTGTAATTAAGTTAACCCACAAGATATGGATAGGTCTAAGTGGAGTAGCCCAACCTAAAAGTATGGCGAGGAAGAGTGCTATAATTTCTCCGATATTACAAGATAGAAGGAATATTATAGTTTTTTTGATGTTTGTGAAAATATTTCTCCCTTCTCTTATTGCAGAAACAATAGTTGAAAAGTTATCGTCTACAAGGATCATATCAGCAGCGCCTTTAGCAACGTCAGTACCTGCTATACCCATGGCTACACCTATATCTGCCATTTTAAGTGAGGGAGCATCATTTACTCCGTCACCAGTCATTGATACAATGTTACCCTTAGATTTAAGAGCTTTTACAATTTTAACTTTATGTTCTGGAGAAACTCTTGCAAATACTCTTATATTATCAATTTTACCATTTAGTTCTTCCTCAGACATTTTGTCAAGCTCAAAACCAGACATAACGGCCTTGGAATCTTGAGTAATATTTAGCTCTTTTGCTATAGCAAAAGCGGTATTTTTATGGTCACCAGTTATCATTACAGTTTTTATTCCGGACTTCATGCATTCGGAAATAGAATCCTTAACTACTAGTCTAGGTGGATCTATCATACCTACTAGACCAATAAGTATTAAATCATTTTCTAGTAAATCAATATCTACATGAGAGCTTGGAATAACTTTATATGCTGCACCTAGAACTCTTAGTGCATCGTCAGACATATTATATGATGCAGCTAATATGTCTTCTTTGATTTTTGGTGTAATATCTATTATAGTGCCTTTAATATAGGCCTTATTACATATTTTTATAAGATTATCAATAGCACCTTTTGTCATTACATAAAATTCATTATTATATTTATTTACAGTAGTCATTAATTTTCTATCTGAGTCAAAAGGAACCTCGGAAGTTCTTTTATGCTCTTTTTCTAATTCATCTTTAAAAATATTATAGTTTACACCAGCTACGAGTAGAGCAATTTCGGTGGGATCACCGGTTTTGGAGTTTTCAGAGTAAGTGGCATCATTACATAAAACAAGATTTTCTAGGAGGAGCTTATGGCCATTGTCATCAACATTTAGACTTTCTATATTTGACACGGAACCATCTACGTAGAACTTTGTTACAGTCATTTTATTTTGAGTTAATGTTCCTGTTTTATCTGAGCATATAATGTTTACAGAACCTAGTGTTTCAACGGCAGGTAATTTTCTAACAATAGCATTTTTCTTAATCATTTTTTGAACACCCATAGCAAGAACTATAGTTACTATGGCAGGGAGACCTTCAGGAATAGCAGCAACTGCTAAACTTATAGAAATAAGTAACATGTCAAATAGATTTCTTCCTTGAAGAACGCCAACTAAAAACATAAGAGCACATATAAGGAGTGCACCTATTCCTAGATATTTTCCAAGCTGGGCTAGTTTCTTTTGAAGTGGGGTTTCATTGTCTACTTTCTCATCTAACATTTTAGCTATTTTACCTATTTCAGTATTCATTCCAGTAGAGACAGCTATGCCTACACCTCTGCCATAGGTTGCAAGCGTAGACATGAAGAGCATGTTCTTTTGATCACCTAAGGGGATATCAACACCTGTTAATACTAAATCAGCATCTTTATCTACTGGTACAGACTCTCCCGTAAGTGTTGATTCTTCTATTTTTAAATTGGCAGTTTCAATAAGTCTCATATCACAAGGAACATACCTTCCAGCGTCAATTATTATAATATCGCCAGGTACAACAAGGGCAGAGGAAATTTCCTTTAACTCTCCATCTCTTTTAACTACAGCATTCGGAGTAGATAGTTTTTTCAGTGCATCAAGAGCCTTTTCTGCTTTGGACTCTTGAATAATACCCACTGTAGCATTAATAAAGATAACAATAGCAATTATAATTGAGTCACTTACTTCACCAAGAAGACCTGATATTACTGCAGCTGCAAGCAAAATATAAATTAAAATATCATTTAATTGGGCAATAAAAAGCGCTAGTAGGGTTTTAGGTTTTTTACTTGCTAACTTATTTAACCCGAATTTATCTCTTTTTAGTTCAGATTCTTTTTGAGAAAGTCCTGTTACTGGATTAGTGTCTAATTCTTTTAAAACTTCCTCAAAAGTTTTGTTGAAAAACATGAATATCACCTCGCCTTTAGTATTTGTTATTATAATATAAATTATTAAAAAAAAGAAAACCTTTGCCCATAAAAATAAATAGAACAAAGATTATTTTTTGTTTATTATACCAATCGATGGGTTATGTTACAATAATTATATGTAAGCTAACAGTTAAATAGGTATTAAACCATAAAATATAAACCCTAATACTGCTGAAATCACTATTACTAAAATTGGATGAAGTTTTTTCGTAAGCAGTAGTGCAAAAATTATGATTCCAATTACTACGCTTTTAATGTCTTTATAAGATTCGCGTCCAAGGGACACGAATACGGAGATTATAAGACCAATAAGTGCAGGTCTCATACCTAATAAGGCTGCTTTGAGGATATATGATTCCTTGAATTTTAACATATAGTGATTAGCTATGGAAACTAATATAAAAGAAAATGAAATTACACCTAAGGTTGCATAAAGACTACCTAATATACCAGAAACCTTGAAACCTACAAAAGTAGCTGAATTTATAGCTATAGGGCCTGGAGTCATCTGCGATATACCTATAATATCAATAAAGTCTTTAAAGGTAATCCAATTATGATTGGTTACAATTTCCCTCTCGATAAGCGGAAGCATAGCATAGCCTCCGCCAAAACTAAAGGCACCTATTTTTAAGAAGGATAGATAAATTTTGATTAGAATAGACATTTACTTCACCTTCTTTCCAAGAAATATAACTCCATATAAACCAAATATAAGTATAACTATTACAGGATGTACATTTAGAAACAATATACTTACCAAGGAAACTATAATTATAATAAGATTTGCATAACTTTTCTTTAGTGATTTAGATAAGCTTACCACAGCTATGAGTATAAGCATTGGTACTGCAGCAGCAATACCTTTAAAGACTAAATCTACATAATAATAATCCCTGAATTTCATAAAAAAAACAGCAATGCATAATATTATAAAAAAAGAAGGTATGATAACGCCTAGTAGCCCAATGATAGCTCCGAGGATACCACTAATTCTATAACCAATAAATATGCTGCTATTAACAGCTAATGCGCCAGGAAAGGTTTGGGAAATAACAATTATATCTAAGAAATCTTCTTTAGAAATCCACTGTTTTTTATTTACAACTTCAATTTCTATTAGTGGTATCATTGCGTATCCGCCGCCAAAAGTAAAAGCTCCTATTTTAAAGAAGGTCCAAAACATATTTAATATTTTTTTCACACAATCACCTCTAAATGTTAAATTTTAAAAATCTACATATATAATATTTACCATGTAATTATACTGTTATTAAAAAAAAATGGCAATGTTTAAGTTATAACAATTAATTTTGCATTGTGTAATTTTTTTTGCATAAAGTTCGATATAATAGATATAAGAAAATAAATATTTAACTAGAGCTTTTAGAATAATTAATATAGATAAATTATGAGGGGAAAAAAATTATGGAAATATCAAGATCTAGAAGAAATTCACCTGTAGTAACAGATAAAAAAACTGTATCTAGTAAAATGGATTTTTCGCAAAATTTTAGTTTTGCCAGGCAACAAAAGTCAGAGCAGCAACTTAAGGACATAATGGATGATATAAAAAAGAAAGGAAACAGATTATGCATTACAAAATGCTTTGCAGATGTGAAAGCATACAAAAATTTAATTAAGGAATACTTGGAAGCTGTTTTAAAACATATGTATGAGGTGAAGAAGGATATTAGTTTTTGGCAAACACAATACTTTATAACGGTAGAAACAGTGGATACGAAACTAGAGGAGCTTACGCAATTATTACTCAGTGGTGAGAAAGAAAACCTAGATATAGCAAATACCGTTGATGAAATATCAGGACTTATTGTAGATATTTACAAATAAAAAGTACATATATTCTGTGAAGTTTGCTGATTAGACCTCACAAAATATATGTACTTTATTTTGCCCTAAAGGAAAGAATTAAAGCTAGCATCTGAAGGCATTCTAAGATCGCCTCTTGGAGATACACTTATAGTCCCAACTTTTGGACCGTCAGGCAGAGCTGAACGTTTAAATTGTTGAGTGAAAAATCTTTTTATAAATTTATCTAACCATTTGATTATTTCATCTTCGGTGTAATCATCTTTAAAAGCTTCTTTAGCTAAGAATAATATTTTACCCCTGGAGGCTCCTTGTTTCATAAAATAGTAAAGGAAAAAATCATGTAGTTCATATGGACCTACTATATCTTCAGTTTTTTGAGCGATTTTTCCATCTTTATCTTTAGGTAGAAGTTCTGGACTTACAGGAGTATCAAGGATATCTAAAAGTATATCGGTTACTTCCTTAGAAGCTTCTTTATCTGCTACATATTTAACTAAATACCTTACCAGTGTCTTAGGAATTGAGCAATTTACAGAGTACATAGACATATGGTCTCCATTATATGTGCACCAACCTAAGGCAAGTTCAGATAAATCCCCTGTGCCGATTAGTAGCCCACCCTCCTTATTAGCAAGGTCCATAAGGATTTGTGTTCGTTCTCTTGCTTGAACATTTTCATAAGTTACGTCATGTTTTTCTATTGGGTGATTTATGTCTTTAAAATGTTGAAGACAAGCATCTACTATATTAATTTCTCTGAATTCGGTGCCTAAATTTTTACATAAATTTATTGCATTCGTATAGGTTCTGTCTGTAGTTCCAAAACCAGGCATAGTAATAGTAACAATATTTTTTAATGGTATTTTTAATAGGTCAAAGGTTTTAACTATAACCAGTAAGGCTAAAGTTGAATCAAGTCCACCAGAAATACCAATTATAGCTTTATCAAGCCCAGTAAATGAAAATCTTTTTGCTAGAGCTGAAGATTGAATATTAAAAATTTCACTGCAACGTATTTCACGCAGGTATGGATTCGACGGAACAAAAGGATGCCTATCAATATTCCTATCAAAAATTCCATAATCTAAGCTTGAAAACTCAAAGGGGATTTCTTCCACAATAAAAGGACATGTAGAATTACTATTTCTAAAACTGGTGTTTTTTAATCTTTCACTATTTAATTTATCCATTTCAATAATAGAAGTAATAATTTCATTTTCTCTTTGAAATCTGTTATTTTCTTTTAAAAGCAATCCATTCTCACTAATTAAAAGATGACCGCTGAAAAGTAAATCTGTAGAGGATTCAAAAACACCAGAGGAAGCATATAAATAAGCACACATACATCTAGCACTTTGAGATGAAATTAAGGATTTTCTGTAATCAGCTTTGCTAACTAGTTCATTAGAAGCAGATAAATTAGCAATTATATTTGCACCTTGAAGAGCTAAATAGCTACTTGGAGGGATAGTTACCCAAAGATCCTCACAAATTTCAAAACCAAATTTAATATTGTTACAGGTGAATAATAAATTTGTTCCAAAAGGGATACTATTTGCAAAAGAAAGATTTACAGCTTTATTTACAAGGCCAAGACCTTCAGTAAACCATCTCTTTTCATAAAACTCAGAATAATTTGGAATATAGCTTTTTGGTATTATTCCTAAAACGCTACCTTTAAATATTACATAAGAACAATTGTATAGACAATTATTATAATAAAGTGGAGCACCCACAGCAATTAATATATCTTTGTTTTTAGAAAACTCGCAAAGAGATTTAATAGCATTTTCAGATTTTTGGATTAACGTACTTTGTAGAAATAAATCTGCACAAGTGTATGCGGTTATAGAAAGCTCTGGGAAAACTATAAATTTTGATTTTTCGTCTAAAGCTTTTTCGATGCATATTTGTATGTTGTGTAAGTTAAATTCTATATCTGCCACATTTACAATTGGACAAGCAGCAGAAACTTTTATAAAAGAAGTTTTCAAACGAATTCACGACCTTTCTTTGGTTTTATATATAGTATATGTGAAATTGACTTTATCTAACAAAATATTTACTAAAATTATATCATTATCTTAGCTTTATTAGTAGGGACGGTTAACAATTATTTTGACTTTGTCTGAATAGTTGTTAACCGTCCCCGACTTTTCGTATTGTTATACTTTTATAAAATTTTGAATTAATTAGATAATGAGAGGAAACAGAGTATAAACCATGTACAACACGTTAAAAGGTATGTAATAACTTATAATAGGCTTAAGTAAACCTTTATTAAGTATAAGATATACTATATAATAAATTAACAACATAAAAAGGTCTCAGTGTAATATTATTACACTAAAATAGTATTATAAAATACAAAAAAGATATATAATAAAAGTGGGAACTAGGAATACTATAAAGAGTAAAACTTTATTACTATTAATATTTGAAAGGGGGTACAACATGGACTGGATGGTATTGGTATTTTGGATAGCAGTGGCATTAGCGGCACTATATATTGACATTACAACTAGTAGTTTTTTGTTTATATGGTTTGCTATAGGTGCAATTGCAGCAATAATCGCTATGGTGTTTGGTGCATCAGTAGTTACTCAATCAATTATATTTGTTTCTATTAGTGCAGCTTTTATGGCTATTGGATATCCAATAGTAAAGAAAACTATAAAGAAAACTGTAAAGAAGACACTGACTATGGAACAAGGATACATCGGAAAAGAATTTGCAATAACAAAGGATATCGATGTAACAGGAAATATTAAGTTTCAAGGGATATACTGGACTGTAAAAAATGTAGGGAAACCTTTAAAGAAAGGTGACTTAGTTCAAGTTATTGGACTCGAAGGAAATAAACTATTAATATCAAAAGTATAAAGTATATTAAAATTTAAGGAGGAATTGTAATGAGCGTGAACATTGGGCCATTTATAGGATTATTTTTATTATTAATATTAGTTATTATGATTGTAGCATCTATTAAAATTGTAAATACTGGATCAGTGATGTTAGTAGAAAGATTTGGTCAGTTTCAAAGGATACTCGAGCCAGGTTGGCATTTAACAATTCCATTTGCAGATTTTATTAGAAGAAAAATTTCAACTAAGCAACAAATACTAGACATACAACCACAAAATGTTATAACTAAAGACAATGTTAATATATCAATTGATAATGTTATATTTTATAAAGTAACTAACTCAAAGGATGCAGTATACAATATTGAAGATTATAAATCAGGTATAGTTTACTCAACTATAACTAATATGAGAAATATTGTGGGTGATATGACTTTGGATGATGTATTATCAGGAAGAGATAGAATAAATTTAAGACTTCTTGAAATAATCGACGAAATAACAGATGCTTACGGAATTAAAATACTATCTGTAGAAATTAAGAATATTATTCCACCAAATGAAATTCAACAGGCTATGGAAAAACAAATGAGAGCAGAGAGAGATAAGAGAGCGTTTATCCTTACAGCAGAGGGTGAAAAACAAAGTCAAATTGAAAGAGCAGAAGGCCATAAGCAAGCTCAGATATTAAATGCTGAGGCTGAAAAACAAGCAACTATAAGGCGTGCAGAAGGACTTAAAGAATCTCAACTTCTTGAAGCGGAAGGTAAAGCCCGTGCTATAGAAGCTATTGCAATTGCAGAAGCAGAGGCTATAAGAAAAATAAACTCAGCTATAATAGAATCAGGTACTAATGAAACAGTAATAGCATTAAAACAAATTGAAGCGCTTAAAGAAATGGCGAAAAATCCAGCTAATAAACTTATACTTCCAAATGAAACATTGTCAAGTTTAGGTAGTATATCAGCTATAGCAGAAACGTTAAAAATGACTAAGAATGGTGAAAATAAAACAATAGAACCATTAGAAAAAAAATCAATATAAAAAGAAAGCCTGAGCGATTAAACTGGTACCTATGTCAAGGACATTCTAAAAAAAGAAGATTAACAAGACAAGAGATGATTTCTGTATTGTACAGGGGTCATTTTTTTTAAGTCCCATTGATACCTATAATTATTATAATATATAATATACTTATCAA
>NZ_JAENWM010000098.1 GCF_016650035.1 Clostridium sp.
ATTGTGCCCCACCTACCTTTCCAATATTATCATAACATTTGATCTGTGGTGTTGTCCAGAGGCATTTAAGAAAAAGTTTTTCGAAAAAAACTTATAGCCCTTGATATACAAGGGCTATATTTTTATGCTTCAGGTCTGTATAATTACTATCACTTTAATTTTAATGTTTCTAATTTTGTTATAACATTTTCATTGTGAACATAATAACGCCTCCATAAATTAAATGTTAATCTTTTTTATAATAGTTAAATCCTCTTGAATTTCAAACAATGTAAACATACCAAATTCAAAAGTAAATGACCAATAATCAGATACCTTCATATTAAGTAATATTGTTGATATTATTCTTAAAGTTCCCTGATGGCAAACTAGTAAAATTGTTTTATCCTTATATTTTTCCAGTATTTCGTAAAGACACGTCTTAACTCTTTTGTATAATCCACTAAAACTCTCTCCTTCAGGTATACAGAAATTCTCCCAATCATGTGTCCAGCAGTTCCAATCATCATTATATTTCTCTTCAATATCCTTATAATGAAGCTCTTCCCATTTACCAAAATTAAGTTCCTTAAGACCAGCATACGCTGCAATGCATTCACGTTTCACATCACCTATTATCTCTGCTGAGTTTAATGCTCTTTCAAGAGAACTTGAAATCACTACATCAAAATCCACATTGCAAAGTTTATCCCTAAGTCCTTCACATTGCTTTACACCATTACAAGTTAGTGGCACATCCGTCCACCCATAATATACTTTATCTTTATTTGATTTGGTTTCTCCATGTCTTGCCATATATAAGGTGATCATAATAATAAAAACCTTTGCATAATAATAACGACCACTAGTATAAATATTTCACTTACTTCGTTGGCAGCTCCAAGTATAT
The DNA here is from genome assembly GCF_016650035.1 of Clostridium sp. Lineage (GTDB taxonomy): Bacteria > Bacillota > Clostridia > Clostridiales > Clostridiaceae > Clostridium_AD. Next base: position 890 of record NZ_JAENWM010000098.1, read on the forward strand.
CTCCTGATATAACACCTAATCTTTTTAATATGTAATTTCTAAAAATAATCATTAGTACAACATTTAGTCCAATAATTACAAGTGCCATATAACCAAAAATTAAAAAAGAGGACATTCCACAAATGAATAATGTAATTAATATATTTTTTATTGATACTTTACCAACAAAAAGGCCTCCAAGCCCATTTTTTCTTTTGGGGGATATATAGGCCAGGACCGCTACCATGGTTTTTGAAATAATTGTTGTTATTAATATTACTTTTATAATATTTGTTTCGGAAACACTGCTAAGTAGTGTAATTCTAAGTATTAAGTCAAATAATATTGCAACAGCACCATTTGTGCCAAGGCGGCTATCCTTCATAATCTCAAGCATTCTTTCTTTTTTTCTAGCAGAATAAATTCCATCACAGGTATCAGCAAGTCCATCTACATGAAGCGCCCCAGTGATAAGAACATTTGCTAAAACAGCCATAACTACTGGAAGTAACCCAGTAGAAACCTTAGCAAATAACAAATACGTTAGTACGTTAACTATAGCAATAAGTAAACCAACAATAGGAAAATATACTATCCCCTTTGCAAAATCATCATCTTTTATATCTATCTCCATGTTAATTGGTATCCTTGTAAAAAACTGAATCATTAGTATAAATTTCTTCATATCTACCTCACTTAATCTTTATAGGTATTCCACATACCGTTAAATAAACCTCATCAGCTCTAGAAGCAATGTATTGATTGGTACGCCCTGCAATGTCCTTGTACATTCTAGAGAGCTTATTATCAGGAATAATTCCAGATCCCACTTCATTTGTTACAAGTATAACTGTTTGTGTATTTTTATCTGCTTCGATTATAAACTCTTTTATCTCATTTAAAATACTTTTTTCAATATCATTAATTTCTGCTGGGGTTAGCTCTTCTACATTTTCACCTATTAAATCAAATATAAGATTAGCTATCATAACTGTAATGCAATCTAGTAAAATGCATTTAAACGAAATCTCTTCCTTGGAGTAGACTTGTTTTAAATTTCTATAATCTTCATAGGTTGTCCAGGTGTTAGGCCTACTTTCCCTATGTTTTTTAACCCTATCTTTCATTTCATCATCAAAGGGAACACATGTGGCAATATAAAGTACTTCATCCTTGAAGACTTTTGCCAAATTTTCAGCATAGGTACTTTTCCCACTTCTAGATCCACCTGTAACTAATATTAATTTTCCCATATTGCATCTCCCATCTTATTTTCCTAAAATAACGCTTTTAAAAAACTCCATATTACCAAAAAAATGAACATGTGCATACAGTGCTTTAGTATTATTTTTAATGTATCCACAGGACCAATTTTTAATATTACCATTATACATATTTTTAATTAGTGTGAATTTTTTTTCCTCGTTAAGCTTCACATATGATTTATGAAATTCATGACAGTTTATTTTTAAATCATTATCCTTAGTTGTGCACCCCTCTTTCGCAGTAAGTTCTGCGTATCCAAAGTTTTGAAGTTTATTTGTCATATAAGAACCACCGTTAAAGAACCCCACTGTAGAAACTCCACCTATATCTTCACTTAGGTACATTAATCCACCACATTCGGCGTAACACCTAAGTCCATTTTGAAGTGCATTTTTAATACTTAAAAGCATAGACTTATTGCTACTAAGTTCTTTTACAAATACCTCAGGATAACCTCCGCCAATATATAAGAAATCAATATCTTCAGGAAGTTTACTATCTCTTAAGGGACTGAAATAAATAACTTCTCCAAGTTCCTCTAATAATTCCAAGTTTTCTCTATAATAAAAACTAAAAGAATTATCCATTGCAACTGCTATCTTCATACCTTTGTTATCCACATGAAATTTATCTTCATACCCATTACTTCTTTCAAAGCATTTTATTAATCCATCTAAATCAACATTTTCCTCTACAAGTTCACTGCAAACACTAATTTTATAGTCTAAGTCTTCAATTTCACCACTTTGCACAAGCCCTAGATGTCTGCTTTTTAAATTAAGCCTTTCATCTTTTGGTAAATAACCAAAAACCACTACATTGCAATTTGCCTCTATAGAGCATTTTAAAAGATTAAAATAACTTTCACTTATATTATTTAAAATAACTCCCACTATGTTTATATCCTCAAAATTCACAATACCATTTATTTCAGCACAAAGCGTTGCACACTGCGCTTTAGGCGAAATCACTAGTACAACTGGTAAACCTAAAGTTTTTGCTACGTGAGCTGTTGAAAACTCTGATGTTATGCCTTTACCATCATAAAGTCCCATAACTCCTTCAATAACCCCAAGTTGTTTTTCATCTAAGTCGTTAATTCCACGAGTAAAGCTTGCTTTAACTCCATCCTCTCCCATTAAAAATAAATCTAAATTTCTTGAGGGCTTCACTGTAACATGACTATGAAAAGCTGGGTCTATATAGTCTGGTCCAACTTTATATCCTTGCACATCATAACCCCTATTCATAAGAGCCTTCATAATGCCTAGAGTTACAGTGGTCTTTCCACCACCGCTGCTATTTGATGATATTACTATACTTCTCATTTGCTCACCCCTATATCTTTAAAATATTTTCAATGCATTTCAAAGCTTCAATTAGCTTCACATTTAATTCTCTATCTTTTATTGCAAACCTTACATAGCTCTTGTCTAATCCTCTAAAATTTGATGCCCTTCTAATAAGAATTCCTTGCTCCATACATTTTCTATATAGGTAATCTTCATTAACATTCACTAATTTACATAGCACATAATTACATTCTGTTGGGTAAATTCTTTCAATAAAACTTATGCTTTCAAGTTCTCTTGGCAGATTTTTTTTCTCCCCCTGTATCCATTTTTTAGATTTTTCTATATAATCCTTGTCCTCTAATACATATCCGCAAGCAGTTTCAGCAAAACAATTTATATTCCAAGGATTTTGTTTTTCTTTTATTTTTCTAAGTAGCTCTAAGTTTTTACTGATTCCATACCCAAATCTTATTCCAGGCATTCCAAAGAATTTTGTTAATGCTCTAATGATGAATATGCAATTATAATCTTTGATTTCACTGGTAAAGCTTAAACTCATACTACTAGTAAATTCAATAAACGCCTCATCAATAATTACAATCTTATTGTTCACTTCACAATATTTTAAAATATTATCAAACCTTACTTTATCAATAATATTTCCACTGGGGTTGTTTGGGTTTCCTATTATTAAGCCATCAACCTTATCAAGCTTTGAATATATATCCGCGTAATCAAAACTCATATTCTCATTAAGATAAGAGTATTCTAGGTCGCATCCCCATTTCCTAGCACTAGCTTCGTACCCTCCAAATGAAGGTACGATAATTAGTAACCTCTTTAAAGTGCTAATTGCTAAATCAATAATTTCTGAAGCACCATTCCCAAGTACAAAATTATCAGCTTTAATAAACTTTTTTTCATCTACATAATTACCCAAGTTTTTTATTAGCTGTCTGTACTTAATATCTGGATATCTTGTAACAGAATTTAAGGCCTCTCCATAGTTATTTATAAATGATTTTGGCACTCCCAGCGGGTTTATATTGGAACTAAAATCTATCAGATCTTTTCCTTTAAATATACCTTCTGAGTATACATCCCCACCATGAACTGGTATACAACTCTTTTCATTCATCATTCTTCCCCCCTAGATTAGTGCCACCCACGTGGCAAGTGGCAAAAGTGACAAGCTCTAGCGTATAAATGTTATCCGCTAGCTGTTCTTATATAAAAATAATAAAATATATTGCAAGGCAAATTATTTCAGCTAAATACATCAGCATAATTGTATATTTTATATGTTCCATACTAAGTTTATTTATAGAATCTCCCATGGTAGGCTTTATTACACTCTCTCCAAAATAAGTATTAGTTCCGCCTAATTGAATTCCAAGTGCTGCCGCAACTGCTGCCTCAGGATAGCCACAATTTGGGCTCTTATGATTTTTTCTATCTCTCATCATTATTCTAAAGCTTCGAAAGATATTTCCCTTAACTATAGGTGATACTATGCAAATAAGAATACCTGTAATTCGTGCAGGAATAAAGTTAAATACATCATCAGTTTTAGCAGGGAAAAAACCTATATGTTTATATTTTTCATTCATATAGCCAAGCATAGAATCCATTGTGTTAACTCCTTTATAAAGCATTGCTAGTGGCGCACCACCAATCATTGCAAATAAAAGAGGAGCAATAACACCATCTGAAGTGTTTTCAGCTACGGTTTCCACATCCGCTCTTATTATTTCCTTTTCGGTTAAACCTTTGGTATCTCTCCCTACTATATAAGAAAGCTTTAGTCTTGCATCCTGCACATCATAAGTTTTTAAAGATTCATAAATTTTAATCCCCTCTTTATGAAGGCATCTAGCAGCTAAGGTTGTCCAAATAATAAGTATATTTAATATCTTATGAACCCAAAATAAATCTCTAGTTATATATAATATAAAGTATGGAATTAAAAAGCTCGTACACATAACTATAATTACAATTATCCCGCCTGAAAATTTAAGCATCCTTTCAGATTTGCAGTATTTTCTAAAAATATTTTCAAGAAAAGCTATAAGTTTACCAATATATATAATCGGATGTGGAAACCAATAAGGGTCTCCAATTAAAAAATCAAGTAGCACCGCCACACCTATATCTATCATAGATTAATAATTTCATATATTTTTTTCATATCTATACTATTTCTCACAATATCAGCTAATTTGTCAATTTCTATTTCCCTAAGATTTTCATAAGTTTTAGCTTCTTTTGACTGTAAACCCTTTTCAACTCTCAGCTTATTTAGTATGTGCTGCCTAAAGGCTATACCATCGAATATTCCATGTATATAAGTTCCCATAACATTACCCTCTTTGTTTATAGCTCCATCCTGGTAATTAACTACTTCTTCATTTTCAGAAATTATATTAAATAGTGATTGCACTGTTTTGCCATAGGTAGAAACTCCCATATGTATTTCATAGCCATATACACTCTCGTTATTAAACACAGCCTGAACTCTTGTGGCTACCTTTTCTTGTCTAAACGCCGTATCAATATCTAAAAGCTTCATTCCTTCTATGTTTTTTAAACCTGCTTCCACGTCATCAGGGTCTGAAATAACATTACCAAGCATTTGATATCCACCGCAGATTCCTATTACGGTACCAATTTCCCCAAAGTGTCTTATATCTTCTTCTAGTCCACTCTCTCTTAAAACAAGTAAATCTTCAATTGTATTTTTAGTTCCAGGAATTATGAGTAAATCAGGATGTCCAAACTCCTCCCTACTAGTTATAAACCTAACAGAAACATCTTCTTCAATCTTAAGAGCATCAAAATCTGTAAAGTTTGATATATGAGGTAATTTTATAACTGCAATATCAATTTCCTTTGTAGCTTTTTTATTAAACTCAACTGCTCCATCCTCATCCTCGAGTTGAAGTTCAAAATTTGGAACCACACCAAGACATGGTGTCTTGATTATATCTTCAATCATCTTAAGTCCAGGCTTTAATATTTCTAAGTCTCCCCTAAATTTATTAATAATTGTGCCCTTAACTCTTTCTCTTTCTTTAGGTTCTAGCAAAAGCATAGTTCCTGCTAAGGCTGCAAAAACTCCACCTTTATCAATGTCACCCACTAAAACCACAGGTGCGTCTACAAGTTCTGCCATCCCCATGTTCACAATGTCTCTATCCCTTAAATTTATTTCTGCAGGGCTACCTGCTCCCTCCATAACAATAATTTCAAATTTCTTTTCAATCTCTTCAAAATCCACTTTTAACATTTCACTAAACTCTAGCTTCATATTATGGTACTCTGCAGCTGAAGAATTACAAAACACCTTTCCCTTTACAATAACTTGACACTTTTTATCCGTGGTTGGCTTTAACAAAATTGGATTCATGTAAGCCTCTGGCTTTAGTCCAGCTGCATAAGCCTGAAGCACCTGAGCTCTTCCCATTTCCTTACCATCTAATGTTATGTAAGAGTTTAGCGACATGTTTTGAGATTTATAAGGACACACTGTAAATCCATCTTGTTTAAATATTCTACATAACGCTGTAACTATTATGCTTTTCCCAACGGAAGATGCAGTTCCTTGAACCATTATTTTAGCCATTTAAAGTCCTCCTCCTTAATTTTTATATAGAAAAAAGAGCAAATAAAAAACCACACCTAAAAGGTGTGGAATAATACAATTTACTTTTTCACGTATTGAATAATCCAATATCATTATTAAATTGTGTATTTTCATCCTCCCTCCGAAGATTAAAACTTTTCACGTTAGGCAGGTTTACTGACTTTAGTATCATCTTACTCTCCAACCTTCTCAGTTTCCCAATGGTTTTATGGATTTCATCCTCTATTACAGTAGCGGTGGGCTGTAGTGGTTTTTAACCACTTTCCCTTTTAACCCCTTTTACAGGGCACCTAAAGCTAATATTCAATTTATTAATTCAACAAATTATAACATCAAAAAAGCATTAAAGCAATAGACACCAAAATCCAATTCCATCATATTATGTTATATAGACAAGCTTACAATACAATTTGGAGGTGGATGCAATGTTTACACCTTTTATGATAAATTTAAGAGAAGGCATAGAAATTTTTTTGGTTATAATTCCTTTAATTGTTTATTTCAACAAAAATAAATTATATGGTATGAGTAAGAGTGCCTTGCTAGGTGGGACATTCGGAACCATTCTTGCAACTATACTTGGCACAATAATATTTTCACAAGTTGCTTTATTAAACGGCCCTACAGGAGAATTATTTGATGGAATGCTCGGTGTAGTATTAGCCGCATTAATATTATATAGTTTAGTCATTCTAAGGAAAAATAAATCTTTCAGCACTACCCCAAATCAACAATTTATTTCATTAAGTCAAAAGGGAGTCTTTATTCTTTCCGCTATAACATTCTTTAGAGAATTGTTAGAAGTAACATTATTTATTTTAACTAGCTCTGCAACTGGTTCTGTTTTATTATTGGTAATTTCATCACTACTCGGCTTAGTAGGTGCAGCTCTAATTGTTTATGTTGTATGTAGTAGAATTGCTAAAATTAATATAGGTGTAGTATTTTATATCCTAAACCTATTTTTAGTTGGACTTGGCGCTTACTACTTTGGTGATGGCTTAGAAGTGCTATTTGGTAATTATGTTCCTGATATTTTTAAAATGGGTATATTATTATACGCAGTTCCTAGTTACTATATAATGATCAAAAAAGAATTGAAAGCATATTTATATTCTAATAAAATAAAATAACCTTATTCCCATACACCAACCTTTTTAAATTGTTGGTGTATGGGATGTTTATTTACCCTTAAGTAAGTTAATACTAACTACAATATATAATTTAAGGAGGTAATAAAATGACTAGACGACCATTAGTACCATACACAGAGGGAAAACTAGAGAAATTCAAGATGGAAGTAACAGAAGATATGGCATTCGATAACATTGCAGGCAACAATGTAAATATGGGAGATGTACCTAGTAATATGGTAAATAAAATCAAGAATTCAGGTAATGTAGGCGGAGAAATGGTAAGGAGAATGGTAGAAGCAGCAGAAAAAAATATGGTGGATGATAATAAATAATTAATATAACTACATTAATAAAAGAGTAACTTAATTTCACTTAAGTTACTCTTTTATTTGGAATTTAAATGGTGTAACAATTATACATTACTTGTAATTCCAGTCCATAAAATAACCACTATTTTTTACTTTATAAAATACACCATAAGATCTTCATCAAAATAAGTTTGTCCAATTTTTAACGCATTCTTTTCCAGTCCACATATTTGAAACCCAACTGAAGCATACAACCCCTTCGCTTGTACATTACTACTTACAACACCTAAACTTATTTGCTCTAACCCCTGTATTGACTTAGCTCTATTTATCAGTTCCACAAGCAATAATCTACCAATGCCAGTTTGACGCAGTTGCGATGCTACATACGTACCCCATAAACTAGCTTTATGTTTCATTTTTGCTCTTCTTTCTCTTCGAAGTCCAATCATACCAACCAAATCATTGTTTTCATCAAATGCCCCTAATATAAAATTATCCTCTAAATGTCCTATAAAATCATCATTAAACCTTAGGATCAACTTATCCATCGGAATGTTCAATTCTTCCTCATATGATGCTCCAAATGCTTCTGGATTTTCCCTTAAACCTTTTAATCTTAAATCCCAAAATTGGGTTGCATTAACCTCAGTAAGTACTTTTATTAACATATTTTATCTCCTTTGTTTATATATATCATTATCCCCTAGGCCTTCTAATTTACTATTATTAATATTATACCAATACATGTTAATAAATCATATAAGATTTTATTTTTTTCTTTCATAACAAAGGTATTTATGATATCTTATAGAAGTATGTATGAAAAGGGAGATGTAAAGGGGGGATGTAAAAGTGACAAGTGAAATTGGAATATGTATAATAATATTTTTGTGTAAAATCATAGAAGTATCTTTTGCAACTGTTAGAATGGTACTTATAACAAAAGGTGAAAAAGTAAGAGGAGCCTTTGTAGCTTTCTTTGAAATAACAATATGGCTTCTAGTTTCTGCAAAAGTTTTAACAGGATTATCTGAATTCCCACTAAGAGGTGTTATGTATGTATTAGGTTTTGTAGTTGGAAATTATTTAGGTAGTGTAATAGAAGAAAAAGTAGCCCTTGGAATTGTCACTGCTACTATAATTACAAGCACAGAAAACAAGGACATTATTGTAGCTAGATTAAAAGAGCTTGAAATTGGATTTACTGTAATGCAATCTCAAGGTCAAAAAGATGAAAATAAATTTATAGTTGCATATATGGCAAGAAAACGTAAAAAGGTGCTGTTGAAAAATTTAAACGAATTGAATTTAAAGTATTTTATATCTATAAATGAATCAAGAGATGTCTATGGTGGATATGGACTTACTCGCAAGATAAAATAAAAGACCTTTTATAGGTCTTTTATTTTTATAATTCTTTATTGATTTTTAGCTGCTTTACTAAATTCCCTATAATTAGATGATTTTTCACCATCTATCTTATCAAGTTTCCAATTGTATCCGTTATTATCGTCGTAAACAAGGAAATATAGCGCCACAAAAGCAATTGTTTTATCCTTTGAACCGTCTTTATAAATAATACTCCCATAAACATATTTTATGTTCTCAAGGCCTTTTTCAGACAATATTTCGCCGGCTTTAAAGGTCTTAGCTTCTTCAGCTGTTATTTTATGATTATTAGAAAACGGCCAAAATCCATTACTACCTTGAATTTCAGCATCGGTAATAGTTGATATTACTAATTCCTTAGACACCTTATTTATTGTCCCGCTATCCACTGTAGTTTTTGCCCCTTCTAATATTGTTATTTTGCTAAAGGATATCTGTAGTGTATACGCCGTTTCTAATACCGTATTTATTTGTCCTGCCACGTTTTCACTCTTAGCAGTTACATATAATACTCCATTTTGCATATCCAATCTTTTATCTGCTATACTAATACTCTTAGTAAAACTATCATTAACAGGAAACCCTTTGCCTTCAAAGAAATTCGGATAAGTTACAGTTTCTTGCATTCCCTTACTTTTTATAGATTCAATAATCTTGTCATCAGATAAACCTTTAGATAGTACTACTTCAAAGTCCTCATCACTATTTTGCTCAATGGTAGAAATTTTCCATGCTTCATTTTCAAAAACAAGTTCACACTTTATTTTTCCTTCAGTTGCCAAAATACCACTGTCTATAGATGTATCCACTATAATCTCTTCTTTGCCATTCTCAAAATCCGCAGTTCTTAAGGTTATTTCAAGAGTTTTAACCTCTTGTTCTCCTAAAATTTTTGGTGTACCCGCAATAGGAATACTTAATATTTTCAATGCAGAAATGAACGTCTTTTCATCCATTCCTACCACTGGTTTAAGTGATGTAACTCGCTCAAGTACAATTTCATCACTAACTTCCCAATAATTTTGACCTTCATATGTATAGGCTAGTGCTAACAGTATCTTTGATTCAATAACACCATTGTTAAGTGTTACCGCTACTTTTATATCTTCTTTAACCTTATCTTCATTTCTACTCTCTATTGTAAAACTTTTTATGTAATCTTCACTTATTTTTATGCTTGTCCCTTTAGGAAGAGTTATTACTTTTCCTATCATATCTTCCTTTATTCTTACTTCATCTACCGGTTTTACTATAAAAACATTATATACAAATAAGCCTATTCCTATAACCGCCAGCAGCGCTATTATTGGAATAATTACTTTCATATCTTTAAATGTTTTTTTAAAAGTGGCAAAAAACTTATCTCTTTTATATTTTTCTATATCCTTGTCCGTTATTGCAGGCATATCTAAAGTATCCTGATGCATTGTCTCCGCTGCAACTATATTTTCGACCTCTCCACTTTCACTTTCATTAGAAATCTGTTCAGTCTCTAAATCTATTTTTTCTTCTATTTGCTCTTCTATTTTTGCTCCACAATACGGGCAAAAATTTAACACACTAATATTCGTAAATTCGTTTTTACAATTGTTGCAAATCATCTATTCCCTCCAAACATTTATCTCAAATAAAATGTTGTATCTAATATATTATATCTTGTTTATATATTATATTCCCTCTCCCCTTTTTTTGATACTTTCATAGTGTTTTCTCATAAGCAATTCTCTTACTTTGGTCATCTAGATAAATTATGCCGCGATACGCAAACCTCTCTTTCGAAAGCAGCTTTTTCATAGATATGTTTTCTTTATGTGTGTCTATTCTAATACTGTGTATGCCCTTATACAAACAAATTCTCTCTATATTTTTGATAATTACAGATGCTAGTCCCAATCCTTTATAATTGGAGTCAACAGCCATCCTATGAATAACCGCATACTTATCATCGCTAGCCCATTTACCACTTGAAATAAATTCATAGTTTTTTTCTCCATCAAAAGTAACTGCTGCAGTACCAACTACATTATTATCTTTTAATAAAACATACCCATTTTTATTATTAATATCATACATTACAGTTTTAAAGTTAGGGTAATTATCCTGCCATTGATTAACCCCATGTTCCTTAAAATAAACTTGTGCCTGATTAATGATATTCATTATACTGTTAACATCTGCTTCAACTGCCTTTTGGAATTTCATCCGTGTTCTCCTTTGCTCTAACTATTACATTTCGGGATTGCTTACTACTATAAACAACTACTTTTTTAACTTCCACCAACAAATACCATCATTCATTATAATCTACCAATTTAATAATATATTATCATAAAATAGTACTAAAATAAAGATTAGGATAAAACTCCACAAACAATGGAGAAAAAATAATTCATTAAGAAATATACATATTCAATTCTATAAATGGTATTATATAGAAAACACTTCCTAAATTCTTCATTAACTAACCGTAAACTAAGGTAATTTAAATTTGACGCGGAATTTAGGTATTACAATATAATCTATGAGAGGTGGGGGCTATTATGTTAAGGAAGTATCTTAAGCGTATTTTACTTTTAGTTGGTACACTAACATTATTTTTGGGTCTGTACGTACTATTTATGGTACTAACAGATTATAAGCCAGAGGAGATAATTCCTATAGCTGTTGAAAATAATAAACAAAAGAGTATCAATATAAACCAAACTTTTTCTCTATTAACTTACAATATTGGCTATGCTGGAATGGATGAAGGTCGAGATTTCTTTATGGATGGCGGAACTCAATCCCGGTCAGAAAGTAAAGAGAAAACTTTAGAGAATTTAAAAGGTATGAATGAATTTATAAAAGATAGTAAAGCTTCCTTTATTTTTCTTCAGGAAGTAGATATTAATGCTACAAGAAGTTATAATATTAATGAATATGAGTATATTAAAAGTAGCTTATCCGACTATAGCTCAAGTTTAGCTATTAACTATAAGTCACCTTGGGTGCCAATACCTATATTAAAACCACATGGGAAGGTTGAAGCAGGACTAGTGACTTTTTCTAATTATAAAATAGAAACTTCAAATAGATACGTACTTCCGGGTATAGAAAATTGGTTTAAGCAGTTAGCCGACTTGGATAGATGTTTCATGGAGTCAAGAATAGCAATAGATGAAGGTAAGGATTTAATATTAGTTAATTTACATCCTTCAGCTTATGACAAAGGTGGATTTGTAAGAAAGCAGCAACTTGGATACTTGAAAAATTATATTTCAGCTGAATACGATAAAGGAAATTACTTAGAGTAGTCACGGAAACTAATATGTAAAACTTGATTTTGTACAGAATTATTATAACGCTATAAATTTTATGTTCAGGGAGTAGTTAGTAATAAAAATAGGCATAGCAAACAAGACTACAAGATGCAGGAACTTTTAGAAAAAACATTTAATTGTCAAATAGCTACTTTAATAAATTTAAAATACTAAAACCTGAAACCTTAAGTCTTGCATCTAGATGAATATTAATTGCGGC
>NZ_JAENWM010000148.1 GCF_016650035.1 Clostridium sp.
GCTAAAAAGCATGAAATAGTGCTTTTCCAACTTAATTATAAAAATATAAAGCATGGAATATCCATAAATATGGATATTCCATGCTTTTTCTGTTCAAGCTTAAAAACTTTACTGAAAAAAGAGTGCTTTTTCAGTGGCCTCTTATCGAAGCGTGATTTTTTTGCGCGAAAATTAAGTTGGCGAAGTAGCATAATTAAATAAAGAAGTATTTTTATAAAAGGTTGATTTAAATCAATCTTTTATATTGTGCGTTTCACTAAGTTTTATAACAAGAAAAGAAATGTTAAATCACCTATTTTTATGGAAACTGGTTGTGGTAAGGTAAGGCCCGAAGGGGTGTTACCGCTATAAAAAAACAATGCATTGTTTGTTGGATCATTTCCACTGAGTGCTTCATTTGCAGCTTTAACAGCACTTGCCTGTGCAGGTCTATTAATGTTACCATTCAGTACTGGTGTAAACTGATAAAAACCATTAGTCTTTTCAGTTATAACATCACTTATTGAATTTGGAAAACTGCTGCTCTTAACTCTATTTATAACCACTGCGCCTACAGCAACCTGAGCATTATAAGATTCTCCTCCAGCCTCTGCAGTTATTAACCTAGCTAGTAAGTCCAAATCACCTGATTCATTTTTAACTTTCGAAGGTATAGTTTGCAGTATTGTAGAACTTGCTTTCTCAGCGGTCTTGACAACTTGTTTAGAAGCTTCCTCGCGTTTTTCATTAGCTTTTTTCAAATTATCTGCTACTTGCTTTGCATCAAGAGCTTGTCTTAATTCATTGGCTTGTGCTATTACTAGTTGTGCACCATATTGCTTCTCTTGAGCACTTAATTGTGATATCAATATATTCTGATCTGCCTTTTGTTTAGTTATAGTGGCTAGATTTTTTTTATTATCAGCTCTTAAAGATAGTAACTTTGTATTTTCTGTCTCTAGTACTACCTTCTTTAAATTAATTGCTTCTTGTTTTGTTTTTAAACTATTAATAACATTATTATTAAAGGTCACTATTGTTTTAATATTTTCTATTCTGGATATAAAATCATCCATACCATTTGAGTCTAGTATTATGTTTATATAGCTTGATGAATCATTCATATACATTACTCTCATCGTTTTATTAAAAACGGTCTGCTCTGCTTTGATATCATTCTCTGCTTTTTCAATATCCATTTCTGTTTGTTTAATATATTTTTGAGTTATATTTATATTGCTTTCATTACTATTAATTTTAGACATAATTGTTTCACGCTGATTGTTTATAAACTCGACTTTATTTTCAATGTCTTGCCTTTGAGTTTGAATCTGATGGATTTTTGCCTTATCTGATGTAGAATCAGCATATACGCTAGTAGAACTAACGCTTATAACTAAGCAAATTGCCATTACGACCGAAATTAATTTTTCATTCAATTCTCCATCTCCCTACATAACATTTTATTTATAAACGTATTATATTTAAAAGGTTTTATTAGCGACATAATAACATACGGTGATACATTTAGCAAAGATTGGATTAATGAAGTATTAGGCATTTTTAATATAAAATAAATATTAACAGACTTAATATTCGATATGTGACAACGGAATAAAAATATATTTTATACATATAATTATAGGATTTTTTTTAAAATCCTAGGAACTAATTTCAAGTTTTTAAATTTATTTTCTATGTACTTTAATTTGCAAATTAAAAGTAGGGTGGGAAAAATGAAGAAAAAAATATCAATTTTGTTGGCTACACTTATGATAGGGACATTAGGGTTAAGTGGTTGTGGAAAGGAAACGGTAGAAAATGTAACAACTGGTGGAGATGTAATTAAAATAGGAGTTTTTGAACCTTTAACTGGAGCCAATGCAGGTGGTGGAGCACTAGAACTTGAAGGGATAAAACTTGCAAACAAGCTTTATCCAGAGGTTCTTGGAAAGAAAGTTGAACTTGTAATTTTAGACAATAAGTCTGATAAAGTGGAAGCAGCAAATGCAGCTGCAAGATTGGTAGATAAAGAAAAGGTTACAGCAATAATTGGAAGCTGGGGAAGTTCACTCTCTATGGCAGCTGGAGATATTATTAAAAAAGGGAAGATCCCAACCATGGGAACTTCATGTACAAACCCACTTGTAACAAAAGGTAATGATTATTACTTTAGAGTGTGTTTTATAGATCCTTTCCAAGGAACTGTTATGGCCAATTATGCATTTAGCACATTAAAGGCTAAAAAAGTTGCTATTGTTCAAGAAGTATCCAATGACTATGCGATTGGACTTGCAAAATATTTTACAGATTCCTTTATAAAATTAACAGGAGACCAGAACTCTATTGTTGCGGTAACAAATTACAATACAGGAGATCAAGATTTTACAGCACAACTTACAAACCTAAAAGCTAAAAATCCGGATGTTATTTTTGCACCTGGTAACTTTACTGAGTCGGCATTAGTTATAAAACAAGCAAGACAATTAGGAATAACTGCACCATTTATCGGTGGAGATACTTGGGAAACACCAGCGTTCTTAGAAATAGGAAAAGAAGCTGTGGAAGGATCCACATTCTCAACCTTCTTTGCTACTGAAAAACCAATTACAAAAGAATCACAAGTATTCCTAGATGCATACAGAAAAGAATATGACGGGAAAGAGCCAGCAGCAGTAACTGCGCTTGCTTATGATGCTTACATTATTCTTTTAGATGGTATTAAGAGAGTGGGAGTTGCAGATTCAGTTAAATTAAGAGATGAACTTACTAATACCAAAGACTTCCAAGGTGCAGCTGGAGTTGTTAATTTTGATGAAAATAGAGATGCAGTAAAGAGCGCTGTTATTAAAGAAGTTAAAGATGGAAAATTCACATTTAAAGAAGTAATAGAGCCTAAATAATAGTGAAATAAAACAATACGCTTCCATCAAAATGGTGTGAAGCGTATTGCAATTAATAATGGTATGAGGGGGACAACATATGAGCTTAGATACATTTTTGCAACATCTTATTAATGGGATTTCTCTTGGGAGTTTGTATGCACTAATTGCAATTGGATATACGATGGTTTATGGGATATTAAGACTGATTAACTTTGCACATGGTGATATTTTTATGATGGCAACGTACTTTGCTTTTTATGCGGTATCTACATTTATCCTACCTTGGTATTTTGCTTTTTTAATAGCAATAATATTGACGGGTGCACTTGGAATGCTAATTGAGAGATCTGCATATAGACCACTTAGAGGCGCTCCAAAAATTTCAATCATGATTTCTGCAATTGGAACCTCTTTTCTTTTAGAAAATGTAGCGATTGTATTATTTGGGGGAATACCAAAGGCTTTTCCAACTCCAGAAATCTTCGATAATATGGTTCAAATTGGGAACATATCTGTACAACGATTGACTTTTCTGATTCCTGTAGTTACACTTGCTCTTCTATTTTTACTATTATATTTAATTAATCATACAAAAAGTGGGATGGCAATGAGAGCTGTTTCAAAAGATTATGAAACAGCAGGACTTATGGGGATAGATGTAAATAAAACAATTTCTTTGACCTTTGGAATTGGATCTATGCTAGCAGCAGTAGGAGCACTCATGTGGGCTTTAAAGTTTCCGCAGATCCAACCACTTATGGGCATTATGCCAGGACTTAAGTGTTTTATAGCGGCGGTTATTGGAGGAATAGGAAACATTAAAGGGGCTGTTATTGGAGGCTTTATTCTAGGTGTAGGGGAAATTATGCTGGTTGCATCGTTTCAAAATTTATCAGGGTATAGAGATGCATTTGCGTTTATATTGCTTATTACTATATTACTAGTTAAACCAACAGGTATTATGGGCGAAAAAATATCGGAGAAGGTGTAGAATATGAAAAAAAGGAATTTTAAATTCACAATAATTTCTATGCTGATTTTGCTAGTACTATTATTTATTGTAGATAGGAATTTAGATCCCTACAATACAAGGATATTAAATTTATGTGCTATTTATGTAATCCTTGCACTAAGTATGAATTTGGTGAATGGTTTTACCGGATTATTTTCACTTGGACATGCTGGTTTTATGGCAGTGGGGGCCTATACTACAGCACTCCTAACAATGTCAGTAGATATGAAGGTACAGAATTTTTTTTAACACCTATCATTAAACCGCTAGCGAACATAACCTTGCCATTTTTACCAGCACTACTAATAGCGGGACTTGTTTCAGCTTTTGTTGGATATTTGATTGCAACACCGGTGCTAAGGTTAAAAGGAGATTATTTGGCAATAGCTACTTTAGGGTTTTCAGAAATTATAAGAGTAGTCTTTACAAATACACAAACCATAACAAATGGGGCCTTAGGCTTAAAAGGTATTCCAAATACTACAAATATATGGTGGACGTTTGGATGGGCAGTGGTTACGGTTATAATAATTACTTCCCTCATAAATAGCTCCTATGGAAGAGCTTTAAAAGCAATACGAGAAGATGAGGTAGCAGCAGAAAGTATGGGAATCAATTTGTTTAAACATAAGGTATTAGCATTTACAATTGGCGCATTCTTTGCAGGTATAGGAGGGTGACTTTTAGGAAATTTGCTCGGTACAATAGATCCACTCATGTTTAGGTTTATCTTAACCTTTAATATACTTCTTATTATAGTACTTGGAGGAATGGGTAGTATCACAGGAACTGTTATTGCAGCTTTTATTGTAACAATTGCAGGAGAGGCATTACGGTTTCTTGATGAGACCATGGACTTTGGATTTATGACTATTCAAGGAATACCTGGACTTAGAATGGTTGTATTCTCGGCATTGCTGGTGATTGTAGTCATCTTTTTCAGGCATGGCCTTATGGGGACCAAGGAACTTAACTTTGACAAAATAATTCAAAGATTTAACAAAAGGCCATCTGAGTACTCACGGAAACTAATAAATAAAACTTGAATTTGTTTTGAGTTGTATAGAATTATAAAATTTAATGATATTAGAGCGGTTTGTAATAAAAACAGGTATAGCAAACAAGCCTGCACGGTGCAAGAATTTTTAAA
>NZ_JAENWM010000043.1 GCF_016650035.1 Clostridium sp.
ATACAAATCTGAGAATGAAGGTTTTATGCATGCATGCGGACATGATTGCCATATATCAATGCTCTTAGGAGCTGCCATGATACTAAACGAAATCAAAAATGAAATTAATGGTACTGTAAGGCTACTTTTTCAGCCAGCAGAGGAAGTAGCGCAAGGAGCTAAAAAAATGATAAAAGCCGGAGCTCTTGATGGTGTAGATGGAGTTTTTGGAATTCATGTATGGAGTGATATAGAATGTGGCTTTGTATGTGTCCAAGAAGGACCACTCATGGCTTCAGCAGATTTATTTACAATTAGTGTAGTTGGGAAGGGGGGCCACGGCTCTGCCCCACATCAAGGAGTTGATGCAGTTGTTGCATCATCAGCAATTGTTATGAACCTTCAATCTATAGTAAGTAGGGAATTAAGTCCTCTTGAACCAGCTGTTGTAAGTATTGGTTCTCTCCAAGTAGGCACAAGGTTTAATATTATTGCAAGTGAAGGAACTTTGTGCGGAACTACTAGAAGCTTTAATCAAGATGTTAGGAATAAATTTCCTGAAATGATTAAGAGGATTGCTCGTGACACAGCATCTGCTTATAGAGCAGATGCTGAACTCGAATATACCTTTGCCACACCAGTTGTAATCAATGATGCAAATTGTTCGAAAATAGCAGAAAAATCCTTAGATAAAATAGGTGCTAAATCTATTATTATTGAAAAAATCACAGGAGGAGAAGATTTTGCCGAATACCTAAATATGGTTCCTGGCATAATTGCTCTTGTTGGAGTGGGGAATGAAGCTAAAGGTGCTTGTTATCCTCAACATCACCCAATGTATACAGTAGATGAAGATGCACTTGAAATAGGTACTGCATTATATGCACAATATGCTAAGGACTTCTTAAATAGCTAAAATTAATAACTACCCAAATATATTAGTAGCAAGCGTAGCAAAGGCCCCGCAAAGCCCCCCCGAGCAGTGTAAACAAAGTGTTAACATGGCTCGGGGGGGGCTTTGTAAAAAAAATGGATGTAATCTGGTAGAATCAGGTTCTTTACTTGCTAAAGTGAAGTCCTCTAAATTTTATAAGATTTTAATTAAATTTAATTAATTTTAAGTAAATTATATACTTGCTCAGGCACAAAGAATGAGTAAGTATATATATTCTTATTGCAAGTCTTCTGAATCGCGGCCTAGTCCAAAGAAGTTCACCTTATAATTTGGGTTGTCAAATTCAAATTTATTTTGTGTCTCTTCATAAATATTATCAATTCTTTCTGTCTCTCCTATATAATCCGATTTTTCATTTATATTTAACATTTTCATTTCCTCCTTTTATTTTATAATAATTTTGAATTGATACTCTGATTTTCACTTAACTTCTTTAAGTATTGTCGCGTATAAGGCCTCCTTTTTGAGTAAATAAAAAAATCTCCCACCCTATAAACAAGTTTAACTATGTTTATAGGGACGAAAGATTCGTGGTACCACCCTAGTTCGTAATTTATTGATATAAATTACCTCTTCATTTTGGTTAAAAGAAATATAAATATATGAAAATGCATTTCCTTTACCATAGCCCTATATCGGGGGCATCCGTCTTCGTTTACTCAATGTGAAACTACAGTTTTTGTGATATGTTTTTATAAAATCTATCATCACAATAGTTTCAATTTCAACTCAGCAGCTCAGGAGTGATTATTATATATCTGCTCAACACCAACTCTCAGCAAATGTTGGTTCTCTGTGGGGTTACTGTGATATTTTTCTCTCCATCATAGCTTTATTTATTATATTACTTTTAGTATATGTTCGAAAAAGCAATTTAGGAACACATAAATTGATTTTTTGAAAAAAAATTATATTGAGTCATCATATTTCCCTCGTGAATAATAAAATTAAAGTACAGAGAGGAAGTTAATTATGAGTAAGGTTGATAAGATGAGTGATAGGCAATATTTATTTGGAGTAATTTTCATAGTTGCGAATAGAGTGGATACTATCCTTGAAAGAGAATTCAAACGATTTGATATTACAACAAAGCAGTGGTTTTTATCAGTTATTATAAAAATGATTTAAATCTCTTAGAAATTTGATATAATATATAGTATATAAAGATTAAGGAGAGCACATATGGATAAAAAAATTGGAGTAATTGCTTCTGATAAAGAACTAGAAAAAAGTATAATAGAATTATTTAGAGAAGATGTAGAGCAAGGAAGGATTATTATAGATATATTGGATCCTGATAATATAGAAAAACAAGGAAAGATATTAGAAAATAAGGGTGCCAAAGCTATTATAGCGAGAAGTGGCGGGTACAGTCTTACTGTCGGCAAGGTGAATATTCCGGTTATACAGTTAAAGATAACTACATTAGATATTTTATTTTCAATAAAGACAGCAAGTGAGGCTAATAAGGATATAGTACTTATTATATCGGATATAGAGTACTTTGATTATGAGGAATGGAAAAGTATGATAAGTGGCAATGTCATAATTGAGAGGTTTAGCTATAAAGAAGAAATTGAGAAACGTGTAAATAAGTATTTATATAAAAAGGAGCAGGTAATAATAGTTGGGGGTGGCATTCCCTGCAGCTATGCTCAAAGATTAGGCATAGAATTTGTTCATTTAGGTGCCAGCAATGAGTCAATTCATGAAGTAATCACGTATGCTAGAGAACTTGTAGACAACTTATATGAGCAGAAATATAAAAATGAGGTCCTAAAAACAATTCTGGATGGAGTTCATGATGCTGTTGTTGCAGTAGACCAAGAAGGGAAAATTATATTATATAATGAAAGAGCTGAGGAATTATTAAAAAAAGATAGCAGTGATGTAGTAGATAAGCAATTATTAGATGTTTATCCTGAACTCGGATTTATAATGGATGTAATGGAAAATAAAATAAATCGATACAATGAAATAAAAGTCCTAAAAAAAATAGTTATTGCGGCAAATACGTCTATATTAGAGGTGGATAAGAACATCCATGGTGTTTTGTGCTCATTTCAGGACATAACTAAGTTACAAAGCTTGGAAAAGAAGATAAGGTACGAACTTAATAAGAAAGGTCTTGTTACGAAGTACGAATTTCAAGATATTATTACTTATGATCCCGTTATGAAAAATACTTTGGCAAAAGCAAGAAAAATTGGTTTAACTGATAGTACTGTAATGATTTATGGAGAAAGTGGAACGGGAAAAGAGATGATTGCGCAAAGTATTCATAATATTAGCAGTAGAAAAAACGAACCATTTGTTGCTATTAATTGTGCGGCAATATCAGAGAGCTTACTAGAAAGTGAACTTTTCGGATATGAAGAGGGCGCATTTACGGGTGCGAGGAAAGGTGGCAAACCTGGGTTATTCGAACTAGCTCATGGCGGATCGATATTTTTAGATGAAATTAACAGCGTTTCCCTTAATCTTCAAGCTAAGTTACTACGTGTTTTAGAAGAGAAGGAAGTAATGAGGATAGGTTCTGACTATGTAATCCCTTTAGATGTTAGAATCATATCTGCAGCAAATGAAGAGTTAAGGAGAAAAGCTTACGCGGGAAATTTCAGAAGAGACTTATTCTATCGTTTAAATATATTGGAACTTCATATACCTCCACTTCGGGAAAGAAAAATGGATATCCTTCCGCTGTTTAAGCACTATCTAAAAAAACTGGATGATGAAACTGACGGAATGAGAGTAGATGGTGAACTTGAGAAAAGATTAGTCGAATATTCTTGGCCTGGTAATGTGAGGGAACTTAGAAACATTGCACAAAGATATGTGATATTTAAAGAAGTGAATTTAAATGATTTAGAAATAATTGAGACGGGTAACCAATTTATAAATGAAGCCCGCGAGCACACTAGTGAAAAGGTGTTAGACTTAAAGGAAATTAACAGATATGTAGAGGAAAAAGTAATAGATATGCTTACGAGTAGTGGAATGTCAAAAACAGAAATGGCAAAACAATTGGGAATAAGCAGAACTGCGTTATGGAAAAAGACGAAATCTTAAATTAGATGTATGTAAACTAAAGATAACAAAGTGTTAACGTAAGTTAACATATTATTTTCAAATTGAAAAATATCTTACCAAAATACAGGCTTAAGGCCTGTATTTTGTTTTGGAACGATTCTTGCTATTATAAATGTATACGATTAATTTGAAACTAACTATTTTGACTTCAAGAGGACAAACATCATAAAAAAAGGAGTGGAATTATGAAAAAATTACTAACAGGAAACGAAGCTATTGCACGTGGAGCATATGAAGCAGGAGTAAAATTTGCATCGGCATATCCAGGAACACCTAGTACTGAAATATTAGAAAATATTGCTTTATATAAAGAGGATATATTAGCTGAGTGGGCTACAAATGAAAAGGTTGCAGTAGAAGCAGTAATTGGCGCATCTTTTGCAGGGGCTAGATCAATAGCTGCTATGAAGCATGTCGGTCTTAATGTTGCAGCAGATCCACTTTTTACAAATGCTTATACAGGAGTTAATGGTGGACTTGTTATAGTATCCGGGGATGAACCGGGCATGCATTCATCACAGAATGAACAAGATAACAGAAACTATGCAAGATTTGCTAAAATACCAATGTTTGAGCCGTCTGACAGTCAAGAAGCAAAAGATATGATTAAAGATGCATTTGAAATAAGTGAAAAATATGATAGTCCAGTACTTTTTAGAATCACTACTAGACTTTGTCATTCTAAGGGAATAGTGCAATGTGAAGATAGACGCGACGTTCCATTAAAAGAATATGTTAAGGATATAACAAAATATATACCTGTTCCAGCTCATTCAACAAAGCTGAGAGTAAAAGTAGAAGAGAGACTAAACAAATTGGAAGAGTTTTCAAACAATACACCTTTAAATTATATTGAATTAAATGACACAAAAATAGGTGTAGTTGCATCTGGCTGTTCTTACAAATTTGCTAAAGAAGTCTTTGGTGATAATGCATCTTATTTAAAACTTGGATTTACAAATCCACTTCCTAAAGCGATGATGAAAGACTTTGCTTCAAAAGTTGATAAAATATATGTGATTGAAGAAAATGATCCAATAATAGAAAATGAATTAAAAATGATGGGAATAGAATGTTTTGGAAAAAATACTTTTCCATACAATGGAGAAATGACTCCAGATGTAATTAGAAAATCGGTTTATGGTAAGAGTGAAGCAACTATAGAATATGATGAATGTAAAGTCGTTGCAAGACCTCCAACTCTATGTGCCGGATGCCCTCACAGAGGTTTCTTCTACGAAATCAGTAAGAGGAAAAACACTGTAATATCTGGCGATATAGGATGTTATACACTAGGATTTGCTGAGCCATATAACGCTATGGACTGGTCAGTATGTATGGGTGCTAGTATTAGTATGGGACATGGAGCACAACAAGTATTTAATATGAAAAAGGACAATGAAACTCGAGTAGTATCAGTACTTGGAGACTCTACATTCTTCCATACTGGAATTAACTCATTATTAGATGTTGTTTATAATAAAGGTAATTCCATAAATGTAATTTTAGATAATAGAATTACGGGTATGACAGGACATCAAGAAAATCCAGGTACAGGATATACACTGCAAGGATTAGAAACAGAAATGGTTGATATAGAAGCAATTGTAAAAGCTTGTGGGATTAAAAACGTACGAGTAGTAAATCCTAATGACTTAAAAGAAATGAAAGAAACTATAGATTGGGCTTACGCGTTAAATGAAGCATCAGTAATAATTACTAGATGGCCTTGTGTATTAAAAAAATTCTCTAAAGAAGACAAAGAAGAATTTGCAGGTGCTTTCCAAGGTAACTGTGTGGTTGATGAAGATAAATGTATAGGATGTAAAAAATGCCTTAAAACTGGATGTCCAGCAATATCCTTTGATAAGACAACTAAAAAATCTAGTATAGATAAGGGTCCATGTGTTAGTTGTGGAATATGTGAACAAGTATGCCCTGTAGGTGCAATTTCCAAGGAGGTAAAATAATATGACAAAGAATATAATGTTAGTTGGAGTAGGTGGTCAAGGTACTATTCTTGCCAGCAAACTTTTAACAACAGGCTTAATGGAAGCAGGATACGATGTTAAAATGAGCGAAATACATGGAATGTCTCAAAGGGGTGGAGCAGTTTCGTCTCAGGTTAGATACGGTGAAAATGTACAATCTCCTGTAATAGAAATGGGAGGAGCTGATATATTAGTTTCCTTTGAAAAAATGGAAGCTATGAGATGGCTTAAATACTTAAAGCCAGAAGGAAAGGTTATAGTTAACGATTACGAAATGGACTCCATGCCAATTCTTTCTGGAAAAGTTGATTATCCGTCAGGAATTATTGAAGAACTGAGTGCCAAAGTTCAGACAACAGTAGTAGATGCTGCAAAACAAGCTGAAAAACTTGGGAATGCGAAAGTTATGAATGTTATTCTACTAGGAACTCTAGTGAAGGCAATGGAACTTGAAGATATAGATTGGAAAAAAATAATAGAAGATAATGTTAAGCCAAAATTTGTTGAACTTAACTTAAAGGCTTTTGAAGTTGGAATGAGCCTCGCTTGAAGAAAGGAGATTTCTTATGGGTGGCGCTGTTATTGATTTGGATAGTTATCTTAGTAGTACCAGCAACGCGAGAGGCATTTATTGGTGCTACTGAGGCACATCCGTATATAGGAGGATTTATTAAGTTTGGAATACTTGCCACTATGGGCGATTTACTTGGAGCAAGAATTTTAAAAGGCGATTGGGTTATTCCTAAGGGAGTTATATATAAAGTTATTATATGGGGAGTTATAGGTTTGATGATTACACTCGTATTTACTGTATACATGGGTGGAGTAGCTGCAGCACAGGCATCTGGTAAACTCCCATTTAGTGGTTCAGTACTTGCACAGGCATTTTTCGGTAGTGCAATTATGAATCTTACTTTTGGGCCTATGATGATGGTTTTTCATAGATTTACTGATATGTATATAAATATAAAGTATGAGAAAAATGGTGGAAAAGTTACAATGAGTGAGCTAATTGATAAAAATGATTGGCATTCATTGGTGGAGTTTACTTGGATTAAAACATGTCCGTTTTTCTGGATACCTGCTCACACTGCAGTATTTTTGCTGCCAGCACAGTATAGAGTTATTGCCTCGGCATTTCTGTCTATAGCATTAGGTATCTTACTTACTATTGCTAAAAAACAAAAATCGGTTCAAGCTATATAATCACTTACGCCCCAGTTGAAATAATTCCTGGGGAGAATGAAAAGAACTATCTCAAAATAGAAAGTAATTTCTATTTTGGGATAGTTCTTTTTTTTACACATAAAAAATGGGCATATACATTTAAAGATTCTATGCTAGGGGAAACAGCATTTATGCTACTTCAGCTTCTGTTTCTGCTTCCTCATCATATTCTTTTGGTTGTATTGAAATGTTGGAAATTATAAAAGCTAGTAATGTAGGTATAAGCCATGAGAATCCAACGCTTGCTAGAGGAATGGATTTAAGAAATCCAATGCTATTTGGATATATACCATTTATAGTATCTAAAATACTAACAATTAGCGCTGTGTATGTAGTTATAGCAACAACCACATTACTTTTAACTTTATCACCAAGCAATGTAATAACTATAAGAACAATTACAATTGGATATAGAATTTGTAAAACAGGACCTGCCAATGCAATTATAGAATCAACATTTTTTGTAGCTATTAATCCACTTACGACAGCCATAATAACAGCAGCAGTTTTGTAAGAAATTTTATTCTTTGATAGTTTAGCAAAGAATTCTGCTCCACTTGCAAGTAATCCAATAGAAGTTGTTAAGCATGCAAGAGCAACACATAAACCAAGAATAACTGCACCAATACTGCCTAGGTCTAACTTAATAATTTCTGTAACTAGCTTAGTTCTAGCTATATCTGCTGGAAACAAAGTACTTGTTTGCGTTCCAAGATACATAAGTCCACCATATACAAAGGTTAAACCCGCTACAGATACTAAAGCTGATTTTATGGTAATCTTCATTATATCACTTGCATTTTCATAACCTTTTGATCTAATAGATGAAATAATTATTCCTGCAAATATAACAGAAGCCATAGCATCCATTGTTTGATAACCTTCTATTAAAGCTTTTGATAATCCACCACTGTAAGATGTATTTATGATTGGTCCAATAGGATCTATAATTCCTTTAAATATAATTATAGCTAACATTAATAAAAGTGTGGGTGTAAGTATCTTACCTATATTATCAATTATTGAAGAAGGGTTAAGCGCAAATGCAAGTGTTATTGCAAAATAAAATATAACGACTATGTTTTGTGACACAGATGGAAATATAGGATGTATTCCAAGCTCGAAAGTTGTTGCAGCGGTTCTTGGTATTGCAAATAACGGTCCTATAACAAGAATCAAAGCTATACCTGTTATTATAGCAAATTTTTTGCCTACTCTATTTGCCATTTTATCGTAAGTACCATTAATTTTGGCACAGGCAATTACTCCAGCTAGTGGAAGACCAACTCCTGTAATGAGAAAACCTATTATGGATAAAAAAAATGCACTTCCTGCAGCTTTTCCGAGTAACGGTGGAAAAATCAGGTTTCCTGCACCGAAAAACATTGCAAATAGTGCAAAACCTATAATAATTGAATGTTTTGTTGAATTTTTCATTAAAACATACCTCCAGATAATAATTTTTTAATACTTGAATCATAAATAAATGACTTAACAGAGTTCAAAGTATTCAGTTGCTTTTATAAATAGCAACTATTATGCCATAATTTTATGATTTTCATAATTAACTGAGATTAGTTTTAATTTCTTGTAATAGTCTGTGCTTATCCATACTTAACAGAATTATATTTTAGAATGCTGTTGTAAATGATTACATTTAATTTTAATCTTCATAATAAAAGTGGGCAATTTTTTTCCGCCTATTGTGGAAAAAAATTGCCCACTTTTATTTTTGTATATCATATTCGTTAACTTTATTTTGTAGCTGTCTTCGAGTGATACCTAATATTTTTGCTGTTTTTGTCATGCTAAAGGTGTTTTTTTCTAATACGGTTTCTATGTATTTTTTTTCTATTGAAGACCTAAATGCTTTTAGTGTTTGATCTCCTTCATAGTCTGTAGAAGGAACTTCATGTATTAATAAATCATCTTTTGAAATAACACCATGTTCACTAAAAACTACCAGCCTTTCGATTATGTTTTTAAATTCTCGTACATTGCCTGGATAGTCATATTGGTTTAAATATTCCCAAACTTCAGGCTCTATGGTATGTATTTCTTTATCCATTTGCACAGATGCCGTAGCTATGAAGTTACTAGCCAAACTATATATATCTTCTTTATGTTCCCTTAGTGGTGGTATTTCAATGATGATTGTGTTGATTCTATAGTAGAAATCTTCTCTAAATAGTCCTTGGTCTATTAATTTTACTATAGATTTATTTGTGGCTGTTATAAGTCTAAAGTCAACGGGAGTACTTATGTTGCTACCTATTTTTTCTATTGCTCTGTCTTCAATTACTCTTAGTAGTTTGATTTGTGTGGATAAAGGCATGTCAGCTATTTCATCTAGAAATAGTGTCCCCATGTTAGCTGATTCAAATCTACCAATTCGCTCTTCATTAGCACCAGTGAAAGCCCCCTTAATATGTCCGAATAATTCAGATTCTAATACACTTTCAGAGAGAGCATGACAGTTTACTGCTACAAATGGTTTGTTTTTGCGCTGGCTCTGAGTATGAATGAAGTTTGCAAATACTTCTTTTCCTACTCCCGACTCACCAAGTAAAATGACGTTGACGGGGGTTTTGGCTACTTTTCGAGCCATATCTATAATTTTTTTAAATTCACTATTTTCTGATTCTAAAAGCGATTTCTCTTTTTTATCATATGTTTTAGAGTATAGTTCTAATTGGCTGTACTCTTCATATACTTTTTCTATTTCTTCTATGAGTTCAATAGGATCATTTCCTTTTACAAAATAAGATATTGCTCCTTTTTTCATGGCTTCTACTGCGGTGGGTATAGTGGCATATGCAGTCATAAGGATAACTTTGATATCTTGGTCTAATTCTACTGTTTTTTCTAAAAGCTCTATGCCGTTCATTCCATCCATCATTAAATCTGTCACTACCATCTGATATTTTTTGTGTCTGAGTTTTTTCAGAGCATCTTCTGCTGAGAGTACTGTTTCTATGATATAGCCCTCAATCTGGAGTATTTTGGCTAGTCCTTTAGAATATGCCGCTTCATCATCTACTATTAATATTCCATAATTCTTATTTTTCATTTGCCATCTCCTATTTCAAAATTAGTATAGGGTCATGGATCTTTGTGGGAAGAGTAATTATAAACTTCGAACCCTCACCAAGTTTACTTTCTACTCTAATAGATCCTTCCATCTTTTGTACTTCGTTATAAACAATAAATAGTCCAAGGCCCGTGCCTTCTCTAGCTTGCTTAGTAGTATAAAATGGATCGAATAAATACAATTGTGTATTTGCATTCATGCCCATGCCTGTATCAGATACTTCAATAATTATATTGTCATCATTTTTGCAAGCGTGTACCAGAAGTATACCTCCTTGCTCCATGGCATCAGTAGCATTTGAAAAGAGATTTAGTAAGATATGTTTCAGTGATTCACTATATAGCTCTACTTCTAAGTCTCTTTCCACACATAACTTGAATTCTATATGGTTTTGCTTCAAGGCTTTTTTATTTAGTTCATAAAGATTGGATATAAAATCATTGATTTGTATTTTGTGTATTTTGTTATCAGAAAGCCTTGAAAAGTTTAAAAGATTGTCTATAATTTTATTGGCTCTAGTCACTGAATTATCTATTATATCTATTGCCTCTTTTTTATCCGCTTCTTCTTTCATACGTCTAAGTAAATATGTATAGTTCCGAATGATTCCCAGAGGCGTCCTTATTTCATGTGCAATACCTGCAGCAAGTTGTCCTACTGCAGCCATTTTACTTGATTGCAACATTTTTTGTTCTGCAAGTTTTAGATCAGTTATATCTTCCATCATGACTAGTACTCGTTCTTTAGTATTTGATATTTTATCTAACAGATAAGTTCGCACTTTAAATTTTCTGTTTTGATATTCTACTTCTGTTTCTACTGAAGTTCTATATTCAAATATATCCTTAATGAGACAAACGTCGCAGTTACTTCCTAGTATTCCATTGACATTTTTGCAGTGCATATTTTTCACTACATTTATAGAGTATCCTATATACTTACAAAATGCTGTGTTGGCTTCTGTCACGCAACAGTCCTGGTTTACCACCACCATTAAATGAGTGGTAAGTCCATTGAAAGTAGTCTCTAATTCGTTTTTAGATATATCCAATGCATTTGTTTGCTTTTTCACTTCTTTTTTTAGTTCTCTGTTCCAATAATAAAAAAATAGTGCTACTAGCATTGCTACGAGTATAGCATATTTAAATAAAAGCATATATTTATCACCGTTGTTATTTTTCATAATGAGTGGGGATATGCCAAACCATTTTTCATATATTCTTTCCATGGTGTTATTCTTTTGCAACTGGTATATTGAATTGTTAATTATTTTTAATAATATTTTATTGTCTTTTTTTACTGCTATTACTGCTGCTCTTTCGTACAAGTATTCATTTAGTATTGAATATTCACGGCTGAGTCCCTCTTGGGTTAAATAGTAGTTGATTACTGATTCATCTCCAAGGACCGCATCTACTTCACCCTTTTCAAGGAGACTAATAGCATCTCTTAAATTTTCAGTTTCAACTCCATGCACATCAGTATAATTTTCAGACAAATGCTCAAATATATAGTCTCCTTTTATTGCCGCTATAGTTTTCCCTTTTAAATTCTGTGGTGTTTTGATATTGCTATTATTTTTTTTTGTTAATATTGCCCCTCTTTGATAGTATATAGGGTCAGTAAATATAAAGCTACGAGAGCGATCTTTGGAAGCGTGCATGTCACAGAAATCTATAGTTCCACTTTCAAGGGCTTCAAGGGCTTCATTCCAAATCATAGGTTTCATCTTTATGTTGACTCCTAGTTCTATAGAAAGAGCATTGAGATAATCTATTACGAGCCCCTCATATTGTCCACTATCCGGATTTAAATATCTTAGCGGTGGAGTGTTTTGATCTGATCCATATATTAAGTCTCCATGTTCTTTCAAATACTCTATTTCAGAGGCAGTTAGTCTATTGTCTTTTGAAAAGTATTCGACTATGTTCATGTTGTGTTCTATCTTGAAATAACTATTTGTAAATATAAGTGCAGTTATTATAATTAAAAATCCTAATATGTATTTTTTCTTCATTGTTTTTTCACCCCATATGATTATAACAGGAAATCGGGTAAGAGTGTAACTATGACTTTGGAAAAAATTAAAATGCTTAAAAGCCACAACAAAGATTATTCTTGATTATGGTATAATTATCATATGTTAAAGTAAAGTGGTTCAACTACCATTCTAAATAGAATCTTTAAAGGCGGGTGCGAAAAAAATGTATATTGATGCACATACTCATTTAGATTTTTTTAATAACAAGATAGACGAGGCTATTAATGAAATTAATAACTTTAAAATCCTAACTATTGCGAATGGTATGGATATAGAGAGTTACTTAAAGAATAAGGAATATACTCAAAGGAGTCAATATATTAAGGCTACCTTTGGAATTCACCCATGGAAGGCAGTGGAATATAATGGAGAACTTGAAGATTTAATACCTTATATTGAGGAAAGTGAGTTTATAGGGGAAATAGGCTTAGATTTCTTTTGGGTAGAGGATAAAGATACCTTTGAGGCACAAAGAATGATTTTCAATTTTATTTTAGAGGAAAGTATTAAAAGAAATAAAGTTATATCTATACACACAAAAGGAGCAGAAGAAGAAATCTATAATATTCTTAAAAGTTATAGCTATAGTAAAGTAATTATTCATTGGTATAGTGGGGATATTAAAACATTAGATAAATTTATAGAGCTGGGCTGTTATTTTACTGTAAGTGTTGATATAGGCTACTCTAAATTAACAGAGAAAATATTAGCTAGGATTCCAATAGATAGGTTACTTGTGGAAACTGATGGACCAACAGCTTTAGAATGGGTAAATGGTGATTATGGCTATCCAAGAGTAATAATTGATGTTATAAAAAATATTTCAGAGAGAAAAGCAATTTCGACAGATAGATTATTAAAAATTTTGGAAGAGAATTTCTTTGAATTAACTGGAATTTAAAATGGTGTAAAAAAATTCATTTTATTGACATATATATGACATTTTTATTTGCTATAATAATTCTTAGATGTAATTAAAATAAGTTAATAAGGAGAGATTAAAATGAAAAATACATCTTTAAAAATAAAAATACTAACAGGAATAATAACTGGTGGCATGTATTTATCATCTTTTAGTATAACTTTTGCAACAACTGTTGAACCGTTATACATTAATGAAAAGGCACCTTTAACATATGAATTTAAACAAATTGATACTAATATACAACAGGGGTTACAAATAAAAAATGAAAATCTTTTAAATACTAAGACTATAACACAGGATGAGGCTAATAAAATTAAAGCTGTTTTAAATAAATCTGAATCAACAAAAAAAGTAAATGTTGGAATGACTAAAACTTTAGTTAATCAAGAACAAAAGGTATATAAGGATAGCGAAAAGATAAAACGTATAAATCCAATAATAAC
This sequence comes from Clostridium sp., assembly GCF_016650035.1. Classification (GTDB taxonomy): domain Bacteria; phylum Bacillota; class Clostridia; order Clostridiales; family Clostridiaceae; genus Clostridium_AD. The sequence continues at coordinate 13,743 of NZ_JAENWM010000043.1, forward strand.
ACTTTTAGATAATGGAACTATAACTGAGACTCAAGCTGAAAAAATTTTAATGAAACAAATGTATCTTTACCATACAAGAATGGCTAAATCACTACCTCTAGGTATTGCTAAATAATTGCGAAGAACTAAAAAAAATTATTACCAACAACAATGGAGGTGTAACCTATGGAAGAGAAAAATATAAATTTTGGGTGTTCACTGGATTGTTTCGGGAATTGCTCTATGGTAGCAACAGTACAAAATGACAAAATTGTAAAAATAGAAGGAAATAAACATCATCCTTTAACTAAGGGAGTAATTTGCGAAAAGGGGAGAAAACATCTGGAGCGAGTATATCATCCTGATAGAATATTAACCCCTAAAAGGAAAGTTAATGGGAAATGGGTGGACATAAGTTATGAGGAAGCTTTAGATTTAATTTCTAGCAAACTCATTTCTTATAAAAAAGAATACGGCTCCGAATCTGTACTCTTGTTCTCTAGTGCTGGTTATAGTGGGCTTAGTAAGTCTGTAGATGAAATGTTTTTTAATTACTATGGTGGAGTAACAAAAGCCATAGGTAGTCTATGCCTCGGTGCAGGTAAAGAAGCACAAAAGATTGACTTTGGCTCTAATAAGGAACATGGTCCTAAAGATATACTAAATTCTAAGACTATTTTTATATGGGGTAGAAATCCTGCAGATACAAACATTCACTTGATGAAATATTTGAAAGAGGCAAAGGATAGAGGAGCAGATATTTATGTTATTGATCCAATAAAAACAAATACTGCTAAGGTAGCTTCAAAATATATTAGATTGAATCCAGGGACGGATGGTGTCTTAGCTTTTGGGATAGCGAACTACATTATTGAGAATAACTTGATTGATAAAAACTTCATAGTGGAAAATGTTAAAGGATACGCGGATTATAAGGAGTATGTAAAGAAATTCAACTTAGATTATGCACAGGAGATTACAGGAGTAGATAAAGAAAATATTATTAAACTAGCAAGGGCTTACGCCCGAAATACGCCTTCTTCAATTTATATCGGCTATGGACTACAAAGATATAGAAATGGTGGGAATAATGTGAGAGCCATAGATTCTTTAGGTGCCATCACAGGCAATATAGGTAAAAGTGGAGGGGGAGTTAATTACTATCATAAAACCATTAGTAAGTATGTAGTTAGCCATGTAGATAAAAGCGAAGAGTTCAAAGTGAAAAAGAGAAATTATATTATAGGGCAATTTGCTGATTTTATATTAAGCACTAATAATCCTCCAGTGAAGTGTATGTTTATAAACAAAGGAAATCCGCTGGTTCAAGTAGGGGATATAAACAAAACTCTTGAAGCTTTTAAGAAAATCGATTTTATTGTAGCTATTGATTTGTTCATGACAGATTCTGCACGGTCTGCAGACCTTGTGCTACCAGCTACTAGCATCCTCGAGGAAGAAGACTTTATTTATACAGGAATGTATTCGCCTTATCTTAGCTATTCGCAGAAGGTTATTGAACCTGTACGCAACATCATTGGTGAGTATGATCTTTTTAGAAGCCTTGCTAGAAAAATGGAGCTGAAAGAGTACCCAGATATTGATAAGGAAGCATTCTTTAGAAATGCCTTAAAACCTCTTATGGATAAGGCTAATGTGACCTATGAATACTTAAAGGAGAATTACTTTGCCCTAGAAGGGGAAGAAATACCTTGGAAAGATGGAAAGTTTGATACACCGTCAGGGAAATATGAACTTTACTCTGAAACTGCTAAAAATCAAGGATTGAGTCCGTTGCCAGAATATATACCTATAAAGGAAAGGGATGAAAACTATTCACTAAGGTTATTAACACCTCATTCAAAAAACTCACTTAATTCCCAGCATTTTGCCTTTGAAGAAGAAAAACCAATAGCTTATATAAATGAAAACACATTAAAGCAGCAGGGCTTTGAAAATAACCAATTAGTAAAAGTAAAGTCAGAGTACGGTGAAATCGAAGCATATCTACTTATAAGCGATATTGTAGGGGAAAATATAATTATGATCTATGAAGGTATGTGGCATAAAAGTGGCTCAATAAATATGCTGACAACTAATGAAGTAAGTGATATAGGGGACCAAGCCGCATACTATGAGAGTTTTTGTAAATTAGTTAGCAAGGTTACTTATAAAAGTAAATAATTACAAAACAAAAATAAGCAGAAAGCTGTTAAACCTTCTGCTTATCCTATTGTTAAACACATGCTATTTAATGTGAAAATTACTACATATGCACCTAAAAAGGGAACCCATTGAAAATTTAATATCATATTTTTTTATTATATAAAATTTCGATATTTAAGAGAATAAAACTCTGTCACTTAAGCCATCTTCATTTTCTTGAACTTTTCCGAAGGCTTTTAAAAGTTTATCTATGCTTAGTTTCTGTTTTTCATCTCCTGAAACATCCATAACTATTTTTCCACCATGCATCATAAATAGTCTATTACCTAAGTTTATTGCATGAGTTAAATTGTGAGTTACCATAAGTGTAGTTATTTTATTGTCCTTAACCACTTTGCCAGTAATTTCTATTATCCGTTCAGAGGTTTTAGGATCCAAAGCTGCTATGTGTTCATCTAAAAGAAGAAGCTTAGGTTTGCACATTACTGCCATCATTAATGATAGAGCTTGTCTTTGTCCACCGGATAAAAGCCCTGCATTAGTATGAAGTTTATCTTCAAGGCCTAGGTTAACTTCAGATAGAATTTCATTAAACATCTGTAAATTTCTTTTATTTACACATAGCTTTAGGCCGTACCTATGTCCTTTATTATAAGCCATAGACATATTTTCTAGTATTGTCATGTTTGGAGAAACGCCCTTTGAAGGATCTTGAAAAACTCTTCCTATATGTTTTGTTCTTTTGTATTCTGGCAGTTTACTTATTTCTTTTCCATCTAAAATAATTGAGCCTTCATCTGCATTTAAAGTACCACATATCAAGTTAAGAAGAGTAGATTTGCCAGCGCCATTACTCCCTATTATGGTAATGAAGTCGCCTTTATTTATGTTCAAAGATAAACTATCATATAATACATTCTCATTTATAGTGTTTTTATTAAATACTTTATGCAGCTTCTGTATTTTTAACAATAGACTCACCTCCAACTTTAGATTTCTTTACTTTAAAACTTAATTTTTTACCGTTTAAAGATAAAGCTAAAACTACAATTAGAGCGGTTATTAATTTTAAATCTGTGGATGGGAGTCCAAGCATTAATGCTATTGCTATGGATCCCTTATATAGCATTGAACCGAGTAACGCTGTTGTAGTTGGTTTTAATACTCTAATTCTGCCAAATACAGATTCTCCTATTATAACAGCAGCAAGTCTCATTACTACAGTCCCAGTTCCCATTCCAACATCAGAGAACCCTTGGTATTGAGCCATCATTGAACCAGATAGAGCTACGAGTCCATTTGAAACTGCAAGACCAATTAATTTTATACTATCTGGATTTATACTAAGGGATGCTACTAGCTGGGGATTATCTCCCACAGCCTTTAAAACAAACCCCAGTTTAGTTTTTAAAAATAGGTCTAAACCTATCTTTACTATAATCATAAATGCAAATAAAATTATTAAAATATCTATGTTATTAGAAAATATAGTCTGTTTATCAAATAAAGGAATATTAGACTTTCCCATTATTCTCAAATTTATAGAATAAAGTGCTATCATAACTAAAATTCCTGATAAAAGGTTTGTTATTTTTAGTTTAACATGAAGTAATCCTGTTAAAATACCACCCAAACATCCTGCACCAAAAGATAAAACACATGCTGCAAAGGGATTTATTCCTTTTAATAGGCAAAGTCCAGTTATTGCGGCGCCTAAAGGGAAGGTACCATCTACTGATAAATCTGGAAAATCTAATATTCTATAGGTTATATATATTCCAAAAGCTGCTATAGAGAATATTAACCCTTGCTCAATCACGTTCATTAGTATATCCATTAGTTAACTCCGCCTGTTATTTTTTCTGCTTTAGTAGCTAAGTCTTGTGGGATTTTTATGTTTAATTTCTTTGCTGCATCTTCATTAATAAACAGTTGCATATCTTTTAACATTGTAATAGGAAGCTCACTCGGATTCTTACCTTCAATTATATCTACCGCCATAAGTCCTGTTTGAAATCCTAGTTTACTATAATCGATACCAATAGTCGCAAGTGCCCCTTGTACTACTATCCCTTTTTCGGCACCAATTATAGGGAGGTTTTTCTTAAAACATGCATTTGCTATAACAGGCATAGCTGATGCTAATACATTGTCTGTAGGGATATATAGTACATCTATTTTTCCAATTATTGAACTTAAGGATTGCTGAACTTCATTTACATTTGTTATCCCAGCCGTTACAATTTCTAGCCCAAAGTTTCCAGCTACTTTCTTTGCATTGTTAACCTGGACTTCTGAGTTACTTTCACTTGTGTTGTAAAGAATTCCTACTTTTTTGGCACTGGGTATTAATTCTTTTAACAGCTCAAACTGTTTCTCTATTGAAACATTGTCTGAAGTCCCTGTCACATTAGTACCAGAATTTTCAAGTGATTTTGCAAGACCTGCATTAACTGGGTCTGTTACCGCAGTTATAAGTATTGGAATATCTTTTGTTGCATTAAACGCTGCTTGAGCAGTAGGTGTTGCCACTGCAAATATTAAATCTTCTTTTTGTGATACAAAGCTTTGAGCTATACTTTGAGCTGTGGGCATATCTCCTTGAGCATTTTGATAATCTATTTTAATATTTTTCCCGTCTTCATATCCTTTAGATTTTAAGGCTTCGATAAATCCTTCTCTAGCCGAGTCAAGAGCAGGATGCTCGACAATTTGTGTAATACCAATTTTGATTACTTTTTTGTCATTAAGTTTTTGATCAGGGTCACCTACGGATGTTTTTGCACACCCTCCTAAAATTGATGCAGCTAATAAAACTGCTGTCAGAAATGAAATTTTTTTGTTTGCTACCATTCTACCAATCCTCCAAAAATAATATTTTCATATTGAATTTAATATTGAAAATAAAAAAAGTTCTGAGTCACCAGAACTTTTATATAACAATACAAACCTAAGGAGATTTTTCAAAAAAATCCTTAGGTTTAAAATTCTATATGTTCTACATAAACTACCATACTACTATTTTATTAATCTGATTTTGGGTATTATTAAAAACTACTATCCTACTCAGCAATTGTAGTATGTATATGTAAATTTGTCAATATACAGCTGGAATGGAGCGGTGACTTAGTCCAATTACTACTTCGTTTAAATGGAGTAATCCTATGCTCATAAATATGCATACACTAATATGCTCTCCACTTCTAGCTATACCAACTTTTCCGCCTACATTGAATCCACTTGCTTTTTGCATAATTTGAGCAAGAGCCTCTCTTGTAGCTCCAACTACAGCGCCATCATGTACATGATAATCTTCTTTTATAAGCCCTTTCTTTTTAGATGCAACTAAGGCTCTTTCTATGACCTTTGATACAGTATCATTAAAATTTCCACCAATATCTACAGCCACAGTCAAAATTCCTTTATTTTTAAAAGACTCAGTTAATGTCTTTTCATCTTCTCTAGAAGATATGGACATTTCTATAGAAGCCCTTGCCACATCAGTACTTTGTATATTCATTTGTTTTTACCTCCATAATTTATAATTTGATTAATTGTATTTTAAAATTATTTTAACGCTTAATACCCAAGACGGTACTAACTTTATTAATTGCAGCAGTTTATGTTTTTAAAAAGAAAATAACAGACTAACAAGAGCAGAGGTATCCTTAAGGGTACCTCTTTTATATGGAAGGAAAACAACAGGATTTAACTGATAGTGTCCTGCTATGAATAGTGGGGGGCCTTATTTGTTCCAGACATTATTATTGATGATGAATACTATTATTAAAGAATGCAAAGAATATGAAGATGAAATTAATTATTGCCCTTATTAAAGAACTATATATCTTCTTGCTCAGTATTTATTTGTTTTTGTTCAAGATTCTTCTGGCGATTATTAAAAATAATATGTTGAATAACTTCTTCTATGAATATAAAAAAAACGATTCTTGATTTTTCATGGGGTTTAAGATTATCTGGTTGAAGGAATTTTGACATCCAAAATATCTTATCATAATGAGCTAGTAAGGAAGCATTGTATTCTTCAACAATCAATAAAACTTGACAATTTTTCTCTCTTGAAAGGTTGTTAATTCGTTCAAAAGACTTGAATTTACCTGTTGTAGAAAAAATAACAAGTAGACTTTTGTCATCAATTAAACTTTCTACAGAAACTTCATCAGGTACAGCAATAACAAACTTATTTGTGTTGATCCGCAATTTGTATTCAAGATATTGGGTACAAGTAAACGAAGGTCCATAACCAAAAAGAATAATCTTTTCATAAGAATTTATAAGTTCTATAAATTCATCAACCAAAGATGTATCAAAATCATCTATAAAATTTTTAATTCGCTCAAGCTCTATTGAAGATTTGTTTTCAGGAAGGCCCTTACCATATAAAAAATCAATATATTGTTTATAATTGTTGAATCCAAGTTTTTTCACAAATTTCGAAATTTTAGACAAAGAACAATCACAGGCTTCAGCTGCTTTTGTTATTTTAATATTGGTAACAGTTTTTGATAAAGTAATAAGAGTTTCATTAATCTTTTTTTCCAAAGGATTCAATTTGTTAAAGTCAATATTTATCATAATCACTATTAGATAATCTCTATCAGATAATCTAAATATACTCCTTATTTTACTAAGTAATTTAACAACTACTTGTATTTTGATTGTAACACTAGAGAAAGTGTTAGTAAAGTAATTTAATAAGGGTATTCACAATAGACGTGGAAAGTTTTCCGTTTTATTAGAATAATTCAAAACAAAACGAATAATTTTCCACTAAAAAGTTGACATGTAATTTTGAATATAGTATTCTACTGTTATAGATCGAATGAATTAGAAATTAAGGAGGCAATGTAAATTGAATAAGGAAAGAATATTAGAAGATTTGAAGGATATTTTATCAGAAGAACAAATTAACACAAATTATGATGATTTATATGATGCAGCTGCAGATCGCTATAAAAAATATGCAAAAGCCAAAAAAGTATTAGATGTTCCAGTACCTACAGCTATTGTGTTTCCAAAGTCTGTGGATGAGGTAAAATCACTATTAATGTATTGCAATGAAAACAATGTTAATGTAATCCCTAGAAGTGGCAAGACTGCTACGGAAGGTGGTCTAGAAAACTGGAAGGAACTAACACTTGTAATCGATGGGAAGCATCTGAATAAGATTGTTAAAATTGATGAATATAACATGGAAGCAACTGTGCAAGCGGGAGTTCCGCTACAAGTACTTGAAGATGAACTCCGAAAAGTAGGATATACAACAGGACATTCTCCACAATCTAAGCCAGTTGCTCAATATGGAGGCCTCGTAGCAACGAGAAGTATTGGACAATTCTCAACTTTATACGGTGGAATTGAGGATATGGTAGTAGGACTTGAATGCGTTTTCCCAGATGGACATATTTCAAGAATTAAGAATGTTTCTCGCCGTGCTGGAGGACCAGATATACGACACGTTGTTATTGGTAATGAAGGAACATTATGCTATATTACTGAAGTTACAGTTAAATTATTTAAAATTTTCCCAGAGAATAATAAGTTTTATGGATACCTTATAAAAGATGTTGAATCTGGAATTAAAGTATTAAGAGAAGTTATGGTTAATGGGTATCGCCCATCTGTCGCTCGAACATATTCCGAGGAAGATGCAAGACAACATTTCTATCACTTTTACAAGGGCAAATGTGTGTTAATATTTATGGCTGAAGGAAATAAAGAAACAGTAAATGCTGTATGCACAGGGATTGAAGATGCTACTGAAAAATTCAATGATAGTATTATCGAAAAAGTAGATAGTAAACTTATAGAAGATTGGTTTAATCATTTGAACTGGTCACAACAAGATATTGATGATGAGTTCCAAGGAATGATTGATAATGATAAACATGACGGATATACAACTGAAATTTCAGCTAACTGGGAAATGCTTCCTAAAATATATGATAGCGTTCTTAACAGGATTAAAACTGAATTTAAGCGTCCAAGCGACCTTACAATGCTCGGTGGACATTCATCTCATAGTTACATAAACGGAGCTAATATGTACTTTGTTTATAATTATAATATCAATTGTGCACCAGAAGATGAAATGAGGATATACCACCATCCAATACAAACAATTATTGTGGAGGAAACATTAAAACTTGGAGGCTCTATGTGTCACCACCATGGAATTGGAAAGTTTCGTAACGAATGGACAAAAGCAGAACATGGCAGCGCATATTATATATTAGAAAAATTAAAAGAAGCTTTCGATCCAAAGGGCATTATGAACTTTGGAACAATCTACCCACAAGAAGAAGGCATTAAATATCAAAAATAATAAATTACTACCACAGACTTAAGAGTAAATTCTTAAGTCTGTGGTATACATAAAGAACACTAAGAAAAGGATTAGTTGAAAAGAAAGAAGAAGTAGACCGATTCTTCGGAAAAAAGGAGAAAGCAAAAGTTGAAAATAATTTGTCTAGTTAAGTTCGTTCCAGATGTGGATAATTTCACGTATGATTACGGAAAAAATATATTGGTTAGAGAAAATGTGAAGTTAATCCTTAATCCAGAGGATGCCTGTGCCTTGGCCTTTGCTCTAAAAGTAAAAGAAAAAAATCAAGATACTTTTGTAGAAATAGTTAGTATGGCTCCACAAAACACTATTCCACTTATAGAGGATTTGCTTAGGATAAATGTTGATAAAGCAACGCTCATATCTGATAAACTTTATGTGGGTAGTGATACTTATGTAACAAGTAAAATCATAGCTAAGTATTTAAGGGAAGAGGAATATGATTTCATTCTTACTGGAAGTCATTCATTGGATGGGGATACTGCCCACATTCCGGCGCAACTTGCTGAGATATTACAACTTAGTCAACTATCTAATATTGTGAAGATTTACGAGGAGAGTTTAGAAAATGATAGTGTGATAGTTATTGTTGATTGTGAAAAAAACTTCTCAAAATACGAAATGGCACTTCCATGTGTTTTAAGTATAGGAAAAGAGAGTAAATATAAATTACCTTTTGTAAAATACAAGGATTTAGAACTTAATGTAAAAGATAGAATATCAGTGATTACAAATGAAGAATTGGAGTTTCTACAAGATGAGGTGGGTACTTCAGGGTCATTAACGAAAGTAAATAGAACTTTTGTGAGGGAACTTCATAAGAAAGAAAAAGTGGTTGTGCGTAATGATGAGGTAGGAATTGAAGTGGTGTATAAATTTCTAAAAGATAAAGGATTTGTTTAATTATGAATAAAAGTTTAATCTACTTTGATGAAGAAGATTTTCAGAACTCTATAGATTTATTAGAAGTAGTAAGTCAGATGTATAAAGATAGTGAATATGAAACCTATGCTATTTGTTTTAATCATAATGATGGGATAATTGATGGGAAATTTGATTATATAATTAACATTCAAAATGAAGTGATAAAGAATTATGATGTTCAAAACATAACAAATTGCATAGAAGAATTACATCATACGTATGATTTTGATAGCATACTTATTCCAGCTACATATTTAGGAAGGATGCTTGCCCCAAGACTGTCAATGAGACTTAAAATTGGCTTGGTTGCAGATGTTACATCGATTGAACATAATAATGGTGAAGTGGAGATGGTAAGACCGGCATTTAGTGGTAAAATTTTTGCTGGCATTGTTATCAGGAATTGTAAGACCATTATGATGAGTGTAAGACCGAATGTATTTGTCTATACTACAGCTTCTTTTAAGAAAACAGAGAAAATTCAATTTAAACCAACGACTGTAAAGCCAAGCAAGATTAGATTACTTAAAACAATAGAAAAAGAAATTACAAAAGATATACGAGAAAGTGAAGTTTTGATTTCTGGTGGGGGTGGTGTAATAGGAAACTTTGGACATCTATATTTATTAGCCTCTGAATTGAATGCAATGGTATCTGCTAGTAGAAGTATCGTAGATAGTGGGATTGCTCCCCGAAGTATTCAAGTAGGGCAATCAGGGAAAACTGTTAGTCCAAAGTTATACATTGCATTAGGCATTTATGGATCTCTTCAACATATTGAAGGGTTAAAAAATGTTGAAAATATAATTTCAGTAAATATAAATAAGGATGCACCTATTTGTAGTCTAGCAGATATTGTTGTTGAAGGAGATGCCATAGAGTTTATTGATAAGTTAATAGAAAAAATAGAAGTTAGGAGGAATAAAAGTGGATATTATGGATTTTAAAATGGATTTCTTTTCATTAAAGGGAAAGAATGCAATTGTAACTGGTGGAAATACTGGTTTAGGACAGGCATTTTCGGTTGCATTGGCAAAAGGTGGCGCAAATGTAATGGCAGCAAGTGTTATGGATGATGATGGTGAAACAAAAAAATGGGTTGAATCTTGCGGAGTGGAGTATAAATACATTAATGCTGATATTACAGCAGATGAAGAATGTAAAAGAGTTGTTGACGAGTGCGTTAATACATGGGGTAGCATTGATATATTAGTTAACTGTGCAGGTATTTCTATAAATGTTCAAGATGTCACTAAATTTACTCGTAAAGAATGGGATAAAATGGTTTCAATTAATTTAACAGCAGCATTTGAAATGATTCATGAATCAGCAAAATACATGATTAAACAAGAAAGTGGTAAAATAATTAATATTGCATCTCTTTTTGCATTCCTTGGAGGACAGTGGTCACCAGCTTATGCAGCGACAAAACATGGTATAGTAGGTCTTACAAAGGCTATGTGCGATGAATTGGCTCAGTTTAATATTCAAGTTAACGCAATTGCACCAGGTTATTTTGCAACTAAGTTAACTGATGCTATAAGAAATGATGAAAAACAAAATAGAATAATCTTAGATCATATACCATCCAATAGATGGGGTGAAGTAGCAGACCTAATGGGAACGAGTGTATTCTTAGCAAGTTCAGCATCTAATTATGTTAATGGTACTACTGTAACTGTAGATGGTGGTTATTTAATGAGATAGTATTAGCAAGTAAATAATAATCTAGCATAGGAGGAAGCTTATGGTGAATCAATACATTATAGCAATCGATGGTGGAACACAAAGTACAAAAGTATCCATTTTTAATACGTTAGGAATAGAGGTTTGCTCTCGTACCGTACAGCTTCGAGAAATTCAGCTAGGTGAAAATGGTAGAGCGGAACATCCTGATGATGACTTGTGGGATAGCTTAAAACTAGCTTTTGATGAAATGTTCAAAAAATTCAATGGTGACAAAAAAGACATTATAGGGGTTGGACTTGGCTCTATTAGATGTTGTCGCGCACTGGTTAAAGAAAATGGAGATTTGGCATCGCCGATGCAAAGCTGGATGGATCTTAGATTATCAAGACCTTATGAACATGATGATGATAATGTGAAGTATGTTACGACTACAACAGGTTATCTTACTTATAGACTGACTGGTGAGACCAAGGATACAAGGTCTAACTATGTTGGTCCTTGGCCAATAGATCCAATGACTTTGGAATGGTTTGAAGACGGAGAAAAATTTGATGAATTTACTATACCAAGAGAAATGCTCTTTGATCTTGTTGATCCTTCGAGCGTTATGGGAAAAATTACAGCTGAAGCTAGTGTGGCAACAGGTATACCAGTGGGCGTGCAAGTAGTGTCAACGGCAAATGACAAAGCAGTTGAAGGCCTCGGTGCAGGTCTTGTAAATGATGGAACAGTCCTAGTGTCATTAGGTACTTATATTACTTCAATGATGATTGGAGAAGAGAATAATCCAAGTACTGTGAACTACTGGAGTAATCCAGGAGCTACCAAAGGAGATTGGCTTTATGAAAGTAACGGTATACGCCGAGGTATGTCAACTGTTACATGGATAAAGGATCTGCTAGGTAGTGATATTGTTAATGAAGCTGAAAAGAGATGTATGTCACCAGAAGGGTATCTAAATGTTCTAGGAGCCGAGGTGCCGGCCGGATGTGGTGGTCTTTATACAGTGCTTAACTGGCTAGCGAGCCCTGATAAGTTGCATCAGCGTGGTATGATAATTGGGTTTAACGGTACTCATAAGGGTCAACATATGTTCCGTTCCATGCTTGAAGGTATCGCATTTACAATGAAGAATTATGTTGAGGCGATGTGTGATGAACGAGGTATAGAGCTATCTAATATTATTGTTAGTGGTGGCGGATCAAATGGAGAACTCTTTATGCAAATATTCGCTGATGTCTTTGGCGTACCGGCTCACAGAAATGTGGTAAATGGGTCTGCCAGCATGGGTGCTGCAATATGCACAGCCTTGGCACTTGGCGTTTATAAGGAAAGGGAAGAAGCAATTGAACATATGGTGAAACGTAGAGACAGTTTTATGCCAATTTATGAAAATGTGAAGATTTACAAAGAGATGAATGAAAATGTTTACAAGCATATCACAGATTACACAGATGAACTTTTAAAGAAATCACATGAGATTTTTAAAGACAAGGTATAAAGAAAATAATAACAAAGTATATTGAAAGGGTGCTAATCTTTGTGAATATTAACAGAATTATTGCAGATAATAATAACACAACTTGCGATACTTTCACATTCTAGTTACAGTACGTACATTATAATGTATGAGAGTTTACAGGTGAAATAATAAATGAAATATCAGATGGTAACTCAACTATTGATAGTAAAAAACTAGCTAATTTACAGATTGTTTAAAAAAAGTTTACAGAATATATTGAATTTAGCTATGTTTTATGATAACATATTGATATACATTGGCAAAAAAATGCATAATTTAAGTTATTACGACAAAACAACAAATACCTATACAAATATTATTGAGTGGTTCTCGAGTAGAATTCATTTTGATGAATATTTAAGTCAAAACACTTAAGCAAGAAATCTTTAACTCTAAAGTTACTAGTCTAAATACAATTAAGTAGTATCAACTCTCCGCAATATACAAAATCTTTATAATTGGCTCATTTTTTTTATATAGTATTTTATAAGAAGATAAAAGGTTTTTACATTATTAATAAAAATTTTACTGAGTGTATGACAAATATAATATTATTGGTTATACATATAATTGTTGTATCCATGATTTCATTACCAAAAATTTCAAAGGAGGTGTAGTATGAATTTATTTAGTTTTTTCACTTCCAGATGGGAAACTATAGTAGATCTTACAGTGGAACACTTTATGATGGTTCTTATTGCAATGGTTATTTCCATTATATTAGGAACCACTGTAGGAATAATAATTACAATGAATAGAAAAGTGGCAAGTATTGTTTTAAATATTACAAATGTCATGATGACAATTCCAAGCTTAGCACTTTTTTCTTTGCTTATTCCTATACTAGGGATTGGGAAAGCACCAGCAATCGTCGGGTTAGTTGCATATACGCAGTTACCAATTGTTAGAAATGTTTATACGGGAATTACAAGTATTAAGCCATCTATTATTGAAGCAGCAAGAGGTATGGGACTTACAGAAATGAAGATACTTTATAAGATTAAAATCCCACTTGCTTTTCCAGCTATTATGACGGGTATTCGAACAGCGACTGTAATGGGAATAGGAATAGGAGCCATTGCAGGGTATATAGGAGCGGGTGGACTAGGCGTCTATATTTTCAGAGGAATAAGTAGAACAAATGATAATATGGTGTTAATAGGAGCAATATTAATTTCCATCATCGCCATATTGACAGATAAATTACTTGAGAAGGTTCAAAAAAAACATGAGATATAAGAGGGGGTGGAGAATATTATAAAATTTGAAAATGTTACTAAGAGATATAATAATGCAAATGTAGATGCAGTTGAAAATCTGAACCTTCATATTAAAAAAGGAGAAATCTGCATGCTAGTCGGACCATCAGGTTGTGGTAAAACGACAACTATGAAGATGATTAATAAATTAATCAAACCTAATTCAGGAAATATACTTATCGATGGTAAAAGTATAGGAAATATTAACTCTATAGAATTAAGAAGAAATATTGGATACATTATTCAGGATATAGGATTGTTTCCACATATGACAATTGCTGAGAATATTGCCACTGTACCAGTGGAATTAGGTTGGAAAAAAGAAAAAATTGATGCGAGAGTAAATGAACTATTAGAGCTCATGGAACTTGATCCGGAAGTTTATAGAACTAAGAAGCCAAGAGAACTTAGTGGTGGACAGAAACAAAGAATAGGAGTGGCAAGAGCATTGGCAGCTAATCCTCCAATTATGTTAATGGATGAACCATTTGGCGCCTTAGATCCCATTACTAGAGGAAAATTGCAGGATGAATTTCTTAAAATACAAAGAAAAATAAAAAAGACTATTGTCTTTGTAACTCATGACATTGATGAAGCAATTAAAATGGGTGATAAGATTGTTGTATTAAAAGATGGGAAAATTCTTCAAATGGGTACGCCAAGCCAAATTTTATCTGATCCTATAGACAATTTTGTATCTGAACTCATTGGTGGAAATAGCTCAATAAAAATGATGAACTTGATTAAATGTGAAAGTATTATGCAAAAGGTGAACACTATGGATATAAATCTAACATTTGAGGAAGCAAAGAAATCATTTTTGGAATCAAAAGTTAATCAAATGGTGATTACTGAAGATGGGAAAAAAGGGAAATATTATATTGATCTAAAGGATATTTTAAAAAAGAAAGATAAAGTTAGTGAAACAAAAAGAGAAATCGTAGACCGAGTTTCAACGGATGCAACGGCAAAAGATGCACTGTCAGAAATGTTTAGTACAGGGAAACACTATATTTTTGTTGAAGACAGCAGTCATGAGATTGAGGGCATAGTCACAATAAACAATTTACTTAAGGTGGTGAGTGATGGTGACAGCGAGTCTAAATAAAAATTCTATACAATACATAAAAAATATTGTCATAATTTTAATTTTAATAGTTATTGGTATTATCTTAAGCATTTATGTTGTTGAAAACCCTCAAGATAGTATGGTTGCCAGATTAGTTAGTTATAACAAGATTTCTACTCTTCTAAATCAACATCTTTATATTGTTGGAGTATCAAGTGGACTCGCAATATTGACAGCAGTCCCAATAGGTATATTTCTGACTAGAGCGAAATTTAAAAAATGGACGTCTAAAGTAGTGAGTGTTGTTAATGTGGGGCAAACGATTCCGAGTTTAGCTATTGTAGCCTTACTTGTTGGAGTACTTGGAATTGGAGCCAAAACAGCTATTATTGCCTTGTGGATATATTCACTTTTACCTATTTTGAACAATACATTAATTGGTGTGGGCGAAGTAGATAAAGCCATCATTGAGGCTGCGAATGGAGTAGGAATGAAGGCAAGTCATGTTTTGACTAAGGTGGAAATTCCACTAGCTATGCCAATGATAATAGCTGGAATCAGAACAGCTATTACTATTAATATTGCTTCAGCTATACTAGCAGCTTTTGTTGGTGGTGGTGGTTTAGGTAATTTTATTATCGCCGGAAATAATATTAATCGTTGGCAAGTTCTTGTATTAGGAGCGGTTCTTCCAGTACTTATGGCACTTATTGCTGATTCTGTATTTGGAATGATTGAACAAAAAATAAAATTATAAAGGGGAAATTATAATGAAAATCGGTAAAAAATTAATAACAATGATTATTGTATCAGGAATGGTAATTACTACACTAACAGGATGTGGAACAAAAAGTGGAGATGAAAAAGTCACTGTTAAGGTAGGTTCAAAAGAATTTTCTGAACAATTGTTGCTAGGACAAATGACAATGCTTGCTTTAGAGGATGCAGGATATAAAATTGATGATAATACAGGTGTTGCAGGTTCATCTAAAAATAGAAGTGCGCTAATAAATGAAGAAATTGACATTTATTGGGAATATACAGGAACTGCATGGCAATCGCATTTACAACATGACACTCCTTTGACAGATGCACAGGAATGCTATGATAAAGTAAAAGCGGAAGATGTAAAAAATGGAATTGATTGGTTGGACTATGCAGGGTTTAATAATACTTACACTGTTATGATGAAAAAAACAAAAGCTGATGAATTGAAAATTAAAACATTGAGTGACTTAGGTGCTTATATTAAAGCAAACCCAAGTGAATTGATATTTGCAGTAGATCAAGAGTTTACAGCAAGAGCTGATGGTTTGCCAGGATTAGAAAATATTTATGGATTTAAAATGCCAGAAGATAATCTTTCAGTTATGGATAATGGTATTATTTATAAAGCGCTACAAGAAGATCAAGCTGATATTGGGATGGGGTTCTCAACAGATGGAAGAATCAAAGCTTTTGGATTGGTTAATATTGAAGATGATTTAGCCTTCTTCCCAGTTTATAATCCTGCACCTAATCTTAGAACTGAGTTTGTTAAAGAAAATCCTGAAGTTGCAGAGATACTAAATAAAATTTCTGCTAAGCTAACTAATGAAAATATGACGCAAATGAATTATTTAGTAGATATTGAACAAAAGCAGACAAAAGTTGTGGCAGAAGAATGGTTGAAAGCAGAAGGATTAATAAGCGAATAGGTTTATTAGTGAACAAAAAGTGAATAGGATCTAAATAAAGACCTCCGCTGTAAATAGCGGGGGTCTTTTTTAAAAAAAACTTGTATAATAACAAAAAATTATGTATAATTATAAATAGTTTGTGAACAAAAATTGAATATTGTGTTCGGATGAAGATTGTGGGAGAGAGATGGCTTGCCATCCGCCGAAGAGGAAAAACTTTCAGGCACCTAAGGATTTTTAAGTGAAACTATATTTATATAGGTACAAAATCTCCATTAACTTGTGAGTTTTGGATTAGTATTAAATTAATAGTTGAACTGAAAAACCTATTAGTTTCGCACAGAAACTATTTACTAGGAGAAAACCGTAATTGGACGAGCCTCTGGAGAGAGCTGGTTAAACAGACACCGAAGGAGCAAGATAGTATTATTCAGATAATCTATCGAATCTCTCAGGTAAAAAGGACAGGGGATAGAAATTATTAAAAAAATTTTGTCTCCTCCATTAAATTAAAGGGAGGATTTTTTAAATGACAGCGTTTATGGAAGTACTTAACAAAATTGATTCATTGGTTTGGGGACCACCGTTACTTATTTTACTAGTAGGTACAGGACTATATTTAACTATAAGATTGGGTTTATTGCAGGTTACTAAGCTACCACTTGCACTTAAGTATTTATTTACTAAAGAAAAGAATAATGATGGAGCGGGTGATGTATCATCATTTGCAGCTTTATGTACAGCACTCGCGGCAACAATAGGAACAGGAAATATTGTTGGTGTTGCAACAGCAATTAAACTTGGTGGACCAGGAGCTTTATTCTGGATGTGGGTAGCTGCTTTCTTTGGGATGGCTACAAAGTATTCTGAAGCTTTACTTGCAGTAAAATACAGGACTGTTGATGAGAATGGACAAATTGCTGGAGGGCCTATGTATTACCTTGAAAATGGGCTTAAAAATAAGTTCTTAGCAAAAATGTTTGCAGTCTTTGGTGTAGGAGTTGCCTTTTTTGGAATAGGTACTTTCCCACAGGTAAATGCAATAGTAGAAGCTGCATCAATTACATTTAATATACCCATTATTGCAACAGCAATAGTAATAACACTTTTAGTTGCATTAATAACTATTGGTGGAATAAAAAGTATAGCAGCAGTAGCAGAAAAGACTGTTCCATTTATGGCAGTGTTTTATGTTATAGGAGCTTTAATAATTATAATAATCAATATTGATTTATTACCAGGAACAATAGCTTTAGTTGTAAAGAGTGCATTTACTCCAACTGCAGCAGCAGGTGGTTTTACAGGGGCAACAGTAATGCTTGCTATGCGAAGTGGTGTTGCTAGAGGAGTATTCTCTAATGAGTCTGGTCTAGGTAGTGCACCAATTGCAGCAGCGGCGGCTAAAACTAAGTTTTGTGTAAGACAAGGACTTGTATCTATGACAGGTACTTTCTTTGATACAATAATTATTTGTACTATGACTGGTCTTGTTTTAATAATGACTGGAGCTTGGAATTCTGAGCATGCAGGAGCAGCTATGACAAACTATGCTTTTAGTAATGGGTTGCCTATTGCGATAATAGGACAGTTGATTGTGACTATTGGACTTATATTCTTTGCATTAACAACAATACTTGGTTGGAATTATTATGGAGAAAGATGTGTTGTATATTTAATAGGAGTAAAAGGAATTAAACCTTATAGAGGGATATATATTGTCTTAGTAGCATTAGGTGCATTCTTAAAATTAGAAATGATTTGGGTAATTGCTGATATAGTAAATGGACTTATGGCAATTCCAAACTTAATCGGATTGATTGGATTAAGTGGAGTTATTATAAATGAAACAAGAAAATACTTTAGAGATCTTGAAAATGATAAAATGCTTAAAGCAGGGAAATAAATAATTGCTCACAAGCTAAAAAATGACCTATGCTACTTGGAAATGAGTCCTGTATTGAACAGGGCTCATTCTTTTTTTTATATATTGACAATAAATGCATAAAAGGATATAATTAAAATACAACTGATATATCACAAGAATATTAACTTTAAGGAGGATTTTATGATTGAAGTTAGATGGCACGGCCGAGGAGGCCAAGGTAGTTTTACCATAGCAAGACTATTAGGAATGGCAGCTTCTGTATTTGGTGGTGAGTATGCTCAAGCATTTCCATCGTTTGGCCCTGAAAGACGTGGTGCGCCTGTTTTAGGATTTACAAGAATTGATAGCGAAAAAATTACGGATAGAAGTGAAGTTGATCAGTGTGACTACGTTGTAGTTCTTGATGAAACACTTTGGGGTCCTTCAGTATTATCAGGTTTAAAGGAAAATGCTATTATTATTGTCAATACAGATTCACCTGAAA
>NZ_JAENWM010000016.1 GCF_016650035.1 Clostridium sp.
GCTGGCTAAAACAAATTATACTAATAAAATGATGTTTTCTTATTTATAAATTGATTTCTTAGAGGTAATCTGACGTAAATCACCTACTAATAATAGAAATAAAATGACTTTTCAATTAGTTATAATTTGACGTTCAACATTTGATGGCCAAATCTGTCGTTAACTCCTTTAAAATTATCCAAATCGAACATAATTATTGAGAATACTCCCTTAGCAACCTCTGCTTTTTCAACTTGTCCTAATAGTTCTTCCTCTAAAAATCGCCTTGTGAGTGTTCCTGTTAGTTTGTCAATAGAAGAACTTATTTTCAACAAATAGTTTCCCATAATACAACGTATAATTGAAGTTAAGTCTAAACATTTACTCAAACTATCCTCATTGAAATTATTTAGCACTCTTTGAGACTCCATATATAAATAGCCCTTTATATGTTCTAGATTAGACGGCTCATTAACCCTTTTAATTTCACCCTTAGATAATTCTTCAAAAACATATTTTTTACTTATAATTGGAATACACATTATGGATTTCATACCAACTGGCATGAATCTTAATTTAACATTTTTTGTATTATTAAATTGTTCACTTAGCAATATAGAGTTTTTAGTTTCCCTTACCCTTTGTAAAATTAATTTTATATCTGTGATATCATAATTACCATCACTAGACGCAACAACTAAGTACTCATTATCATTTCCTTCAGATATAATTAAGCTCCTAGAAGATAAAACCATACTCGAAATAAGTTTTGTAATCACATCCAATGTTTCAAGTGGATCCTCACTCATATTAGTAATTACATCATTTATATTATTAATCCCTTTTGGAAGAATGAAACTATATATCTTTTGTGCTGATTCAACAAATTTTTTATTGTTTAATATTTCAGCAAATGCATCATAATTAAAGAGAATTGCTAAATCTTCAACACTTGAAATAGTAATTTCTTCTAAATTTCCCAATTTAGTATTTTCATCCGTCTTACTTATCACTTTAATCATATTAAAGGGTTTCATCCTATTATGAGCATTAATATAATTGATTCTTAGGTGCTTAGGAAGTTGCATAGTACAGTCTTTAATTACCTCGCAGGCTTCAAAATAATAATTTACTGCATAGAAATAATCCATCTTAGACGAATAATTGTCACCTATAGCATTACATATTTTCCATTGGAAGAGTTTATTTTTTGCCTTCTTAGATAAATTCAATGCTACCATTAAACTCAGTATGTTATTTGGGTCATCCTTTATGATACCTTCTAAATATAACCTTTTGATATTAACCATATCAGCTAAACTATTTTGATTACTAAAAGGATGGCTTTCAAATAAATCAGTAGCCTCCTGCACATATCCATTTTCATACAGTGTTATACAAATCTCATATACCGCATTGATGTTATTTGTTTTATTCTTATATCCATTTAGTAATATCTCCACATTCTGAATAATTCCCTTTATATCCCCTATTTTTTCTGCCCGATGTATTTCTAAAATAAACAATAACAACTTACTATTATTATCCTGAATTGTCCCATCGTTATTATATATCCCTAGAGCTTTTCCAATTAAATCGTAAGCTATATCATTATCTCCCAGACTACAATGAAGTTCTGCTCCCATTTGGTAATATAGTGAAATCTCTTTACCTTGAATTGGAAACTCTTCTAATTCCTTTTGTACTAGCAGATAATTTTCATATGCACCCTTGTTATTTCCAATTTTTAAACAAACATTGGAAAGATAGTTGTAGATGTAAAATATATTACCTTCTAATTCCATATTTTTAGATTTTTCTAATACATCTTTAAAATATTTTAATGCTGCATTATAATCAAAATTATCCCAATAACTAGTTGCTATGTTAGTTAATACTATTAACTCTGAATGTCTTATATTATTTTCTTCACAGAGTACTAAATTTTTATTATAATAAATAATAGCAGTTTCATTATCTTGATAATGATCCCCATAAATCACTCCAATATTATTTAAACAACGGCTCATACCTTCAGTGTTATTAATTTCTTCAAAATACCTTAGTCCTATTTTAA
Source organism: Clostridium sp. (assembly GCF_016650035.1). Taxonomy (GTDB): domain Bacteria; phylum Bacillota; class Clostridia; order Clostridiales; family Clostridiaceae; genus Clostridium_AD. Next base: position 2,057 of record NZ_JAENWM010000016.1, read on the forward strand.
AGCTATCTAACGCCTGTGTTATTCTAGAAGTTTCCGTATACATAATACCAAGAATATTGTAAATAAGTCCTTTATACTCTATATAATCATTCCCACATTTTTTTATGCAATTAGTACATATATCAAAGCTTTTATTGTACTCCTGCTTTATGATATATACATTTGCAAGATTTATTTTATTTTCTAGATGCCCTTCCATGTATTCAAAATTAAGTAATATACCAGCACTTTTCATTATATATTTAAGTGCCTTTTTCACTTCATTTTTTTTCAAATATATATATGCTATTTTATTTGCACAATCAACTTGAAGTTTTTTCTCAACTAAATTCATAGTAAGTCTATATATTTTTTTATAAGTTTCTAGTGACCCTGATAGGTTTCCAATACCTAAGTATATGTCGCCTACCTTAAGAAGAATTTCCACTTTTTTATTTCCATCCTCATCATCAGATAACATAGATAATGCCTTTTCATACTTAGCGATAGCCTCTTCCTTTAATCTAAAAGAATCCATTTTTTCTGCAAGCTCTACGCAATACTTCACAATCCTATCTTTATCATTAGCCTTTTCTAAATGATATATAAGTTCTTCTTTATTTTCTCTTCCTTCATCTTCAAAAATAGTTTCTAAAACAGACGCCGCAAACTCATGTCTTACTTTTCGTTCTTCTTCACTTAGTCTGTTATATATTAAAGTTTTAAGAACCTTATTGTAGAAATCAAATACAAAACCCATATCCTCAATTTTTTTACACAGTACCCCTTTAGAGCATAACTCATCAATGTTTATTTCTGTCTTACTTTCTGTTCCAACAAAAAACTTCTCTATAACTTCAATTGATACAGCAGTATTAAATATCGCTATAACACTTAAAATCTCGTAACTGGCCTCATTAATTTCCATTATTTGATTAAGTAATGCCTGCTCCATTGTTGAAGCAATTGGCATATCATCATAATCAAAAGTGGTATACCATTTACCATTCTTCTCGCTTATATAAATTGCTTTTTTAGCCACAAAATCTTTTAACGTTTCTTCAATAAATAGTGGATTACCATCTGTTTTTTTATAAACACTTTTTCCGAATTTACTAGGTACTTTGGGCATATTAAGTATTTGTTGAAGCATAATAGCAGTTTGTTCATCATCTAATTTTTTTAAAGATACATTGTAATTTGTAGAATTTTTATTTAATACTTGCTGAAAATTATTACTTAAATCATAAGCACTTTTATTATAAGATAGAATAATCATTATATTTTGGTCATCATAATTTTGAACATTCACGTATTCTAAAAGTTCTAATGAGAAGTCATCTAAAAAACTAGCATTATCTATAATAAAAATAGTAGGCTTATTTACAATAGAATCTTTGATAAAGCTATATATTCTACTAATAAGTCTGTATTTTTCTTTTTCTACTGTTAAACTTTCCGAAGCCACAATGTTACTTCCAAGTCCAAGTTCAGGAATGAATTTTATAAGTTCACTTTGATACCTTTTTACTATTTCATCTTCAGATGTAGCCACTATTTCCTTTAAAATATGTACAACTGCCTTATTCCCCTTTATCTTTGAATTTTCTATGTTAAAACTAGAATATACATTAGCTCTTTTCATATAAAGTAAATATCCAATTTCTTTTAAGAATCTTGTTTTTCCAATACCTTGTTCACCTTGAACAAGGATAATTCTGTTTGATGGATTACCTTGTACTAAATTATCATAATCATTCATTATTTTAGCGATTTCAACATCTCTACCTACTATTTTTGTGTTAAAATTTAATTTCTCAATTTCATCAGTTATAAACGACCTATACTTCTTATTAAAAGCTACATTAATGTCTTCCACAACTTCATTTATATTATTATAGCGATTTATTAAATTTTGCTGTGTCATTTTTTTTATAATTTTTATTAGATTATTATAAAATACTACGGTTTCGCTGCTTACATTTCCCTTACATTTAAACTTATTCTGCAAATTCTCAATATCCTCATCAATATTAAAATTCGAATATACATCTATATTGCATAAAGCCAGTAGAACTATTCCCATTGAGTATATATCCGATGCGATAGTTCTTTCATTATCTAGAATATACTCTGGCGCCTTAAAATTAAGTTCCCCTGCCTTGTCCCTATCGTGATCTTGTTTTTCAATTTCTATTGTAAGTAAATCCTTAATAATAACATTATATTTGTTATTTTCATGAGAAATCATTATGTTGTTAGTATTAAGTTCTCCATAAATAAATCCTCTAAGATGCAAATAATTCACTACCATACACAATTTAACAAATATATCCAAAATATTGTCTTTCTTTATATTTATGATTACTTCATGTAACTTCAAAACATTTTTAATATATTCATTTGTATAAAAGTAATCACCATTATTAACCTTTTGATTATCAATAGTGTGAACCATTCCAAAATCAAAAACCTTACATATATTTGCATGATTTACAGTTTCTAATGTTTTAAACTCAGCTACATAAAAGTCTATGAGGCTAGGTGATGCAAATTCAGAATTAATAATATTAAGTTGTATTTCATCGTGATTGTTTATAACATCAGAAACAAGATAGGATGACTTAATCCTATCTTGACTTAGATTTGCAATTACCCTATATCTATTGTTAATCAAATCCATTGCTTAAACACTTCCTTAATTGTATATACTATTTATTTACATTATAACATATGACTAGCAAATACTGTAGTTAAAAGCATAATAAGCCAGTGGATTCTACTGGCTTTTTATACTTATATTCTAGTTATTATTGTTTAGAGTTCTTAATAGGAACAATAATTCTATGAAATAGTTTCTTATTTTCATTTACTTTAGTTTCTCCACCAGCAACACAATAAAAATTTTGTTTTACCACATCTTCTATTAGTGCTGCATAGTTTCTTATATCTTCTGCAGTAGTAGCTAATACCTCATCTCGCTGTTTTTGAACATCCTCCTGCGTTATGCCTTTAAAATACATATTGTCCCCTATCACACCTTTATATTGTGGGGATGTTAGTGAATCCATATTTCCTATAGTTCCTATTATATAATTAGCCATTTCACTATCATCGGCTTTAAAATTTTTCAAAAAATTTACAGCCTCATCGAAAGTATTCAATGTTTCTTTTAAATTAGGATCACGGTAAGAATAGAATAAGACTTCTTCACTTGTAAAACTCATAGACCCACCGTATGCACCACCTTTTATTCTAAGTTTTTGCCATAAATAATCACTATTTAAAATATTTTCAAGAACCTTCATACTTCCATTATAGTTATATCCTGCTTCTTTAAAACTTCCAGCCTTCACCACGTATTGTACTTGTGATGGAATGACAAAAGCCTCATTCTTAGTTGAAAAATCAAACTTATATTCCTGTTTTGGAAATTTTTCATCCGTTATTTTTTCTTCCAACTTCTTAAGGCTAAAAGAAAATTCAGAATAAAATTTTTCATCCCCGGTATAACTTACCACTAATTTTTCTTTGTTAAAAACAATATTTTTAACATGGTTTAATTTTTTTACAATTCCATCAAATTCTGTATCAAAGTTATCATCTAAATTACAAATAAAATCATAATAAGGTAAATAATCCAAACCGTTATATTTACCACTGTCCGATATATATGATAACGCACGTTTCATGGCAAGGATATTACCTCCACTTGCAAACATAGACTCATAATTTATTCTTGACATTTTAATTAATTCTTTAATACGATTCTTATCATTAAACATACTATGATTTATTATTTCATCTAATATTTCCAAGGCATTTGGTAAGGTATTATTAAGCATTTTAACCGAAATACTCATTTTAGGATGGTACTCAGTACTATCAGTATTTTTTTTAAATGCTGTTGAAGTAAAACTAATCCCTCCAGTATCCTTCATTATTTTATTTGATAACTGCATGTGGTCATATTTTTCAGTGTTAATATTTCCTAGTATATTAGACATAAATTTCAAGTATAATATTTCATTTTGAGGTACTTTTGAACTGTCAAAATAAAAATTGCAATAAGTAATTCCATCAGTAAACATTGGATGATATAATACTTTTATATCACCTTCTAATTTTTCTATTGTTGGAATTTGTTCCGCTAATACATTTATATCTCCCAGTGTTAGTGTTGGTATTTCGGATAAGTTTTCTTTGGAATCCACATTATCTTGCCATTTTTTTAAGTTTTCTGTGTCTTTTATAATTTTATCTAGTTCTATCGCTGATAAGGATGATTTAAAGGATGCAAGTTTCACTTTTAATATTTCTTCTTTACTTTCATTTAAACCATTAGATGGTTTTAATACAACTATTGAATTATGTTTGTTGTCTAACAAATATTTTTGTATTAGCTTTTCAAAATATCCAGTAGATAATTTAGATTTTATTTTGTTAAGTGCAGGAGTTACCTCTAGATATTCTGTAGGACTCATATCATAATTCCACGAATTCATAGCAGTGGACATATAATTCATGCCTCTATTCGCATCTGAATGTTCAGTACGCAAACTAAATTCAGCAGCATCAAATACAGAATTTACTAATTCTTCATCAAAACCTTCTTTTACTATTTTCTTTAGTGCATCCTCAACAACTTTTTCAAATTTATCTTTTTCCGACTCATTTGTATTGGTGATAACAATGCTAAAGGTTGGTTGAACCATTGAAGAATTAAAATTCGCATAAGCATTAGCTCCAATATGGCTATCCCCTAAAGCTTTCCTTAGAGGTGACGCTTTAGTATTTAAAAGGATTGATTCTAAAATTTGGAAAGCTAAAACACTCTCTACATCTGTTCCATTATTTATCAAATAATTAGATGATAAATAAGTCATATTCTCTGTACTTGCGCCTTTAGCTACTGGATAAAATGCTATTTTTTCAGACTTTGCTTCAGGTGAACACTCTAATTTAATTACACTATCCACACTAGTTTTTTTGAGTTTGGACAAATAATTATCATTCATAAATTTTAAGGTATTTTCAATATCTAATTTACCATATAAATAGATAGAACTATTTGATGGAACATAATATTTTTTATATGTTTGTATGAATTTTTTGTAGGTTAAGTCAGGTATATTATCTGGATTGCCACCTGATTCAAAAGCATATGAATTATCTTTAAAAAGTGACTTGTTAATAATATTCCTTAGTAACATTTGAGGTGAAGAATAATTTCCTTTCATTTCATTGTATACTATTCCATTATAATACAACTCACCTGTTTCGCTATTAACTTCATAATGCCAACCTTCTTGCTGAAGTATTCTAGGATCTTCAGATAAATTAGGATAAAACACTGCATCCAAATACACACCCATTAGATTGTGAAAATCTTTTTCATTTTTACTGGCTACTGGGTACATTGTAAAATCCGGACCTGTAAAAGCATTTATAAATGTATTCAATGATTGCTTCGTCATAATTAAAAATGGGTCTTTAACAGGATATTTCTTTGAACCACAAAGTACTGAATGTTCAATAATATGATTCACTCCAGTATTATCATTTACTGGGGTACGGAAACTTATAGAAAAAACCTTGTTTTCATCCTCATTCTGTAAATAAATAAGTTTAGCTCCGCTTTTAATATGTCTAAATATCATTGCAGTAGATTGTATATCCTGTATCCATTTTTTAGATTCCAGCTTAAATCCATAAATATTTTTCCCTGTTTTAATTTCTTTTACACCACTTATAGCAGCAGAAGCATTCCCCAATTGAAGCTGGGTACCTTGTGCAACTCCTGTGAAAGTATTAATAAATAATCCCACCGCTAGTATAATAGACGTTATTTTAGTAAGTTTCTTCATCTTATTCCCCCGATCAAATATATTTTTTAACATATTTTTTTCATGCTATATTTAGTATGTTTTATTTTTAATATTCCATACATTAATCATTTTTATATTGATTAAATCCATAAAGCAAAAGAAGTCCAGTAGAATAATTATTCTACTGGACTTCTTAACGTTAATTTTCAATTAAACAATTTTTCCATTTAACATGCTTAACATATCTTGTTTTTCTTTTGTAAACCTATTATATACACTTTGTTTTACTTGCGCTGAACTACTTTTAAAATAAATATTAACCTTTTGACGTTCGTTATATAAATCATTTATGATATTACTATCGCTATTATTCAAATTAATTTTCGAGAACAAGGATGAAGTTCCACCTACACCATGTTGAACTACTGTGGAGAATAAGCTTTCTTTTAAAGCATCACTCTTTTGACTTATATCAAACCCATATTTTAATTTCAAATCTTGCGCTGCACTATCATAATAATCTTGCTTTATACAATCATGCTGAAGCTTTAAAAATTCTTCTTTATTAGATGAGGCAATGCTTGTCCATTCAGAGTCAAAGTTTACATCAAATTTGTTATCATCTTTAGCTTTTGCTCCTGATAATTTTTCATATAACTCATTATTATTTCCTTTAAGTGAGTTTATAAAGGAATCTAAAGATCCTGTTTTAGATGAAAATTGCCACGCTCCATAAGATTTACCACCATAATCTCCTGGTGTATTGCTTATAGTTCCTGGATTAACATTGGATTCATATTTAGAAGCTGTGAGCCCTAACCCATCCACTTCATTATCTCCCTGTGTGTAATCATTAAATATTTCCCGGGATGCACCTCTAATGGTTGAATTAAAATTACTTATAGCCCCCAATGAATCATCTAAACTAAAAGACCCTTGCTTTGATAAAGCTTCAGACATAAGCTCTGCCATCATTGAATTACCTGAGCTATCTGTCATCTGCATAAGTATTGTTTGAAACGCAGCTTCCTGCATTTCTTTTTCATTCTGAAGATTCACTGTGCCTGTATTAGAGGTGGCATTATTATTTTTTATTTCAGCTGTATATTGCTTTAATAGTATATTATTAATTGCATTTGCAGATAAAGTCATAATTATCACCCGTTTTATATAAATTTTTGATCTATAAATTCATTTATAAAGTTTCAGTGTCCTTTTGATTACTAATTATATCAATTAACTTAGCAATACCCCAGGCTAATAGTGCATAAACGATCATAGCAATAATAAGAGGCGGTTCTAGGACCGACTGTATTTCACTGCCCTTTGATACAACTACTTTAAATATACCGCTAAAAGGAGTCAGAAATAATTTTGTAATAGAATAGATGCTCGATACAAAAGCACTTCCAGGATTTGCTCCAAGAATCTTAAAAACAAGTCTAAATCCAAATAGGACTTCTAGAATCCCTAAGATATAATAGATGATTTTTTTTATTTTTATGGTTTTTATATTTTCTTTATTTAAATTACTGTTTTTCATTTTATATCCTCCATTTCACACCTGAATTGCACATTCAAATTTTACATTTACAGTTAAATGTAAGCAGATGAATACTTCAAGGTATCATTTATATATCTTACCATTTAAATTACCACTTATCAACATTTAAATGAGTAAATAATATATTTATAATTAATGGTATTACTGTATTAATAAGAGTGTTTTCCATTAATTACACCATTTATTCATTTTAGTTATATCACACATGTGGGCTTGTGTATGGTATGATATATATATATGGTAACATATATCATATATAAAGTTATTAATTACATGTATTAAAATATATAAAAGATACTAAATATTTATTATACTAATGGAGGCATAAAAAATGAGATCAAAAAACAAAAACAATACCTACAATACACTTTTTCATTGGCATAGTTTTAGATTAAAGCTTATTTTAGAAGGCATTGGTGTAGGTATTATTACAGGTTTATTAATTGTACTGTATCGTTATTTATTGTCAATAGCTGGAGTTTTATTAACTGGGGTTTACAAAACTTTATCTATAAAACCCATACTTATACTTCCATGGATTGTGGCTATAATAATTATTGGATATATCGTAGGACTTATGGTTAAAAATCAGCCTATGATAAGTGGGAGTGGAATCCCTCAGGTAGAAGGAGTTTTACTTAGAAAAATTGATATGACATGGTGGAGAGTTATACTTGGCAAATTTATTGGCGGAGTTCTTTCAATAGGTTCAGGTCTTTCTCTTGGACGTGAAGGTCCATCTGTACAGCTCGGTGCAGCAGTTGGTCAAGGCTTTAGCAAAGTATTTAAAAGAGTGAAAATAGAAGAAAAATATCTTATCACAAGTGGTGCTTCTGCAGGACTTGCCGCTGCCTTTAATGCTCCTCTGGCAGCAGTTATGTTTGCCTTAGAAGAGGTTCATAAAAATTTTTCGCCATTAGTTTTACTCTCAGCTCTATCTGCATCGTTATCCGCTGTTTTGGTTGCTAGTAGTTTCTTCGGCTTAAAACCAGTTTTCACTTTTGAAAATCTAGCCATATTACCACTTAAATATTATTTTTACATAATTTTACTCGGAATTATAATAGGTGTTTTAGGAGTAGTCTTTAATAAATTTCTTTTAAAGACTCAGGACTTATACTCAAGTCAAAAGTGGCTTCCAAAAGAAATGAGAATAATTATACCCTTACTAATTTCAGTTGTACTTGGAATAGTACTACCTCTAGCTTTAGGTGGAGGACATGATCTTATAACCTCACTAGTTTCAACAAATTTTCCACTAACTATTTTAGTTATTCTACTTTTAGTTAAATTTTTATTCACTATGGCAAGTTATGGATCAGGTGCACCTGGGGGTATATTTCTTCCGCTACTTGCTATTGGAGCATTAATAGGAAATCTGTATGGAGTAGTACTTGTAAATTTTTTAAATTTTGATAGCATGTATGTCAATAACTTTATAATACTTGCAATGGCAGGATATTTTACAGCTGTGGTTAGAGCACCCATAACTGGAACTATTCTAATTACTGAAATGACAGGTAACTTTACCCATTTGCTTTCACTAGCTATTGTATCAATAGTTGCATATATAGTTGCAGACATTTTAGCTTCAAAGCCTATTTATGAATCATTGCTAGAAAAATTTTTACACAATGCAGGTGAAAAAATATCCTTTGGTAATAAGAAACATAAGCATCTATTAGAATTTTCTGTTTGTATGGGCTGTGAATTAGATGGAAAACAAGTTAAAGAAATTAAATGGCCAAATAGTTGTCTACTAGTTGCAGTTAGGCGAGGAGAAGTAGAAATACTTCCACAAGGAGATACTGTTATTTTCTCTGGCGATTATTTATTAGTGCTTACAGATGAGAATAAAGTATCTGGCATAAATGACGTTTTAACGAAAAAATCTGCATCTAGTGAGACACTTTAAACAACATATGTTTTTTAAAAAAACAAAATATAATGGGTGGCACCAATTATATCTTGGTGGCACCCATTATGTATTTTATCTTAGTATCAAATAATATTCTAGAGCATGTCCTACTCAATCTTAATCTTAAATTGTAGTTATATTTTTCAAATTGAGGTCCCATTTTTTGTTTAATTCTATTATGTAAAATATCATGAGTATAATCTAAATCCTCATAAGGAATATCCTCTATAATAAAAAAGTTCAACTCTTCTCCTGCTACCCCTTTAAGCTGAAAATTGTTAGCCATTTTATTAAACATAAACCATTTTTTTATATTTTCATATTCATTAGTTATTTTTTCTAATGACATATTATATATGGCCTCTTCCAAAAATGGAACTTGCTTTAAGCAATTCACATTCATCACATCGTCTTCTATATCTTTCACAAAGTAAAACATTTTCTCCCCCTCACAAATGTCACGTTTAATTATCTTTTTTTATTTCTTTCTAATATTAAATTCATATGTAGTATAACAAATTTTATTCTACTTTCCCATTGATTTTTAAACCCATAATGTAAAGACTTTAACTATTATTTAAATTCTTTCCAAATAAGCCTCAAATTCATATATTTTTATCGTGTTATATCGTGAAATCATTGTAAAGTTGTAGAATTAATTATAATATGTTGTATACTATAAATGCATTGTTTTTTACATAAATACTTGATTTTATAAATAAGCTATTAATGGGAGTGATTAACACATGGAATTTATTGAAATAATCAAGGCAGTTATTCTTGGCATTGTTGAAGGTTTAACGGAGTGGATACCCATCAGTAGTACAGGCCATATGATTTTAGTTGATGAGCTTTTACAACTCAATATGAGCGCAGCATTTAAAGAAATGTTTTTAGTAGTTATCCAGCTTGGAGCAATTATGGCAGTTGTAGTTTTGTACTTCAAGAAACTAAATCCTTTTTTGTTCGTTAATGATAAGTTAACTATAAAAGACGATACTATTTCACTTTGGCTTAAAATTGTTGTAGCCTGTATTCCAGCAGGGATTATTGGTTTTTTATATGATGATACCCTTGAGGCAATGTTCTATAACTATCAAACTGTTGCAGTTACTCTAATTATCTATGGTATTTTGTTTATTGTTATTGAGGCTAAACACAAAAATCTTAAACCTAAGATCAATGAACTAAAGCAAATCACCTATAAAACTGCAATTATTATAGGCATATTCCAAATACTAGCACTAATTCCTGGCACATCTCGTTCGGGAACTACTATAATTGGTGCAATACTAATCGGAACATCTAGAACTGTTGCAGCAGAATTCACATTTTTCCTAGCTATTCCTATTATGTTCGGAGCAAGCCTTCTAAAACTTGTTAAATTCGGTTTTGTTTTTACAAATGCTGAGGTTATTACTTTATTTGTAGGAATGTCCGTTGCTTTTGTAGTGTCTATATTGGCAATTAAATTTTTAATGGGTTATATAAAAAAGCACGATTTCACATTATTCGGATGGTATAGAATCATTCTAGGAATTATAGTAATTTTATATTTCTTAGCTAATTAATATTATGTCATTATTTGTTTTTTACCTTTCAAAGTGTTATTATATAACATATATATGTTGCACGAAATGGGAATTATAGAAGATTTCGAGTAAATAGTATAATTATAAAATAGAGTATGATTGGAGAAAAAATGTCAGTAAATAATATTACATTACTAGCAGATACAAAGTATTTAAAACTTTATAATGCAGAGTATACCAACAAAAAAGGTGGACTTAAAAATTGGTCCATAGCTTCTAGAAAAGATTTAACTACATTAAGAAATAATTATTTTAATGGCGCAGATGAAAATATAGATGCTGTTATAGTAGTAGCAACTCATATGGATGAAGATAAAATAGTTGTTATAAAGCAATTTAGAATTCCTCTTAATGATTATGTTTATGAAATTCCTGCCGGACTTATAGATCCTGGCGAAGACCTAGAAACCACTGCAAAGCGCGAACTAAAGGAAGAAACAGGACTTGATTTAATTGAAATTGATTACAATAAGACCAAACCTAAAGTATATGTTTCAACAGGCATGACAGATGAATCAGTAGCCTTAGTTTATTGTACTTGTAGTGGCAAAATTTCAAAAGAATATTTAGAAGATGATGAAGATATTGAAATTATGCTTTTATCAAGGCCGGAAGCTATGAATCTTATTAACTCTAATGAAAAAATAGATATTAAAGCTTTTCTTGCCATACAAAACTATATTGGCGGTGCCACAATATAATAAAAAAAAACAGATACCTCAATCCATTGAGGTATCTGTTTTTATGTTGGTGCTACATCAGGGATTCGAACCCTGGGCACCCTGATTAAGAGTCAGGTACTCTAGCCAACTGAGCTAATGAAGCACATTAGATAACTTCTTTAGTATATACCACTTTTGTGTATTTGTAAATACCTATAGAAATTACCAATAGTTGGCGACGCACTTATTATCGTACATTATAAATGCCACCTTATGTGATTATAATATTATTTTATATAATTAACCGTGTTTTCTTTTCTTGCTGGTGCAGTAGTTATAATGATTTTTTTATATCCAAGGCAGGTTGCATGGATTTGTTTGAAACCTTCTGGTATTCCAAGCTCCTTAACAAATTCTGCACCTTCTTCGCTATTTAATAGATGAGCTATAAGCCCTATCCAGCAAGATCCAATTTTTAAGGATTCAGCTGCTATAAGCATATTTTCTACTGCTGCTGCGCAATCAACTGAGGCATAGTCATTTTTTTTGTCTCCCGATACTAATACCACTGTTGGAGCATTATAAAAGACATGAAATTTTTCATTATCCGCAAATCTTCTAATATATTCATTATCAGATTTACTTGCAATTCCTTTAAAAGCAACACTTAATCTATCTATCATGTCCTTGCTTTGTATTACTATAAAATGCCATGGTTGCTTATTTGTAGCACTTGGCGCATAAATACCTGCCTCTATTATCTTTTGCATATCCTTGTCTACAAGTTGTTCTGGTAAAAACGCCCTTGTGCTTCTTCTATTTCTTATATTTTTTAATGTTTCATTCATTTTAAAATCCTCCAATTTATTAATATATTCTTTTTTACAAGAATACCATTGTTATAATTAATTTTCAACAAAAAATTCTCAGTTTCTTAAGGCTTTAGATAAATTATTTTAACTAAAAAATTAATTATTCCACATAATATAAAGTGTGTCAACATTTTTTATAAAAAGGAGCTGCAACAATGAAAAAATTTATATCTAATTTAGTTATTGTATTATTGGTTACTTTAAGTTTTTCCAATCTAGCTTATGCAGAAGAAGAAGCGCTTATAAAGGATCTTTTATTTGAAAATAAAAGCATGTTCGACTTTGATATTATAAATAATCCCAACAAATACAATTTACAGATTTTATATACAGAAATTAATAGGGACAATGCAAATCTCCCCACATTTACCTCTTATAAATATAATGTAGATGCTAAAAAATACTTTTATCCTGCAAGTAGCGTAAAACTGTCTTCTTGTATATTGTCATTAGATAAAATAAATAATTTAAAAATTAACGGATTGTCAAAATACTCTACTATGAATATAGGTGCAGCAAGAAATGGTCAAACCCCTAGAAATGGAGAAACTATTTCTAACTATATACAAAAAATTCTTTTATACAGTGACAATGATTCATTTAGCAGACTGTACGAATTTTTAGGACAGAAATATTATAATGATACATTATCATCAAAAGGGTATAAAGACTCCAAAATTATCCATAGGTTATCTGGAAATAATAGTTATGAAAATAATAAATATACTAACCCTATAGCCTTCTATTCTGGAAATAAAAAGTTATATGCTCAACCATTAATATACAGTAACACCTCCTATAACAACAATGGCCTAACAAATATTTCTGTAGGAAAAGGTGAAACCAGTTATTCTTCTAAGAATTTCGCATATAAAAATTATATGTCAATAGAAGACCTACAAGACATGGTTAAGACTGTATTTTTTAATAGCTATATGAATGTAGATAGACAGTTCAATTTAACTGTAGATGATACAAATTCCCTAAAAAAATATATGAAAGGTACAGGTAATGTAACTTATAAATATTTGGTTTGTGGGGGTAATTCTAAAATCCCTTCTGGCATAGAAATATATAATAAGATAGGAATTGCTTATGGTCAGCTTACAGATAATTCATATATAGTAGATAAACATAGTGGCAAAGAATTTATGCTAACAGCAACTATATGTGTGAATAACAAAGGTACTTATGATTACTATTCAAAAGGTATGCCATTTTTAAAGAATTTAGGACTTATGTTTCTAGAGTACAATAAAAACAGATAAAACACTAATATCCCCCCATTACCACAAAATATAGGGTATACTTATAGTTAACAAACTAAAACATATGAGACAAAACAATTAATAATTGTTTTGTGCACCAGCGAAAGCTACAGGAGGGAAACAAATGATAGAAATAAATGATACAGTCGAAGCACTCTTAGAGAGTCTAAAAACTTCAGATGATAAACAGCGATCTGCAATAGTAAATAAACTTTCCTTAGATTATAATAATTCAATTCCTACATTATGGTCAAGAATCACAACTGATGAGGACCCACGGGCAATTCTTTCTGTTATGAGAGATATTCTGAAAAAGGAAAAACCTAAGGGCATGTTAAGACGAACTATTGGAAACTCTAAAGATAAACTTAGCGCTCTTCTTATGCATTCAGACCCAAAAGTAAGAAAGAACGTATGTAGTGTTATTGGAGAACTTGGAGACCCTGATTATTTAGAAGCACTATATAGCGCATATGACTCTGAAGATAAGCTATTTGTAAGATATTCCTATGTACTTGCAATCGGAAATTGTGGTAGCTTTGTGGACGCTGAGAAATTAAATAACATGTATGAAAATGTATTAGCCAATGAAAAAGCTTGCAATGAAGATAGCACTCTCGTAACAACAAATAAGCATATTAACGAGGAAAAACTTGCCCTTACAAGAGCCATAGATAAATTATCTCCTACTGTGCTCCATAAATTCACAGGCCTTGAAAACCCTGTACCTATGCTACTTACAGTTATGAATTACCAGTATCAGCACACTTTAAGAGAGCTTGACGAAAACTCCATTGAAGGTCGACTTGTAGATGATGGCATAATTATTCACGAAAAAGATTTAGATAAGATCTACAACTGTAGGACTTTTTATGAGCTTTTGTACCCACTAGAGGCGTGCAAAGACTTAGAGATGGATTATAAGATAATAGCTGATGAGATAATAAATGCAAACATCGTAGATTTTCTAAAGGAATGTCATGATGAAGATTCTAATTCTCCCTTTTGGTACAGAGTTGAATTTAGAACTATGAATTATAACAGGGATAGGTCAGAGTTTATAAAAAACTTATCTAGAGAACTGGATGAAAAATCTTCTGGGAACTTAAAAAATAGTCCTTCTTCCTATGAAGTTGAAATTAGAATAATTGAACATAATAATCTCTGTAGTGTATATGTTAAGCTATATTCCTTCAAAGATAATAGATTCAGTTATAGAAAAAACGATATAGCAACATCAATAAATCCTGTAACTGCAGCTATTGTAGTGAAGTCCATAGAAAAATGGCTAACCCCTACTGCTAGAGTTATAGACCCGTTTTGTGGCACTGGGACAATGCTTATTGAAAGAGCTAAATTACAAGAGTTTGAAAGTTTAACAGGAGTTGATATATTTAGAACAGCCATATCCGCCGCAGAAATAAATTCTAAATTAGCTAATGTTAATATAGAATTATTAGATGAAGATATATTAGAATACTCTACCACAGAACTTTTTGATGAGATTATAACAAATATGCCTTTTGACAATAAATCCACCACCCATAACAAGTACGCGGACCTGTATAGTGAATTTGTAAATAAAATTCCTAATCTTGTAAAACCAGATGGAATGGCATTTGTTTACACCATAGAAAAACAATTATTCAAAGAAATTTTAATGGAAAGCGATAAACTTGAGCTTCTTCAAGAGATAAAAATTGAAAGTGGCAGACTTACGCCTCATGTATTTGTGCTGAAAGTTAAATAATACTATAAATTAATCCCACTCTAATGTGAAAGAGCTAAAGGTATGCATATTGCATACCTTTAGCTCTTATTAATTTACTTATATTGCTGCTGTTGCCCTCTTTAAGTACTCTAGTTCTTCTCCCTCTAAATAGGTAGAAAGTTTATCAAATACAGTTTTATGATAATTATTCAGCCATGCTTTTTCCTGAGATGTAAGTAAAGATACATCCATAGCTTGCACGTCTATAGGACAAAGTGTTAAAGTTTCAAATTTCATAAATTGTCCACCATACTCAGTCTTCTCTTCTTCCCCCACAACAACTAGGTTTTCTATTCTAATACCATGCTTTCCTGCTTTATAAACTCCTGGTTCATTAGAGACTACCATTCCTTTTTCTAGAACAACAGTGTTGGGCACCATAGCTATCCTATGTGGTCCCTCGTGAACATTTAAGAAGAAACCTACTCCATGTCCTGTACCATGTTTATAATCCATGCCTGCATTCCAAAGTGGAATTCTAGCTATAATATCTAGGTTTGAACCTGTAGTCCCATATAAAAATCTTTGCATTGTTAAATCAATCATACCTCTTAATACTAGTGTAAAATCTATTCTTTCTTCGTCAGTTAAGGGTCCAACCGCTAGTGTCCTTGTAATATCTGTTGTTCCATCTAAGTATTGCGCACCAGAATCTAATAAATAAAGTCCCTTCTGCACTATAGTAGCTTGATTCTTCTCCGTAGGTGAATAATGAGGCATAGAAGCATTTCCTCCGTAAGCTGAAATTGACCCAAAGCTCAAATCATAGAAATTATCCCCTTCTCTTCTTAATCCCTCAATTTTATCTGCTGCTTCTATTTCGGTAATATTACGTGTTTTAATAGTTTTCTTCAACCAGCTAATAAATTTAACCATAGCCACACCATCACGTACCATTACATTTCTAATATTTTGAACCTCAATATCATTTTTTATAGCTTTAAGTCTTGTAGTTATATTCATAGCCTCTACAATTTTGATATTTATGGCACTATATATGAAGGTACTGGTTTTTGCTGCATCAAGTAATATTGTCCCTACTTTGATATTTTCTAAGAATTTTCCTATGCTATCATAAGGCAATATTTCTACATTAGCCTTTTCAAGCTCAGTTCTAACCTCTGAACTAATTTTAAGATCATCGATGAATAAACAACATTTATCCTGGAAAATTACTGAATAAGCTATTGTTAGTGGATTACATTTAACATCTCTTGCTCTAATGTTTAATAGCCATGCTATGTCATCAAGACCTGATATAACATAGTAGTCTGCTCCCATACTCTTCATAACAAGAGATACTTCAGCAAGTTTTTTCTCTCTTGACTCTCCTGCATATTTTACATCATGTAGAACTACCTGACTGCTAGGTTTTTCTGGTCTACCCTTCCAAACTTTATCTATTAAATCTTCATTAACTTCAAAGGTAAATTCACTACCTTCTACGACTTTCTTTAGCCCTCTAAAATACTCTTCTGAAATAACCTTGCCATCAAAAGCAACTTTCGCTCCCTTATGAAGAGATTCTTTCAAAAAAACCTCAACAGTTGGGACTCCACTATCACCCATTCTAAATAGAGTTACAACCGAATCTTTAAGTTCAGTTTCTGCTTGTATGAAATACCTTCCGTCTGTCCATAAATTAGCGTCCTTTAAAGTTATAATGGCAGTACCAGCTGAACCTGTAAATCCTGTTATAAAAGCTCTAGCAGTATAATGCTCAGCTACATATTCACTTTGATGTGGATCTGAACTAGGTACTATATATGCATCTATACCTCTTTCTCTCATCAGGTTTCTTAACTCTTCAATTCTTTCCATTAGGTTCATTACTTTCACCCCTTAAATTGTAAATTATATCATTTCCACATTAATTATATATCTTTATTTTTATGCTCCATATCTAGCGAATTATAATTAATACCATATCTACTTAATTTTTTCTTCATTACTTTTAATGTTTCTACCAATACATCATCTGAGAAACTCAAAAAACCACTAAATTTTCTATATTGATCTTCTTTCACGGGTTCAGAATAAAATATCTCCTTAGTTAAAAAAATAGCGGGATGTTCATGATGATTAATAATAATATCCCAGTCATTCGCCAATGGGTCTCCTTCATCAAGTTCAATAAATACTGTATTTTTAAAATTTTTTATACTATCTCTATTTATATTTCGGGCAAATATATAAACTTTTTCGCATAAAGAATCAAGAATTTTATATCTTTCAAAATCCACCATGAAAGATTGAAATTCTTGAAGCGTTACAAAAAGCTCTGACTTTAGTTTTAACTCAACAATCATATCTTCAAGACTGTGACTTATAGCCATGAGCGAAGACTTTGCATATACTTTACGCTCTATACTTGATGATTTAGTCACAGTAATGTCGTTTAATTCCGGCATTTAGACACCAACCTTTTCACACTTTTTTTACATTAGTAAAGATTATTAACATGTTTAATTTAGAACAACTCACTAGGTTGATAATACTCTATTTTTTTAATTATTGCAATTTTTTACATGCTTTAAAATAACTACCCCAGGTTTTTAATTTTCGATAAGCGAAGATAAAAGTATGGTTTGAGTTCCATACTTTTTATACTTATATTAAGTCTTTAATTAAAACTATCCTAGCAGGCGCACCATCTACTCCTTTAATTTTAAGTGGTAGTGCACACATGAAATATTCGCCTTCTCCAATTTCTTTTAGTCTAACCCCTTCTATAATAATTATCCCCTTATTAAAAAGAATTTTATGAGTTTCATGTTCTGGCTGACCCCTCTCTATTCCAAAAGCATCTATTGCCACACCTATTATTGCCTTTTGAGCCAGATACTCAGCGCCACTTTTTTCAACATAAACAAAATCAGATTTAAATTCTTCCGTGAATGAATTTCTAGTTTTAAGCAATAAAAATTCACCTTGTTTAATATTTTTATCCACAAAATCTTCTTTAGTTATCCCATCTACTATCTTTGTTAAATCTAAGACCCTACACTTTGTAATAAGTTTAGTTAAATCAACAGCATCTATTGTATCACCCAAATCATCTACGTGATATGGTGCATCAATATGGGTTCCTGTATGTAAGTTCATACACATACTAGATTCATTAATGCTATCCTTTGGAATTCTCCTATCAAATTTAATTACTGGTCTTTTTCCCTCTATATTCTTGTACACTCCCATATTTTTTTTAATAGTCATAGATATGTCATAAATAATCATGTTACCCCTCCTTAATCAGCTGCAGTATTCCACCACTGCCTACCATCTTTCTCTATTAAATCTATTGCACCGCTAGGCCCCTGGGTCCCTGCTGAATAATTAGGATAATCAGGTGTGTTATTCTCAAATTCATTTTCAATGCTTTTAATGAATTTCCAAGAATATTCGATTTCGTCCCATCTAGTAAATAGTGATGAGTTATTTCTAATTGCTTCAAGTATTAGCCTCTCATAAGCCTCAGGTGAATCATTTAAATTCCTACAACTTTGACAATAATCTAATTCAACTTTTTCCATTTTAAAATCACTACCAGGTTTTTTAGCATTTATCTGGAAGAAAAAGCCCTCATCTGGCTGAATCTTTATAACTAAAAGATTTTTAGAAATACCATTAAACTCCTTATAATAATTAATTCCAGGGAGCTTTTTAAACTGAATAACTATCTCAGTACTTTTAGTATTCATTCTTTTTCCTGCTCTTATATATATAGGTACTCCTCCAAAACGGAAATTATCAATACAAGTCTTTAAAGCTATAAAAGTATCTGTATTGGACTCCTCTGAAACTCTTTCTTCACTCCTATATCCTAACACTTGTTTTCCATTAACCACGCCTTTTCCGTATTGACCCCGGACAATGTTTTTCTTAAAAGATTCAGTGGTAAAATGTCTTAATGAACGTAACACCTTAACTTTTTCATCTCTAATAGATTCAGATTCAAAATCCACTGGTGGTTCCATTGCAATCATAGTTAATATTTGTAATATATGATTTTGAAGCATATCTTTTAGAATACCAGACTTTTCATAATATGCACCCCTGTTCTCTACACCTAAAAGTTCACTAGCGGTAATTTGAATATTATCAATATAATTTGCATTCCATAATGGTTCAAATAATGAATTACCAAATCTAATCGCTAATATATTTTGAATCATTTCTTTTCCTAGATAGTGGTCTATTCTAAATATATCTTTTTCAGGTATAAGCTTAGATATATTCTGATTTAAAATTCTAGCTGTTTCTAAACTTGATCCAAAGGGTTTTTCTATCATTATCCTTTGCCAACCATTAGCTTTACAAACCATACCATTGTTTTTTAATTTTCTAATTATTCCTTCAAAAAATTCTGGTGCAACTGCTAAATAATATAATCTTTTGCTTCCAGTTGAATATTTAGTCTCCATTGATTCTAAATATGAATCTAACTCCTTATACTCATCATTATATGAAGTGAAATCAAATTTTTTATAAAAAATTCTCTTACTGAATTTAAGCCATAATTCATCATTCAAATGAAACCTAGAGAATCTATTCGCATATTCATACATTTCTAGTCTATATTCCTCATTTGTTTTTTCTCGTCTTCCTATGGATACTATTGTAAAATTTTCAGGTAATTTTTCCTCATACATTAAACTATAAATAGCTGGAATTAGTTTTCTTTTTGTAAGATCACCAGTTCCACCAAAAATCACAAACATATTTGAAAGCTCTTCATTTATATTCTTATTCATTAAAAGTACTCCTTCCCAAATTCTTTACATAACGCACTAGTCTCCATGTAGCTTTATCAACATATATCTGAAAGTAAATTTAGTTATTTAAATTTTAGCATATCTTGCTTTAAGATACAATAATAATGCCTTTCTTTTGGAATTTGATAAAGATAAAACTCTAAGGCATCCCTCAGAGTTTTATCTATATTAACAGATGTGTTTAATCCCACTTCATTAAAATTATTTTATTTTAAAGAACTTGATTTTTTTTATACTGGGAAGAAAATTGGTATAAAAAGTATAGCACTTAAAATGACACATATTCCTGTAACACTTGTGCTCCCAAGTATATATTTAATACCTTTTTTATTATATTTATCATTTTTAAGATATCTTATACCTATGACCCAAAAAACTAATGCAGTTATTGTTACCATAGAAACCATTATAAAAAATAATTTAAGCATTTTAACCTCCAAAAGATTTTAAATTTATTGTTACTAATAATTCTATTTTAAATTACATTTCTATACTTTTTATTAACAAAGTATAAACATTTGTTAATATTTATATTTAAGATTTCCATATTAGCCATTATAAAAGGACTCTAGCAGTTTTACTAGAGCCCTTAATTTTGCTTTGAATTATTTAAATATCACAATACGCTGTTCTAATGGCTCAAATTGATAATTTCGCTATTTTTAGAGCACTCTCCATACTTTTAACCGATGCTATAAACCCTGCTTTGTGACAAAATATAGCGTCATCTATTTTAATTATAGAATTTATTTCTTCACTTGATTTTCCTCTAATGGATTCTAATATATCTTTTCTTGCTTCAAAAGTGTCCGGGGTTTTTTTAACAGTTTGAATCTTATACTCTGTATTATTGTCATCTGGTGAAATAACGAATAACACCTCAGTATTTATATCTATTTTAAGTAACTGTTGAAGCCAAGGACAACCGTTTTTCAAAACCATTATTTCTTTAATATCTCTATTTTCAAAAGCTTCATTTACTATTACCCTTGCTTTTATAACAGAAACCTGCCTACCTATTATTCTTTTTATAAGCTCAGTTGCATATCTAACAGCTTCTTCAAATGCCTCATCTTTGGAAAAGGTAGAATCCCACGATGGATTAAAACTTTGGATAATATCGCTTATTGTTGTTACTCTAATTTCTGAGTTTATATCTATGCCATTATCGGTAGCATCAATTCCCTGCAATATATTTTTATCAACATGATCAAAGATTGACGTTATATCATCTTCATCAAACTCAGAATTAAACTGTTGTATTACACGCGGCCCAAACTCTCTCCAAACTAAACCACAAGCAGCATAGGGAATATTATTTTCTCTTATTTCTTTATTTAATTGGTGATGGTCAAATTCTCCAAGACCTATGTCATAAACAAAATCTAGCTTCTTAAGCATATCCTCTTCTCTTGTTCTTGTTACCTTTATATCTCCTAATAGTAATCTGAGTATAGCGGTAGCCATAACATCGTCTGCATGAAATTTACCACTATGTGTTCCTAAAGTTTTAATATTCTTTTCATCAATCATAAGTTACCTCTTTCGTATTTATAGTATAATACATTTAGAACTAATCCCTTAGTAGTTTTTCTAAATCACTTATTTTACTGCAATAATCATAACCTATTCTAAACATTTCTTTACAATTACTATTATCCAATATATTGAAATTTTCTAGACCAGTAGGTTCAATTAATATATCACATTCCTTTTGCGCTAATTCTCTATTTATACTTATACTGAGTTCAAATGTTCGCACAGCTATTTCTTTTAAATTTCCTATTTTATCTATTTTACCACAAGCTAAAATATTAATTGCAATTATCTTATCACATTTACCTATTAGTGGTTTACAAGGTAGATTATCTAATAATCCTCCATCTATATATAGATTCCCATTTATTTCAACAGGCAAAAATAGCATTGGGATTGAGCATGAAGCCTGTATTTCAGGAATTAAAGGGCCTTCATCTAAATATTCTACCTTACCACTATACAAGTTAGTCACAGCAACGTAAAATGGGAGCTTTAAATCAGAAAAACTCCTAGCTGGTAAATCTCTTTCTATATTTTTTTGGAAATTATCTAAACTGAAAAGACCGGTAGTTGGCAACCTTAACTTAGCATAATCAATGAATTTATTATCTTTAATTAACTCCATTATTTCACTGGGTTTCTTTCCTGAAGCAATAAATGCACCAATAATGGCGCCAGCACTAACACCAGAAACAATATCCGGAATAATACCTTTTTCTTCTAAAGCCGTTAGTACCCCTAAATGTACAAACCCTCTAGCTCCTCCCCCACCTAATGCTATTCCTATTTTCAACTTTCCCACTCCCCATATACAATATTGTATTACACAACTTATATACCATGGCTTAGCAGCCTGCGTTTTTTCTCCTGAAACCAATTCTACTACTAATAAATTCGAATTACAAATTAACATCCGAAAGTTCCACTTGTATACACTGTTTTTTATTTCCCACTTTCCTGTCATATAGATTATTTTCATTTAATACATTTCTTGCGGGAAGCGTAACTGTAAATTTACTTCCTCTTCCACAAGCTGAATTTTCAACCCATTTGGATCTAAAATATAAAAATACTTTATATTCGGATTTGGCTGAAATTCGATTAATCCGTTTCACTTAAATATTTCATTATCCCATTAGAAATATTTAAGCCAAAACCAACTAAGGTATTATCACTAGAAAGCTTGCCTCTATCCTCATAATTAGTGATGAACCCACATTCCACAAGTATACTAGGCATTTTGGTAAGTCTTAAAACTGCTAATCCCCCTCCATGTATTCCCATATCAGTCCATGTACCACTCTTTAATAATTCCTCTTGAATAACACCTGCAAATTTACCCTTATCCTTTTGCTTATAATTAACATCATCATAGTAATAAGTTGAAACGCCTTTATACTCATTAGATGTATTCGAATTAATATGCACAGAAACAAATACATCCGCATTTTCGTTATTTGCTAAATCAGCTCTTTTATTTAAATCTTTTGTTACTAGCTTGTCCAATTCAACATCTGTATTTCTTGTAAATATGACTCTGCAACCATTATATCTTAAATTATCCACCATATATTCAGAAATTTTTAAATTTAGATCCTTCTCGAATAAATCACCATATTTTGCACCAACATCAACCCCTCCATGTCCGGGGTCTACTACAACCTTATATTTAAAAGGATTTTGTTTCTTTTTTATAAAAATCAATATCTTCTTATCATTTCCATAAGCTAAATGTACATAGTTTTCATCCTCAGTTAACTTTACAAAATCAAGTATAAATAAATTTTTATCTTCTTCAAAGTTAATTTCACTTAAATTAACTTTAGTTCCATTTTTAATATCAATATTTGATATTTTAGACTTATCTAATGTAATTTGGAATTTCTCTATATCTTCTTTAGGTTTGAAATTTGTTATAGCTTCAGTGCAATCTATAGTATATTTTTTATAAAATTCGTTTTCTTCAAAGTCAATAGTTCCATTTTCTGTTTTGCTTAACACTAGTTGATTAAATTTGTTTTCCCTATTCATAAAAGAACTTGTTATCATTAATAAAACTATTAATACTAAAACACACATTATCCTTCTTATTAGATATTTAGCCTTTAGTTTTTTCTTTTTTGAATGTTTAACCATTAACTTACTCCCTTCCCGAAATTTATTTACCTTAAATGCATAATACCACAATTATATAAATATAGTAATACTTTACATTAAAATAATTCCATATCATACAAATACTATAGGTAAAATTACAATGGGATAAATATAAAACTGCCTATCAAGATGTTTTAATCACCTCGATAGGCAGTTTTAAAAGGTTACACTATTTATAGCTTATGACATGTTGCATACTAATGATTACTTAATTGTTATGGCACTCACAGGACATTGCTGCTCAGCATCTTTGGCACTTTCCATTAGCTTCTCTTCAATTTCATTTTCCGATGCTTCTGCCAATCCATCATCATTCATCTCAAAAATTTCAGGACATACAGCAGCACACACTCCACATCCTATACATGTATCCTTATCAACAAAACCTTTCATAAAAATTAACCTCCTCTATTAATATATTATTCTTCTACTTTTTCAAAATCTGATTTTGGAACTCCACATAGCGGACAAACCCAGTCTTCAGCAATATCCTGGAACTTTGTTCCAGGAGCCACTCCACTATCACTATCTCCTTCTGCTGGATCATAAATATAACCACATACTGTACACACATATTTTCCCATAATAAACCTCCTTAAGATAAAATTAGATCTTTTCTATAATATTTCTTCCAAAATCCCTACATCTGTTTAACGCATCTTCATCTGGATTCCACATTTCTCTTATTCCTTCATTTACCACTTCAAAACCAGCTTTATTTAATTCTTCAGTAATTAATTTTGTAGACTCCCCACTCCATCCATAACTACCAAAGGCCGCTGCACTCTTTCCTTTAAATTCAAGTCCTTTAATCATTTCTAATATTGAAGCTGTTGAAGATAATATTCCTTTATTTATTGTTGATGAACCAACAAGAACAATCTTTGATTTAAAAACTTCTGTAATAATATCATTTTTATCACTTCTAGATGAATTAAAAATCTTTATTTTAATATCACTATTTGAACTCTTTACACCTTCTGATATGGCTTCAGCCATCCTTCTTGTGCCATTCCACATAGTATCATAAATTATTGTGATTTGATTTTCCTGATAATTTTTTGCCCATTCCATATATTTATTTACTATTTGCAATGGATTATCCCTCCATATTATTCCATGACTAGGACAAATCATATCAACTGGTAAATTAAAACTTAATATCTCCTCTATTTTCCGTACGGCGAATTTACTAAACGGAGTTAAAATATTTGCATAATATTTTATTGCCTCTTGATATAATTCAGCCTGATCAACTTTATCATTATACATAAACTCTGAGGCATAATGCTGACCAAAACCATCATTACTAAACAGAATATTTTCTCCTGACATATATGTAAACATGGTATCTGGCCAATGAAGCATTTTTGCCTCTATGAATGTCAATTTATTCTTACCTAAATCTAACGTATCTCCAGTTTTCACCTCTACAAAATTCCAATCCTTATGATAATGACCCTTTATTATTTTAACACCACTTTTTGTACAATAAATTGGGGTGTTAGGTATTTCCTTCATTAAATCTGTAAGTGCACCACTATGGTCACTTTCAGAATGATTCATTATTATATAATCAATTTTGTTTAAATCAATTTCATTTTTTAGATTAGCTATAAATTCTTTAGAAAACGGGCTCCAAACAGTATCCATTAGTACTGTTTTCTCATCTTCAATTAAATATGAATTATATGAAGAACCTTTATGTGTAGAGTATTCTTCACCATGGAATGATCTTAACTCCCAATCAATTTTACCGACCCATGTCACAGTATCACTTATTTTAAAACTCATTTAATACCCTCCATTCAATTCCAAATAGTTCACTATCAAGATACACCTATTATGAATATATTATCACTCATTATAATCACCCCCATTATAATTGTCAAATACCTTTAGAATTTAGGTAAAAGAATTTTAGCAAATTGCATATTATCTAACTTATTTACTTTAATATAATTTAGTACATCAACTGTATAAGTTTTGTGATGTCCTATAATCTTTGAGAAAATTTGGATAAATCCAACTATATCTTCTTTAGAATCCTCGTTATTATATAGATATTTCCCAACCAAATAAAATTTAATAAATGAGTATCTTGTCAAAAGCATAATATATCCATCAAATATAGATTCTGTTTCAGAAAATGGAAACATATTGTTATAAATAAAATTCACCAAGTAATTTTCAAAAATATAGCTATTATTATTTATAAATTTCTCGGTGTAATCTTCAAATGTTTTTATATACAATTTTGCATTTATTTCCTCTTCTTCCTCAAGCTTGAATGCAACTATAATTTGCCTAGTATATTCCTTAAAAGAAAGACTGTCCACCTCCTTAGACACATTTAAGAACCCCAACATCTTTTTAAAAAAATCCATCTGAGCAATATAATTTGTTTGATTTTTTTCATAAGTAACACTAACTGAATTTATATTATACTCTTTAATAAATTTAGGTACATTATTATAATTTTGTTTAGATTTTTTTTCTAATGTATTTAAAAATTCACCTAATATATAAAATCTTTGACTTAAGTCAAGTTTTCTATTTTTTATTATTTTAATACTCATATCTCTAATTTCTTTAAAATATTTTACCAGCGAATTATTGAATTTTTTAGATTTAGTATCAATATCACTTGATACTATATGTTTTTCCAGTTTTTCAGTACCTTCTTCAAATTCAATTCCTTCTTCTTTTAGTAAGATAATTCTTGCTGCTTCTGGACATGCTACGTCAAGAGACATTTCATAAACTCCATCTACTATATTGATTATTCTAGGAAAAGATGTGCAAACATTTGAAAGATATTCTTCCCCAAGCTTAGAATAAATAACACAATAATTTTCTTCATCTAAAAAAGCACACCTTTTTTCTCTTGTTAATTTTACTTTTCCATAATCTACATCACTATTTAGATAATTATCATTATTATGGACATTTTTTTGAAACATTTTTTTCATTTCTTTATCTTGAACTTTATAATACTGTCTGAAGGTTATCTTATCAATATCTATATCCCATCCAATACAACAGCTATCTTCACACTTTCCAGCTATACACTTAAATTCTTTAAAATAACTAGGATATCGTTTTTTTATATTTTTTCCCATTGTATACTTCCTTTGCAAACAAATCACTTCAAGTTTTCTGTTTTATATTTATTTTACTATATTATTTTAAATTTGTCAGATGTGAAAACAACATACTAATTCACTCTATTATATAATATTTTAGCGAATCTTTCCATATGAATATTGTGTAAAATAAGATGCAGAAATTTCATAACAATGATGCCGGTACTGCGGTTATTTGTTACTAACAGTGATTTAACAAACTGTGACCTTGTTTTAAATTTTAAAACTAACAGCTAAACAATACTTGCTAAATTTATAAGGATACTTTGAAATGCTTAAGCCAAATTCATGGAATAAATACACCTAAAAGCTAATCTGTATGCCATCCACTTCCAGTTCCTTCATCCAGAGAAATTTTCTCAGGAATATATGCAACTTTTTGTTCTTAATTCGTGTATCTTTCCTGACGAATACACTTATATCGTAAGCTTTATACATATCATAATTATCTGCTATTGGAGGTTTGCCCAACTGAACTGTAGGGCTCTGTACCGCGCATCATCCCCCACTTGCGGACTTCACAAAAAGTGTTACTGAGTTATCTTTAGAGTGTTTTCTAATAAAATCAGCAGTATTTTTCTCAATAATTATATTCATAAATTACAACTCCTTTTCCTTTTCCTTTGCCATTCCCAAGGGATATCACGAGGTAAATAAAACACTACATATTCTTAGTGTTTTATTATTTATCTATGTTTTTATTATAGTTGATTATTATGAATAATTTATGAACAAATAACCCGTTCGCCTGTTTTCGAGTTAGGCTATCTACTTTCTCAGTGATACTGGCTAGCTTTCTTTATATCTAAAATCATTAAGGGTTACAGCAACGAATAAATCATTGCTGTAACCCTTAATTAATTTTTTAATTATTTTTCCTCCATCTGTGGCAAGGCAATCAAATCTTCTACTGCTTTCTTTTCATTATTTGATATAAGTTTAAAAGAAATTTGTGAAGCTGCAAATTTTGCATTGACTTTCGCTTCTTCAGCAGTATTACCTATTGCTATAACATATGCATATCTGTTTCCCATGGATAGCGGAGGTGTAAGAAGACCTCCTTTTCTTGGCTTTATATAAACTTTTTTCACTCCTGGGGATTTAAAAGCTTTATTTCTACCAGTAACTCTTTCAAGTATTCCTGATTCTGATACAGTCACATATTGAGCAAACACATTACTTGTATATTTAGGTTTAAAATTAGGTTTCTGTCCAATCAGCATTTTCAGGGTTTCTTTTACTAAGTTTATTCCAAGACCTGCTTTAATTAAATCATTCATTCCACCACCGGAGATTCTAGGGTTGATTTCAACAAGCTTCCAAGTGTGGTTTACCAGTCGCATTTCTAAGTGACAAGGTCCATATTTTAGTCCATGTTTACTTATAATAGTTTCCACTGCACTCTTTAGCTTATTATAAAAATCATCTTCTGGATGCATTAAAAGTTCATATCCTGTAATGATAAATCTTTCACCAAAGGTAATTTCTTGTTTGAAAATTGCTATAATGTTAAGATTCTCCTCATTAACAATAGTTTCCACTAAATATTGAGGCCCATCTAAATATTCTTCAATTAATATTGGTTCTTCTGGATATTTTCCAAACATCTTCTTACTGTTGTGATTGAATTCTTTATAACTAGTGATTTTTAAAACATCTTTTGAACCTGTGGATTTAGGCGATTTCATAATGAATGGTAGATATTTTCTAACTTCAATTTTAGAAGGTATTAATCCTTCAGATAACATCACAAAAGCAGGAGCATAAGTAGTACCAGAAAGAACCTCTCTAGAAGAAATTTTATTCAGCATTGTTCTAATAGCATCTGTAGTAAAATGATTTAGTCCAAATTCTTCAGACAGTAAAGCTGCAGTGTAACAATGAACATCTACAAAACTAGCAATTGCCAAAAGATCAAGTGCTTTTACAACCAGACTTCTTATAGCTTTTCTAATTTCTTCAATATTATCTAAATCGCATAGAAGCATGAGGTGTACATCTGGGAACTCCGTACGTTGCTTAAGGAGGTTTTTCTTATCGGTTAGAAGTACAGTATAGTATCCTAGTTCATCTGCTGCCTTAATTGCCTCACGACTAGATCCTGATTTTTGAGTTCCTATAAATACAATTGTCTTCATATAAATAACTCCTTTACATATATATAGTTATTCATTAGTATATTTTGTAATAGTCACATAGAAAACATACGGTTTCATACATATTCAAACGACTAGCACCTTTTACTAGAATTGTTGTTCCGGGTTCTATCATATTTACTAACTCACGATGCATTACTTTTCTATATAATGGAGTCTTATGACTAAGTTTATCTGCTGAAAAACCTGATGCTACTGCTCCAATTCCTATATTTATAGAAATATTCCCATAGGTATAAAGGAAGTCAATACCTTTAGTTGCAACATACATCCCAAGTTCTTTGTGATATTCATCAATTTTATCACCTAATTCAGGCATGCTCCCTAGAATAGCTATTTTCTTTTTCTTTCCTATGGCTGCTAACACATCTAATGCAGCTTTCATAGCAGGTGGATGAGCATGAACAGTATCGTCGATAACAGTTATTCCATTTTGCAATCTATGAATATTTAATCTATGCTCCGGAATTTTAGCATTTTTAAGTCCATTTTGCATATCAATTAGAGAAAATCCTAGTTGATGTGCTACACCTATAGCAAATAGAGAATTATACACATTGTGTTTTCCTAGCATAGGACAAACAAATGAATGAACTTCCCCATCTAAATTCACATTAAAAGTCATTCCATCAAGGGTATATTCTACGTTTGTTCCACGATAATCTGAATCCACGTCAATTCCAACAGTGAAGAGCTTTCCGGTAAAAGTATTAATAGGAATAAGTTTAGAATTTTCATCATCAGCATTAATAAAAAATAAGCCGGAAGGATGCACACCTTTTAAAAGTTCAGATTTAGCAGCAGCAAGTTTTTCGATACTGCCCTCAAAATTACCAATATGAGCAAGGCCAATGCCCGTGATAATTCCTATATTTGGGCGCAGAATGTTACAATGTTCTGTAATAACTCCTGGGTATGCCATACCGTATTCAAGCACAGCAGCTCGATGTATGAAACTAATTCTCTTTGCATGTTCTTTGGTTTTTTCAGTTGTATTATTATAGGTATTAGATTCAAATACAACCCAGTTCTCTCTTAATATAGCAGCTAAAAGAGTCTTAACTGTAGTTTTGCCAGCACTGCCTGTAATTGCAATAATGGGTTTTTCACCATTTAATAGCATGTGTTTCACCTCTATTCAGATTTGAGATTTTCTAACAATTGTTTATTTTCTTTTTCCTTTACCAAAAACATGGCATACCTTATTGTATTTATAACTACATCTAATTCCAAATAAAAGGTAGGTGGACATCCTGGTCGCCAATTAATTTCGTAAAGCCATATTTTACGCATGTCATCAAGCCCCACATCAATTCCTAATTCGTCAATAGTTTCTGAAAATGTTTCCTGCTGAATCTTATCCATGTGTTCTGAAAGTTGTAGGGAAAAAACTTCTAAATATCGCTTAATATCATAATACTCTTCACCAAATTCTTGTTGTAAAAAAGGTACAAGATAGTTGGTGGAACCTCCGCTATTTATATTTGATACAACACTTCCACTGCAACCAAAACGCGGATAGGTAGCAGTAATTACCCATTTACCCTCTCCATTTTTTTGAACATGAAGTCTAAGGTCATAGGAAATTCCATCCTTAGTTTTGCAATTAATATAGGGTTGAGCTAGATACAGATCTTCTCGTATTCTGTCCAAAACAAAATCCCGCATTTGCTCAAAGCTGAAAATGCGCTTTTCAGGTCCAATTAATACATGATATTTTTCGTTAACCGTTTCTATGAAGTTTACTCCCTGACCTTTATGGCCATTTACTGGTTTAAATATAATTTTGCCGTATATCCTTAAAATCCTAAAAAAAGCTTTTGTAGAGTGGATATATTCAGAAGGAATGAGATACTTAGTGAATTCATCATATTTCTCTAGTCTTCGTTGAACCCTCATCTTATTTCCTATTGAATTTGTAGTAAAAGGAATTTCTTTTCTTAATGCATTTATTATTTCGCTAGATTTTGCTAACTTTTCTGGACTTCCTGTATTATATATTACATCCGGAAAAGAACTTTCAGTTTCTTGCCAAATACCATCTTTATAAATGTAACCACTAATTTTCCTCTCATCAAAGTTTACTGATCTTGGAGAAAAATATAAGAGTTCTGCTCCTTCTGCCATTGCAACTGCTGCGTAAGCATAGGATTTTTGTACAGTTCGAGGATCTTTACGATGGTGCAGCATTCCTATCAAAATCAAAAACATCACCCCTTAGGTTCTTTCCAGGGTATAGAATACAATACCCCCATGAACCTAGTACATTATATGCAGTGATACATAATTTTGATAAAGATAAAATACATTTTTTTTATGGTTCTTAGAAAGATTACGGAAACTAGTGAAATACTGGGAAACAGTTTCATTTCAATATTTCTCATTATTACCAATAATTATGAATTGAATAAGGGTTTATCCCATGTTACAATTTTTATACAGATGTAATTGAAAATCACTTTAATTACGTCTAAATAATATTTGGAGGTTATTTATGAAAAAAATTTCTGTTTTGGTGATTGCACTAATGCTAATTACTTACATCAACATTAACCCTGCTTGGTATACTACAGCACAGGCTGCAATCACTACACCTGTTAACGAAAATCAAGTTGCTATTGATCAAAAGGCAGATGATATTGTGAATACTGCCATGAGTCTAATAGGACAAGCTACCTATAATCACTACGAGTATAAACCTACCGCCCCTTATGAATTTGGATGTAGTGGTTTTATTTATTATGTATTCCTACAGAATGGTATAGATATGAATACCAGAAATACTCAGTTTCAAGCTGACCTCGGGGAATATGTACCTAAAGATCAGTTGCAAAAAGGAGATTTAGTATTTTTCGATTCAAGCCCTGATGATGCATACCCAGTTACACATGACGGGATATATATCGGGGATAATAAAATCATTCACATGGCTGATAGTATAAACAATGTGGTGATTTCAGACTTAGATAGTAAAGCATACTATCGTGATTATTATAAAATGTCTCGCCGCCTAATTCCAAGTTATATGCCTTCAGCTAATCCTTCTCCAGGGGAAGAAATCGTTAATGTAGCAGAAAGTTTAATTGGAAAAGTACAGTATGGTACTTACAATGAAAATACACTAACTTTTAATAATACTGGATTTGATTACTATGTTTACAAGAAGACTGGTATTGATTTAGGAACTCAAAGTTTAAGCCAGCAGGCTAATTTAGGGCAGTATGTTCCTAAAGATCAATTACAAAAGGGTGATCTTGTTTTCTTTTCAAACGATTCAAGTAACGGAGAAATTAGGCTAGTTGGAATTTATGCTGGCAACAACAATGTTATTATCAATGCAAGCTCTTCAATTGGTGTTGTAAAACGTTATATGTCAACATATTTTTATGAAAATAATTATGTAACAGCACGCCGTGTAATATCAAGCTCTACACCTACAGTCAATGAAGGAAATAAAATTGCTACTATGGCAGAGGGTTTAATTGGAAAGGTAAATTATGGTAGTTCTTATAATGAAAGTACACTTACCTTTAACAGTGCAGGATTTATGTATTATATCTATAATAAAAATGAAATTGACCTAAAAACAAAAGATGCAAGTGAACAGGCTAAATTAGGAAGTTTAGTTTCTAAGGAACAATTACAAATAGGTGATTTAGTGTTCTTTTCTAGAATTCCCGGTTCAGAAAGGATTTCACTAGTAGGAATATATTCCGGTAATGGCAATGTGATTATCAATGCAGGAACATCAACAGGTGTTGTAGAACGTTCCCTGCAAAGAGATTATTATCAAAAGAGATATGTAACAGCACGTCGTATACAGTAACCTATGTAGGTTGCACCCGATTGGCGCCTGGCAAGTTATAAAAATTAATAATGCAAATAAAACTTCAGTAGGAGTCTGAATCTCCTTCTGAAGTTTTATTTTTTTTGCAACATGGCAGAGAATGATTTAATAACCTATTAGTAGTAACGTTTTGTATAGCTCATTTATATACTATATATATAGTATATAAATAATTTAATTTTAAATTTTAGCACAACCCACAGGTGCTATTTCCAATAAAAGGTACATTACAGACAGGCCATTTATTGGTTCTTATGTTGAAATCCTTAGAGCTAAGAGTGAAGTTATAAAAGAGGTGAATACTTGAAAACTTTCCAAATAAGTGAAATAAGAAAATTTATAAAAGGTGAATTAATTCAAGGATCTGACAACTTGTTAATTAACAAAGTGATTTATTACCTCAAAGGGGAGGCCCAGCCAAATACTCTTATATTTTTTAAAAATAAATCTCTTATAAATTTTGACTATATTCATGATAATATTTCCATGGCAATTATTACAGATACCATTAGTGAGGAAATAAAGTCTAAAACTCATTGTACAATTATTTTAGTTAAAGATATTAATGTGGCTTACTGGGACTTTGTTGAGTATTATCGAAATCTATTTAACATTCCTGTTATTGCTGTAACTGGTACCTGTGGAAAAACAACAACAAAAGACATGATTAAGTGTATTTTATCGCAACGCTTTAATGTTAAGGGAACTATAAGCACAGCTAATGGGCGTACAGCACATTTGGGATATCTTCTTTCAATGGACGAGTCTACTGAAGTTGGGGTATTTGAAACTGCAGTAGGTGACCCTGGAGATCTCACCTATGCATTTAGATATTTCAGACCTAAAATTGGTGTTATTATGAATATAGGAATAGCTCATCTTCATAGGTGTAAAACATTAGAAGCCTACATCCAAGCAAAACTAGAAATGGTCACTGAACTTTATGATAATGGAATCCTAATTCTTAATGGTGATGACCAAATAATTCAAAAAATAGATTTAACAAAATTCAAAGGCACTATAATATATTTTGGAATTTACCATGCTTCAGATTTCCGAGCATCAAATATTAAATATGGTAAAAATGGTATGCATTTTATTTTATCCTTTGGCAAAAATAAGTATCCAATATTTGTACCAGGCTATGGTGAACATCAAGTTTATAATGCTTTAGGGGCTATTGCTGCTGTCCACCAGATAGGTGTGGATATAGACGAAGCAGCAAAAGGGCTACTAAATCATGAAAATCTTCCCCATCATCATCAATTAGTAGCAGGAATAAATGGTTGCTTAATTCTTGACGATACTTGGCATTCAAATCCTACTTCATTAGAAGCTGCATTTCAAACACTGAATGCTATTGCCAATGAAAAAAAAAGAGTTGCTCTCATTGGTCAAATAAATGGTCTGGGAAGTTATACATTTCCATCAGCTCGTCTTGTAGGTGCTATGATTGCAAAAGAAGGGGTGGATATACTTATTACTGTTGGCCCAACCGCTAAAGAAATTGCAAAAGAAGCTGAACTGAAAGGACTCGTGGGAAAGATTTATGTATTTTCAAATATTAAGCATTTATATCCTTTTATGGAAAAGATATTAGATGAAAACACCATACTACTGGCGAAATGTTGCATGTATGATACTCCTTTTAGAAACTTACTTAAAAAAATAATTTAATTCACCTTGTTGTTATTATTTCATATACTAGCTAGTATCAAAATAATTTATTTATATAAATATGTTTTCTATTGAAAGGAGAGTAAAAATGCCTATAATTATACAATTAATTGAAGATCTTAAAACTCTAATTCCAGGTTTACCATTAAATAACGGTGAACAAAACTCATTAACTGTTAAATTAGATGGTGCTATAGCTGACCTTAGCAAGACTCCTCCAAATGTACCACCTGCATGCGGTAAACTAAAGGCTTTTGCTAATCAAGTGCAAGCATTTATTCAATCATCAAACCTTACGCAAGCACAGGGTCAACCACTAATTGATGATGTGAATGTTATAAGAACAGAACTTGGATGTTTTCAATACGAAAAATAATTATCATCCATTTCCATTAAGAAATTCTACTTAAAGGACTCTAGCATAAACTGCTAGAGCCCTTCATATTGGCGGGGAGATGGTAATAAAGCTACATTAATTATGCCTTTATCTCCGCTTTTCGGATAAGTAGATAATTAAAACCACAGATAATCACAGTACAGAGCAACATGCTAAATGAAGCAATATATGGATTGGGAATACTTCCCGAAAATCCCATGGCTGCTACAATGAATTTTATAATAGATTCAAAGAGTTTTCCGTTGGTTGATTGATTTATAATTGTAAGTAGACCTGAAAGAACAAAAGGTGCAAAGGAAATTAGAAAAGACATTCGTTTGCTGCTTCGATAATAAGCCATACTTATAAACCAACCGCTTACTATAAGTAGGTAAAATACAGTAATAAACCAAACAACGCTAGCCATAACGCTATAATTATTATAAAATATTGTATAAAGGACAAAAATCTTTATATTCATTCTGCTTATTATAGAAAGTATTAGTGTAATTATTACTGCCCAAGCTATAGATGCAATTGCCATAGAAAGAATATTGGCCCAAAATAAGCTCTTTCGTGAGACAGCATTTGCCAGCATAAATTTGAAACTAGCCATGAAAGCAACAATTCCAATAATGAATATGAATATAAAAGCTACCAAGTCACTACTTCCTGCAAGGACACCAGATCCTGGAAATAAATAGGTGACAGTAATTGATATTAAAATATTAAAAGCTATAACTGAAAGACATATAAAACTTGCTGTTTTAAACGTCATTAGCTGATACTTTGTAGCTCTAAAAATATTACTCATAATTGTACCTCCTTAAGAATTGGTTAGACCGATAATTAACTCTTGTAGCCCTACAGATGCTATTTTAAGACCTAATTCTTTAGTAACCTCATTATCTTTGCTATCGCGATTTTGATATATGGTAGTCGTTTTAAAATTTCCCATTGTTTCTTCCTTGATAATATTTTTGCCCTTTGTGTACACTTCAACATTTTTGGCATCACCGGATACTGTATATCCTAGTTTCAAAACTTTGTCTACGGGCTCTGCAAGTGCGATTTCACCATCCTTAATAATAATTATCTCTTCCAAAATGTCCGCGATTTCGTCAATCAAGTGTGTAGATACAACAATAGTTTTAGGTTGCTCACTATAATTTTTGATGAGCTCCCTGTAAAAAAGCTCTCTGTTGTTTGCATCAAGTCCTAATACTGGTTCATCGAATAAAATAACAGAAGCTTCTGAAGCTAGTGCAAGTATCAATTTAAAAATTGAATTATAACCAGTTGAAAGACTTTTAATTTTTTTATTTACGTCAAGCTTAAACTTAGCAGTAAGCTCATAAGCATATGTCATATCAAAGCTCGTATAAAATTCCTTTGTCCATTTAAAACCTTCCTTAACCTTCATATACTCTGGATAAATGTTTTTTTCATTCATGCAGAAGATCTTCCCTTGTGCAATATCATTTTCCAATGCGGTTTCACCATCAATTAGAACCTGACCAGAACTCGGAAAAATTTTATTAGTTATAATGTTTAAAAGTGTAGTTTTACCAGCACCGTTCCTTCCCATAAGTCCATATATTTTATTGGGCTCAAGAGTCAAAGAGACATTTTTTAATGCTATTGTTTTGTTGAAATGTTTTGATATATTTTTAATTTCAATCCTGCTCATTATGGCAACCCCTTTCTATTAAGGCAATAATTTCACCTTTGCTGATGTCTAAGTTTTTAGCTTCCTCTAAAAGAGATAATATATAACTTTCATAAAAAACGTTTTTTCGTTTGGTTATTATTTTATCCCTGGCTCCAGTACTCACAAACATTCCAATACCACGCTTTTTGTATATGATGTCCTCATCCACGAGCAGGTTTACACCGCGGTTTGCAGTGGCTGGATTTATTTTAAACTTAATCGCTACCTCAGTAGTAGATGGAATTTGCGTCTCTTCTTCAAATATACCTTTGAGTATATTATTTTCAAGTTCTTCCGCAAATTGCAGGAAAATGGGCTTTTCACCACTCGTATTAAGTTGCATTTAAACACCACCTTCATATTCATAATATTATTATATAGTATAATTACTTTGTCAATTGGTTAGTTGCTTATGTAACTAACTATATAACACTGGAAACTATATGTCAAGACAAATAAATAAAATTACCGTAAATTTCAATAGCTAATTCCATACCACTAATAGCAAAGCCCCTCCATTTTTAGTTTGGAGGGGCTTTTATAAAATCAAAATACGATTAAAATCTTTGCACATAAAACACCTTTTCATAAGTATTCTAAAATATTATGAATTCTATAAAGTATGAACTTAGGTTACATTTTAACCATGATATGATAAACTGATTATAAAGATAAAAATCTAACATCAGCGGCTAGTTTTTTTTATGTTTAAGCATAAAAAATTTTTAAATAACTGGAGGTAAACAACATGAAAATATTCAGTAAGATATTCTTTACAGAACCTAACACAATTTATAGGTATATTGAAGAAGGTAAGATAGATGAAATAAAGGATTATTTGAATGGACCTAAGAATTTAAATTCTGACTTTGAACTTGAAAGTATACTTCATTATGCCATTAATAATAGTGAAAATAACTATTTTAAAACAATTGAGCTTTTAATAAATAACGGTGCTGATATTAATAGTCATCACAGTGAATTCTTGGAAACTCCTCTTCATAAACTTTGTGCAAGAGGAAACCCTCAAATAGATGTAATAACTATGATACTTAAAAAAGGAGCTAAAGCTAATGCCGTCAACATATCCGGTAAGACTCCCATATTTCACTGTAGCCTTAATTACTCTGTGGAGCTTCTTACTCTCCTTGTGAAATATGGAGCAGATATTAATATAAGGGACAAATATAAAAATACACTTCTCCACGATGATTATATTAACTGTTATGATGAACGTTTCGAAGAATTTTTAATAGCTCTCATTAATATAGGGTTTGATATAAATTCAAAAAATACTACAGGATTAACTCCCTTGGATTATTGTGAAAATAAAAAAATTAAAAATATTTTAATAAAATACGGTGCTAAAAAACAATAAAAAAGGAGATCTTTCCTGAAAAACAAAATTGACCATTTGTTGAACTATACCTTTGTATCCATTTGTTTTTTTATTGATTATGATAGTAACGTGAATTTTTCATTTTCCATATACAATTGATGGGTATGACCTCGGAGGTGTAAATTTAACATGTAGCTTTCTTCATATATTTAGCAGCATCAAACCCTTTATAAACTATTGCTGTAGTCATACCTCCAAGAGGAAGTGTTTTATTATTACTTACATGATGAGGAATATGACAGTGAAGTGGCCAATAACCAGGATTGTTTGCTTTAAATATAATATCCCTTGTAGTTCCTGATGAAATTAATATAGTATTTTTAAGAAGTCTGATGGCTTTTGGGATAGTATTTCCATCTGTTGCAGCTTCTGAAAATTGGTGGCCATGGAAATGAATAGGATGATTATCAAGACCTATATTACCAAATCTTATCCTAACATTATCTCCTTCATTTATTTCTAAAGGCGTCGTATAAGGAAAACATCTTCCATTCATCATAAAGAAATTCTCTTCCATAGAAAAGGGCTTTGTATTATAAACTCCTTTTTCTAATAAGAACGGTTGAATATCAATAGCATACCCACTCAACATAATAAAAAAATCCTTTTGTATGTCTTTTTCATCGGGGTCCAAAATAATAAAGCCTCCTTCAAGCCCCATTAGGTCCTGTAATATCGTATGAAAGTGTGAATGATACATATGTGTTCCTGGAGGATTAACTATCTTAAATCTATAATCAAAATAACATCCGGGATTAATTTTTGGCGATGGTTCTATATCTGGAACTCCGTCCATATTATTGAGTACATCTAATCCATGCCAATGAACACTTGTGGGCTGAGGCAGCCTATTATAAACCCTAATACAAACTTCTTCGCCTGGGAAAGCAAATATAGTTGGTCCAGGGGTACAGCCATTATAACCCCAAACATTCATAAAAATTCCTGGTAAAATTTCTTTCATCACTGGTTCAGCAACTAGTTCATAATATCTAACATTATTTTTTACAAAACAAGGTAAATTAGGAGTATCAGGTGTAATTACCATATTAACCTCCAGTATATATTAATCTATTAAAATATATGATTAACATACGTTATTCATGAATAGTATTTTTTATAAGCACTGTAAATGTAGACGATGTCACTTTCCCTAATAAATAAAAGCCGCACAAAATTGTGCGGCTTAACTTAATGCTTTTATAATTTAACCATTCACTTATTCCTGTTAAATATACATGAATTCCCCTGAATATCTCTGCATTTACCACAAGAAATACATTTTGACTTGGTATTATCTTCTCCAGCCCATCTATTTATTAAATCGGATTCACTCAAAAATGGTCTAGATAGTGAGAAATATGAAATTTTAGTAT
Source organism: Clostridium sp. (assembly GCF_016650035.1). GTDB lineage: Bacteria > Bacillota > Clostridia > Clostridiales > Clostridiaceae > Clostridium_AD. The sequence goes on from NZ_JAENWM010000016.1 coordinate 41,670, forward strand.
TATCCAGTATATCCTGCATTAAGTTAAGTGATCTATTACCACCAACTAAAATGACAGGCACATTTACTTCTTCCGCTATCTCTGCAGCATACTTTCTAAAATATGATTCATTTTCTAAATATTTAAGTCCTTTTTCTCTTACGGTTCTATCTTCTGTTTTAGCTCCTACAACCCCACTGATTTCTATAGCATCAATTCCAAGGTCTTCTAATCTCTTGCATACATATTTACAGTCTTCAAAAGAAAAACCATCTTCTATAAAATCAGAGCAATTAATTTTAATTAGCACAGGAAAATCATTCCCGACTTTTTCTCGTACGGCTACTAGAGTTTCAAAAATAATTCTTGCTCTATTTTCAATATTTCCACCATACTCATCAGTTCTTTTATTGTAATGAGGGCTTAAAAACTGACTGTAAATATATCCATGGGCAGCATGAAATTGTACTCCATCAAATCCTGATTTTTTAGCTCTGAGAGAAGCATCTGCAAAACTTTCAATAAGAGATCTTATCTCTTCCTTTGTAGCTTCCTTAGGAGTAACACCATATATACTATGAGCTACGGCTGACGGTCCTAATATGATTCTCTCACCTACATTAAAGTTAGTTTGAGAACCACCATATGCAATTTGCAATACTATGTTTGTATCAAACTTATGGATTTTATCTGTAAATCCTTTGTATTCTTCAATAAATGAATCATTATAAATCCCCATCATTCCGGGATTGGGCTGTTCATCTTCTGTAACAAAAGCATAGCCTGTTATGATTGTCCCTACTCCGCCTTTCGCAAGATTTTCATATACATTATATAGCTTTTCTGTCATATGGCCTTGGTTATCCGCCATGTCTTCCCATGTAGCTGATCTAAAAAATCTGTTTTTTAGATTCATATTGCTTAAAATAGTATTATCAAATAATCTTTTCATATTGCCTCCATTATAGCGCAGCTCTATATATATTTAACACATCCTGTGCATCTAAAGGCTTGAAACTTCCAAGCTTTCCACGTGCAGTAGCTTGCTTTGCCATTTCTTCTAATTTCTCTTTCTCAATTCCAACTTCTCTTAATGAAGAAGGAATTCCTAAGGATACAAAATATTCTTTTGTCTTTTTGATAGCATTATAAGCAATTTCATATCCATCACCAATAGGATCAAGTCCCCAAACATTAGCTCCATATTCAACAAATTTGTTTACTGTATTATCATTTAAGGCGTATTCCATCCAATGTGGTGTTAAAATTGCAAGACCAACTCCATGAGTAATATCATAGAATGCACTTAATTCATGTTCCATTGCATGAACACTCCACTCGGTTTCTTTTCCATAGCTTAAAAGGCCATTAATAGCAATGCTGGAAGACCACATTAAATTTGCCCTAGCTTCATAATTTTCAGGTTCATCTATAGCTTTTGAACCATAATTTATACAGGTTTTAAGAAGTGCTTCTGCCATTCTATTCTGTAAATATGCTTCTTTTGTGTTGCTAAAGTAGACTTCGAAAACATGACTCATTATATCTGCTGTACCTGCTGCTGTTTGATTCTTAGGTACTGAAAATGTATAAGAAGGATCAAGTATTGAAAACTTTGGTGCCATGTCTTTATGTCCTGTGGCTAGCTTTTCACTAGTATCTAAATTTGTAACAACTGCCCCAGCATCCATTTCAGAACCAGTAGCAGCTAGTGTTAATATACTTGCAATTGGAAGCACTTTATCTATTTTTCTTGGATCAACAACAATGTCCCATGCATCTCCATCATAGTAACAGCCTGCGCCTATAACCTTTGCGCAGTCAATTGAGCTTCCACCGCCTACAGCAAGTATAAGTTCTATTTTATTATCTCTGCATATTTCAATTCCTTTTCTTACGCTTGATATTCTTGGGTTAGGTTCAACGCCTGCTAGTTCCCAAAAACTGATACCGTTTGTGTTTAAAATACCGGTAATCTTATCATATAATCCATTTTTCTTTATGCTTCCTCCACCGTAAACAAGCAGCACTTTAGACCCATAACCCTTTACCTTTTCTGCAAGTACATCTATTTTATCTCGTCCAAAAAATATTTCGGTTGGTATTGAATAATTAAAATTCAGCATGATTATCGCTCCTTATGAATTAAACACATATATTATCTTATATAGTTGATAACTTCTCTATTTCGTTTTGATGACCCTAAAACACCATCATTTTCTTTATAACCGACTGCTACAGCATAAAATGGCTCATATCCATCCGGTAATTTTAATTTTTTAACATCGTCATTAAGTGTAAAGAAAAACTTAACGAGCCCTACCCATACAGTTCCTAATCCTATACTTTCGGCGGCTATCAGCATATTTTCAATTGCTGCTGAACAATCAACCAAAGACGAACCAACCTCTTTTTTGCCCGAAACAATAATGACAGTAGGAGCATTATATAATAGATTCACTGGATTTCTACCAATATTTACTATGCTCTCATTATCGCTTTGGAGCATCACTTCTTTTGACTTATCACTAATAAAGCTGATCATATCTCTATCTTGTATTACTGTAAAATGCCACGATTGTGAGTTGTTTGCACTGGGGGCTTGTATACCTGCCTCTAATAATGTTTGTAATTCTTCTTCACTGATTTGTTCCTCTTTATACTTCCTTGTGCTTCTTCTATTTTTTATTGATTTAAGCACCTCATTTTCCATTCCTGTCCACTCCTTCATTAATATTTAAATTGAATCAAATCTTGTTTTGTCTCAAAGATTCATAGGATCTTAAATCACCTTTTTGCAAATATTCAGTTCAGGCTTTTGATCCATACATTCACTCATTTGTGGAACTATTTTTTTAAAATGCTCTGAAGACATATGTTTATTCGCGGCTTCAATTGTTTCCCACTCTTCTATCATGATTAAAATATTTGGATTTTTCTCATCCTGATACATTTCATACTTTATACATCCGTCCTCTTTTACTGTTGTTTCCACTAATACCTTTGCTAACTCTAAAACTTTCTCAATTTTATTTTCTTTAGCAAAGTTTTTCGCTATAACCTTTATCATAAAATTCCACTCCTCAATTTATAATTTATTTCCAATTTTCATAATGAACTCTTGTTGCATCAAATCTATCTACAAATTCATTTTTCTGACCATCCGGATATCCTACCGGAATTAATGCAAAAGCTTCAATACCTTCAGGCAACCCAAACATTTCCTTTATATAATTCATCCTTTCTTGGACAGGTGCAATTCCAAGCCAAACTGCCCCGAGTTCTAAATTCACTGCTTCTAAAAGAAGATTTTCTGCAGCAGCTCCCATATCTTGTGGTATGCAAGGAGCGAACGTCACTCCTTCTTTTCTTGATAAAAGCACAATTGTAACTGCTGAATTTGCAACCATTTTTGAATACGGACTTGCATCAGATAGTTTTTTCAACTTCTCCTTATCCTCAACGACTATAAATTCCCAAGGCTGTTGGTTTGCTGCTGATGGTGCCTGCATTGCCGCTCTTAAAAGTTTTTCAATCTTTTCCTTTTCAACTGGCTTATCCTCATATTTTCTTATGCTTCTTCTGTTAAAAATCGCTTCCATTTATATTATCTCCTTATAAAACAAATTTTATTTTTCTCTTGTTTAGTATAACCCAAATCTTAATTTGAAATCTTTATTACCCATTAAGTGATATTGTTTTTTTACATGTTGTATGATATGATTATACTACAACAATCATAAATCACAAGTACGCACTTTTTTATCATATAGTATACAAAAGGATACCATGTAATTTTGAAAATATGGAGGTTATAAAATGTCAGTTTTGAATGATAAATACAGTTGTTCAATGGAACTAACTATGGATTTAATCGGTGGTAAATGGAAAATTAGAATTCTTTGGTATTTAAATATGGGTACTAAAAGATATTCTGAACTTAAAAAATTGATTCCTGATATTACCCCAAAAATGCTTACAACTCAACTCCGAGAGATGGAACGTGACAATTTGCTAACAAGGAAAGTATATCCAGTAGTGCCGCCAAAAGTTGAATATTCTATAACGGAATATGGAAGGGGTTTGCAAAGTACGCTTGAAGAAATGTGCAAATGGGGCAATAAATATGCTATTGATCATGATATTAAATTGCTTTGTGATAATATAAATACTATTTAGATATTTTCTCTTCTATGTATGAAATATGTTAAACTAAAAGCAAAAGTTTACTTATAATTTTTTGCTTTTTTATATCAACTATATAACTTAATCCCTAAGAATACAGAATTAATCGAAATATGTTTAAAGAAGCTTTTGATAACCAACAATATAGACTAAATCAAACAATTTTACAGACATAATTACTATAAAAAAATTAATGTTATCATTCAACGAAATATCATATTTTTTACATATTAAAAGGGCTCTAGCAGTTTTGCTAGAGCCCTTAATATTGGCGGAGAGAGGGGGATTCGATTGCTGCTACGCATCAATTACGTCGACACCCGGTCCGGGTCCTGTCTCTGTGCGTATAGCTAAAAATGTGATAACATCACATTTTCTTAACGCCATGCGCCCTCACGGGTTCAAATCCCCCTTATAAATTAACGTAATAAAGAACTCACCTCACAGCGAGTTCTTTAACTTTGGCGGAGAGAGGGAGATTCGAACTCCCGGAACGGAATAACCCGTTCGCCTGTTTTCGAGGCAGGTACCTTCGGCCACTCGGACATCTCTCCATGTATTTAATTGCTTTTTTATTATAACACATTTGAATTACTAAACAAAGCCTACGATTACTTTTTATCCAAATAAACCACATAAAAGCCCAAGTACTATTTTCAAATAATACTTGAGCTTCTTAGATTTTCATTAAAAACGTTCTACTTTACCGGCTTAAACCCCTTTAATCTCAATGCATTTGTTAAAACAGAAACAGAACTAAAACTCATTGCAAGAGCTGCAATAATTGGATTTAGAAGTGGTCCTCCAAATAAATGTAGTACTCCCATTGCAACTGGTATTCCCAGTGCATTGTATCCAAATGCCCAAAACAAATTTTGCTTTATATTTGTTATAGTTTTCTTACTTAATTGTAGCGCTGTAGGTACATCCATTAAATCGCTTCTCATAAGAACTATATCTGCAGATTCCATTGCAACGTCTGTACCTGATCCTATAGCTATACCTATATCAGCTTGCGCTAGTGCAGGTGCATCATTAATTCCATCTCCAACCATTGCAACTTTTTTACCTTCCGCTTGAAGTTTTTTAACCTCATTTGCCTTGTCCTCAGGCAAAACTTCAGCTAGTATTCTATCAATGCCAACCTGCTCTGCAATAGCTGTTGCTGTCCTCTTGTTATCACCAGTTATCATGGCAACTTCTATTCCCATACTATGAAGTCTTTCTATAGCCTTTTTACTATTTTCTTTAACCGTGTCTGCAACTGCAATTATTCCGCTTAACTTATTTTCTATAGCGATATACATTGGAGTTTTACCTTCTTCTGCAAGTCTGTTTGAAACTTCCTCTAAATTATCTAAAGAGATTTCTCTTTCTATCATAAGTTTTTTATTACCAAGTAATATTTTATTACCTTCTATACTAACTTCTATTCCATAACCAGGTATAGCTTTAAATTTATCTACCTTCTTAAATTCTATTGATTTTTCTTCTGCATCCTTAACTATAGCTTCACCTAATGGATGTTCAGATCCTTTTTCAGCTGAGGCTGCTACTTGAAGTAAAAATGAATCAGTAATGCCTTCTGCAGTAACTATATCAGTTACCTTTGGTTTTCCTTCAGTGAGCGTTCCCGTCTTATCAAATACTATAGTTTGAATTTTATGTGCAGTTTCAAGTGCTACACCACTTTTTATAAGTACTCCATATTCCGCACCTTTTCCTGTTCCCACCATTATTGCTGTAGGTGTAGCAAGTCCTAGAGCACAAGGGCAGGCTATTACAAGTACAGAAATGAATATTGTTAACGAAAACACTCCCGTTTCTCCAGATATAAACCAAGCTAATGAGGAAACTAAGGCAAGACCTATAACCACTGGTACAAAATAACTTGATATAATATCCGCCATTGCAGCTATCGGAGCTTTTGAACCTTGAGCATTTTCAACTAAAGTTATTATTTGTGACAGTGCCGTATCTTTTCCAACTTTAGTTACTTTATACTTGATAGATCCATTTTTATTTATACTTGCGCCAATTATATTATGTCCAATACTTTTTTCCACTGGCATACTCTCACCTGTTAGCATTGACTCATCTACGGATGTAGTTCCATCTACAACTTCACCATCTACTGGCATTTTCTCGCCTGGCCTCACTACTACTATATCTCCAACTTCTACTTCATCTATTGGAATCTCTATTTCTATATTATCGCGAGTTATTCTAGCTGTTTTTGGAGCAAGACCCATAAGTTTTTTGATTGCCTCAGATGTTTTTCCTTTAGTTACTGATTCCAAATATTTACCAAGCGTTATAAGTGTAAGTATTACACCTGCAGACTCAAAATACATTTCATAACCATTTTCACCTGCAAGGATTTTAGTTACAGCAAATAAACTATACAGAAATGCTGCTGATGTTCCAATTGATATTAATGAATCCATATTGGGACTTAATCTAAATAATGATTTAAATCCAACTATATAATATTTTCTCCCTGTATACAATATCGGTAGAACAAGTGCTAATTGTAGAAGAGCATAAACCTTCATATGCATCATTGGGTTAATAGCTTCAGGCAAACTAATAATCATAGGTATCATAGCAACTAGTAAAAGTGGGACTCCAAAAATTGCAGATATTAAAAACCTATTCCATAGAGCCTTTATATCTTTTTCTTTTTTTACTTTATCAAGGTCTACATTACTAACATCCTCTACAGCCTTATATCCTGATTTCTCAATTACCTTCTTTATATCTGCCGTTCGAACTAATGCTGATTCAAAAGATATAGTTAATTTTTCAGTGGCAAAATTTACATTTGATTCTACTACTCCGGGTAGTTTTTTAGTTACTCTTTCTATATTCTTTGCACATGCCGCACAAGTCATTCCCTCTAGTTTTAATGTTTTAGTGGTTGTTGGGACTAATATTTTGTACCCAGCTTTTTCAACTGCACTTTGTATATCTTCTAATTTAATTTTTGATTCATCATAATTTATATTTAATTTTTCGGTAGCAAAATTTACGTTTGCTTCCTCAACTCCTGGCAGCTTTTTTGAAACTCTTTCTATAGCCTTAGCACATGCTGCACATGTCATTCCTTCTATTTTAAGTGTTTTATTTCCCATAATACATTCCTCCAATTATTTATTGCCAATTAATTTAGCAAGCAAATCAATTATCTCATCAACTTTATCCTCACCTGTATTATTAATAAATGCATCTTTTACGCAATGATTAAGATGCTGTTTCAAAATTAACATATTTGCTTTTTTAAGTAGAGATTGTGCTGCAATTATTTGATTCGATACATCAATACAATATCTACCGTCTTCCATCATCTTGATTATCCCATCAATTTGTCCCTTAGATGTCTTAAGAGACCTCATTGCTTGTTCTTGATCTTTATTCAATTTAATCCCTCCTTTTGTATGTTTTCTATAATATATAAGTTTTATACCCATCCCTATAGGGGGGAGGGGTCAATTTAAAAAATATAGATTTGTTGATATTTTTTTCTATAGCTTTATAATACCATACTTTTATGTAGATTTTATAAAGAAATACCTAAATGCTTTTAAATATTATTATTGATATTAAAAAAAAATTGATGGTAGTTTTTTCTCTATAATTATATTCATAGTTATAACTCCTTTTTTTATTTTTTTATTGGAAAGTAAAGTTCTGGTGTATCCTCAGAAATAATTTTGAATTCATAACCTTTTTCTTTATAATATTTGATTATATTAGGCAATGCTTTGCATGAATTTTTATGCATATAGTCACAATGTAAAAGTAATATAATTGGGGATAGTTTTTCATTGCCTTCTGTAGCATCTCTATATATTCGATTTGGAGATGTATTTGAATTTATTCCATCTGAAGTTACCATATTCCAATCATATATTTTAAAATTATAACTATGCAATGTATTCAGATAAGAATTAGTCAGGCGCTTGCTACTTCCTCCAGGAAACCTAATTATATTAGGTGAAATTCCAGTTAATCTATATATTTCATTACGACAATCTAGCATTTCCTTAATAAACATATCTCTACTCGAATAAATACGTTTAAATTTATGCGTATAGGTATGCAAGCCAATACTATGTCCATCATTATGAGTTCTCTTTATCACTTCCTCAAAACCATTAATTTGATTCCCAATAATAAAAAAAGTGGCTTTAACATCATTTTCTTTTAAGATGTCCAAAACTTTATCTGTAAGTATGCTAGGACCGTCATCAAAAGTTAAATAGATTACTTTCTTTTCCTGATTAACATCTTTTATAGATGTATTAAAGTCTTTAATTGCCCTCGTAGAATTTTGTATTTCAATACCCATAACATTTTCTTTATAGGCTAAAACAATAAAAAATGCAGCTACAAAGTATAAAAGATATTTTAATTTATTTTTCAATTATTCCTCTCCTTTTTATTGAATTGCTTTCGAATGTAGTTTAAGTCATAAACATAAATTTAATTCATTTAATTTAAAATAAAATATACAACAATAATTCCTATAGAAAGAACTATGGCTGCTGCCATGCCAGCTTCAGACCCAAATGCTCTCCCTGTAAACCATTCTGCACCTGTTAACTTTAAATTCATTAAGCTACCTGATGCTACCTCTTGTCCACTTACCTCAAAGCCAAAAACATTCCCTTGAGTCCAGTTCCACGCCGCATGAAGTCCACAAACTGCGATTTATGTGGCAGTCACCCAACCATAACTACACTTACTGAATATGATAATTCCTGTGAAACTAATAAAAATAAGGGAACCAGCTAATTTAACGCTGATTCCCTTATTTTTCTCTGAAATAATATTCTTTTACCCACCAGCTGTTAAAAACTTCAAACGAAAGGCAGCCAGCATTTGCTCTGAAATATCTTTTCTACATCGCAATATAACTATTGTAGCTGGAATTTTAAGCGAGCCTAATATAACTAACTTTTCCTTAGATATTTCAGCCTGCCACCCTTGTGAAGTGAATTTTTCACCATCAACAGCTTCGCCACCAATACTAATAAAATAATCTACTATCTCTATCCTTTTCATGCCTCTCATCTCTAAGGTCTTCTCAACATACTCCAAATTAGCCACCACCAACTGGTGGGAACAGTGCTATTAGATCAGACTCTATAAGTGGCTTGTCAAATTGCCCATCGCGACCATTTACAAGTAAAATAGCAACCTCGGACTTTTCTATCCTTAAAATAGCAATAACATCTTCTGGAGTTTTACCCGAATCCAGTTCCAAAACCTGAATTTTATCTCTACCCTCTCTAAAGGTAGCAAATAATTTCACTGTAATTTTCACATTCTCACCTCTCAATCAGAGCTTTGGTATTATAATCCCAATGCTTCTAATTTTTCCTTAGTTGGATTACCACTTTCATCCCAGCCTCGCTCCAGATAATACTCTGGAAGAAGTTCCGCTAATCTGTGTACATTACCTTTAGAAGGTCCTTCTGGAATTGGCTCCTCGAGTAATCTTTTTGGCAATGTATCCTGAGATGCATCTATTCCAGCAGCTAAATTAAATTGTCTTTCAATATTCCAAATTCTGTCTCCCGCTTCAAGTATGGAGTCCGCGGTGTGATCTGTACCACATACTGCATTATACAAATCAGCATAATCAGGAGCTCCCATAGCAAATGATGTAAACAAACATAATCCAAGAGAATCTATAGTTGCAGTTAAATCTTGGAAAATCTTAGTCCAAGTAGCCTTTCCCTCAAGTGAAAATCTATCTAATTTTTGTGGAAGTCCTAATATTTCTGGAGATATCATATATCCTCTTACATGGCACCCACCCCTGTTGGATGTTGCGTATGAAAGCCCTTGACCCTGTATACCTCTTGGATCATAAGCAGGAATTTCAAGTTTCTTAACTGTCATTGAAAGTTCCGCAGCGCCATATGAATCACAAAGTCTGTATGAACCCTCCGCCATTTTTGCTCCGAGTCCTTCTGATTTTCCTATTTTTATTGTCCAATCTAGCATTCCCTGTACATTCCCAAATTCTAGTGGAGTCCCTTCAAGTTCTTCTTCTTTAATATATCCCTTTTGGTAAAGTTCCATTCCAGCCGCAATGGTTGCGCCTACAGAAATTGTATCCATACCATATTCATTACAGAAGTAGTTTGCCTTGCATATTGCATTCATATCAGCTATTCCACAATCCGAACCAAAAGACCAAAGCGTTTCATATTCTGGTCCTCCAACTTCTATACCCATATCTGGTATTTTTACATATCTACCACAAGCGATTGGACATCTATAACAAGGATTTTTTCTAACTAAGATATCTTTAGTCATTGTCTCTCCACTAATGTCATCGGCTTTTTCAAAATAAGACTGCTGGAAATTATTAGTTGGGTGTACACCGTTTTCATTTAGTATATTTACAAGGACTGCAGTTCCGTATGTTGGAAGACCTGCCCCTGTAACCCCATTCTCTTTTATGTTCTTCATCCAAACTTTTGAAACCTCTTTTAGCTTTTCAGTATCTGCTATTTGTGGTTTTAAACTTCCTTTAACCGCAATAGCTTTGAGGTTTTTTGAACCCATAACTGCTCCAACGCCAGAACGACCTGCTGCTCTGTCATACTCATTCATTATGGAACCCATTTTAGATAACCTTTCACCTGCTGGTCCAATAGTCATAACTTTTGATTTATCTGGCATTTCTTTTTTTATAAGATCAGTAGTTTCTGTAACAAGTTTTCCCCAAAGACTGCTTGCATCCTTTATTTCTACCTTATCGTCAATTATTGTTAAGTAAACTGGTGAATCTGCTTTGCCTTCAAGTATAATTATGTCATAACCTGTAGCTTTAAATTCAGCTCCCCAGTGGCCACCTGAATTTGAACAAGCAATTGTTCCTGATTGTGGTGATTTTGTAACTACCATATATCTTCCACCAGTTGGTACAGGAGTACCTGTTAACGGTCCTGTTATAATTATAAGTTTATTTTCAGGACTTAATGGATCAACCATAGGATCTACTTCATCCATAAATATTTTTGTTCCGAGTCCTCTACCACCAATAAATTTTTTAGCCATTTCTAAGTCAAGTGCTTCAACCTTAACCGTTCTATCTTTTAAATTAATTCTTAATATTTTACCATTATAACCATACATAATAATTCCTCCTCCATACATTTTGTACTACATGTATATATACAGAGCAAGATTGATGCCAAGTTAAAACTAAATGTGATTTATTAAAAGTGTTCATTCTAGTGCGTTTAACTCACATTAAATAAATTATTTTAAAACGGATTTGTTATTGTCCCAATATAGATCACTTTGTCAGCTTTCTACTGTTGCATTTTAGAACAGTGTTCTGTTTCGGGACAATCAATATTATACTTTTCTATTTTTCTATACAGGGAACTTCTTGCAATATCTAATATTTTAGCAGCAAGGCTCATATTACCTTTAACTTCTTTAATAACTTCAGTTATATGTTGTTTTTCCATCTGTTCCAAAGTAATTCCTATA